>CACWOQ010000013.1 GCA_902762505.1 uncultured Ruminococcus sp. | reverse complement strand
GCACCCTTCTTTCCGGCGCTGGGTCACCGGGGAATACCCGACAGCTGAAAACCTCCTGCGAGATATCGTAGATTGTCATTGCATATCACCTCCATAAATCCCGGTTTGTCGGGATCATTTCTTTTTCTTGCTGTCCTTGTTTTGCTTCGCCTCTGCCGCTTTCATCGCTTCGCTCGCTTCCTCGTTCCAAACGGTCCGCTCGGGACCGAGCGTGCCGTACATCGTGTTTTCAAACGAATACGTCATTTCCCCGGTTTTTATAAGTCTCTCGTTTTCAATGTCATCCGCAAAGGTGCCGAGCCGGCTGTAAATATCTGCCGTTATCTCGTAATCATACTGTTCGCGCCCCTCGCGGCTGGTGTACATTATCTCGGCAAAATACCTGCCGTTGTCCTCGTCGTAATACGCGGTCCAGTTGCTGCCCTTCTTTTTCGTTTTCATTACCTTATTGACCTCCGCTCTCCGTTCTTTCGTCATACGTTTTTGATCCTGTGTCTTTCGTTTGAAATCTCAAGAAACCGCTTCAGCGTTTCGTTTGACAGGATCTGCCCGCGCACTCTCTCATTCAGAAAATTGTTTGCGAAATCATCAATGGTACAGCCTACGTAAAAGTCCCGCGGCAAAGGGTTGGCGTACTCTCCTCCGCCGTAACTGCCCGCCGAGCTGCCCGGGGTGAAACAGTTGTAATGGATATCGCTTGAGCCGTTTTCATGAAAGCGCAGAGTTATAATATCATGTTCGTGAGCGATTTCTATGTCATCGTCGGCCAGATGAATATCGCTGTGAAGAAATCTGAGACCGTTTTCATCTGCGAACCTTTCGGCAAAAGTTTCGTATTCGCCGCAGATCAGGACCTTTCTTTTACGCCAGCTTTTAAGAAGTTCGGGTGAGGCGGCAACGGTTTCTACCGTACGGCTGAGGATAAGGCAGTCTATATGCGAGAAGAATTCGATATAACCATCGCCAAGTCCGGTTATTCCCTCAGTCACGCTGAGTGTGTCATATTCTTTCGCCCAGTTTTTGTCTGATTCATGCCTTAACCCGGTGTCCTCCCGGCAGAGAAGGCCTTCGCCTTCCACCTCGAGCAGCCCGCTGTAATGGTTTATGTACGTGATTTTTTCGTTGTGTTTTGAAAAGTACATAAGAGTTCCTTCTTTTTCGGCTATTACGGCTGTTTCATTCTTCTTCCGTTTCCGATATCTTTTCCCCGTGCAAAGACTCAAACCTTTTGCGCAGTTCTTTCAGTATATCGCAGTCGCGGCCGGAGTATCTTTTGTATTCTCCGATGCTGCAGTATTCGCGCTTTGTCTTTCCAAACGATGTTGTCTCGTAGTCTATGCTCCAGCTCCACGGGCTGTAGTCGGTCGCAAACATATCGCTTTTCGGTCGGTTCTCCAGTGACAAAATTTTGTTGCTTTTTATAAACTCTTCAAGCTTTGCGACATCCTCGGCGCTGACCGCGTAGGTCGTTGTTATCGTCGGTTCGTTATAAACATTGCGGTCTGAGCAGACGAACGTCCAGTTTCCGTCTTTATCCTGTCTGAGCGTAATCCCGTGATATCCTCCAAGCATATCACCGTAACCCGGGCTGTAGCTTATTCTGTGTATTTTTATCTCTTTCATATTTACCTCCCTTTGGTCGAACACCGTCACACTGAACCATGCCTTCGTTTTATACCTGACATGATCCGGTCTCACAGGCCGAGCTTTTCTCTGATTTCGGCGGCGCGCAGCAGGGCAAGCTCCTCATATTTTCCGTAGATATCGCGTATGTACCGGACCGTGTCGCAAAACTCGCCGAGCCTGTCCGGGGAAAGCCGCTTGCCATGTTCATGCCCGGGATCGACCTTGTTCACCCAAATCTCAATGATCTTAAGCGGTGTCGCTCTGACAAGGATCAGACTGATATCTTCGGTCACGTCGACGGTGATATTTTCCGAATAGTAAGAATCATGATTCCTTACGACGTTTATCTCCGGAGACAGACGTGCGCGGATCTCTTCGTAAGCTTTGTCGAGATCGACCTCGTATCCGTCGTCCTCCCACAGCCCGCTGTCGCGGTAAAGTCCGTCCGTCGAATAAACCAGATCCTTGACAAAGGACGTCATGCAGTTTTTCACGAAGCCGCCGTCCGGGTCAAGATACTCTCTTTCGCCTTCCGCCCCGAACCTCGCGGCTGATTCACCGACGATCTTTTCATACCGGTCAAGATTCTCGTAAAATGATCTCTCCTCAGGGCTGAGATCATTGTATTTATCGTCTTTCTTCTTTTTGCTTTCTTTGCGAAGCGTTTCGAGTGCTTTTTCCAGGACCCGGCTTACCGGGATATCGTGTTCTTCGTACAGCGCTTCAATTCTGCGGATGAATCCGTCGTGAACGTCTTCATAAGGATAATTGCCCTCTTTGTAATATGCGCCGTTCAATTCGACGGCAAGCCGGCTGACTCTGTCGTTCAGCTCCGGATCATCCTCCAGTTCCTCGGGCGGTATCGATTCGAACATGTCGAGAAAATCCTCTTCCGCCTGTGCGAAATCGGAGTAGTATTCGCTTGTCGAATCTTCGAAAAAGCTGTAGTTCTCGGGATCGGGGAGATTCCTTACGACGCTTTCAAGTCCGAAAAGAATAAAATCAAGATCCTCCTGCACGTCCTCCGGCAGATTTTCAAACTGACCCGGATGTTCGTCGAGGACGGCCCGGATGACGTCCGCGTCGTGTCTTAACCGCTCCGACGCGAAGCCGATCGAGTTTTCACTTCTTCTTACGGCGGAAAGGACCGTCTCCTTGTCGTCCTTCAGCCGCTCTGACGCGTATTCGAGGACGTCGCCTTCGTAGGTCGCGATCGCCGTGAGGACTATCTCTTTGTCGTCCTTCAATTCGTCGGACGCGAACTGAAGCGCGTAGCCGTCGTGCCCGACGGCGGTAAGGACCACGTCGCGGTCGCCGCGCAATTCTTCGGCGGCGTATCCGAGCGCGTTCCACGCCGAGCCGACCGCCGCCGTCACGACTTCTTTGTCCGCGCGGAGGCGTTCCGAAAAATCTTCAAGCAATCCTCCTCCCATGGGCAGTATTTTTATCGCGAACACCCTGTTGTCCCGGATTATTTCCGGTGCGTTTTTCAGTTTGTACAATTTCCCGCCAAGATATGCTTCCGCTACATCGGCGTCGCTCTGCATCTCCTCCGGGAGGGAGGAGAATATTTCCCGGTCATTTCTGACAGCGAGGAGAGCGATCCCTTTGTCGTTTCTGAACCTTTCGCTTAAGTATTTTATCACACAGGGGTTCAGGTTCACCACCTGCTTGATAAATTTGCGATTGTTCTGCAGCTCCTCCGACGCGTAAACGATGGCGGAGGGACAGTTCTTTACGACCTTAAGAACCGTGTTCGAGTCGGCACGCAGCGTATCGGGCGCAAACCGCAGACATTCCCCGCGGCGCAGGACAAGTTTTTTCATGAACGCCGCGTCCGCTCTGTCCTCGTCGGGCGCCTGCGCGAGCCAGTCGCACCAGAGATCCTCAGGGACTTTGCGGATCACGTCTTCTTTTTTGCAGTCTCTGTATTTTTCTATCGTTTCCATAAAACCACCTTTTTTCGTATGATTTACAGGTCATACTTTTTTCTTTCTTCCCGCGCCTTTTCCTCAGCCATCTGCACAAAGCGGTCTATGTTGTCGTATACGTATTCCGCGACGCGGCAGAACTCTGTTGTCTGATCGGGGAAGAAGTACGCGGAGCATCGCTCGCAGTCACCGTTCGCCTGACACTCAAGCAGCTCGTCGTCCGTTTTTTCTGCGACGTATCCCATCCAGTCGCTGTCGTCGTCGTCCCAAAAGCCGTTGACGCGTATTCCCACGGTAGAGAATGCGTGGTGTCCCCTCAGAAGATCGAGGGACAGGATATCGTTTATCTTAACTCGTATGAACTCGGAGAAAATATATTCCTCGAGCCCGTGACTGACCTCAAAATGCGCCGCAAGCTCATGCTTTACCGTCTCGTAGATCGGGACCATATCTATATAATAAGGGTCCTTCGTCCACTCTCCCACGGGCTTTATAAGCTCAAACAAAAGCTCTTTCATGAACTCCTTCAAGGCGAATCTCACGTAAGGTCCGCCCGGCTGAAGGAACGCTGCCGCATCATCGGCACAATTGTCCTCCAGACACAGCGGAACGTATAGATCAAGCTTCTCCGTCGCTCTGTCAAATATTGCTTTTTCTTCGTTTTTTTCCATTGCTTTTTGCTCCGTAAACAGGAATTTGTTAATCCGTCGCCGATGCCGTGATAACGACGAACCGTTCGAGCGTTTTATCATAAACCGTAAGACACAGCGCGCCCCACCATTCGTGGCCCTCGTCGAAATAGTCTGACCAGTCGGTCGTCCATCTGTAAACTTCCAAACACTCCGTTCCGCCGGGAAACAAAACGGCGTTGACCCTATCGAAATCCCTGTCGGTATAGGAAGTCCCGTGCGGAGGACAAAGAAACGCCTTGCGATAATTGAGCCGGTTATCCGAACCCGTCGGCGCAAAAAGCGCTTTGCTGCCCAGTTTTCTGCACCTGGCGGCTTTCGTATCGTAAGACCATTTGCCGCCGTCTTCGGAGAGTTCGCGGAAGGCGCATTCCAAAGCAATACGGTGCGAATCGACCCCGCGATAAGGAAAAACGCCTGTTGCGTTCGCTTTCTGATCATCGGAATCGACAAGTCGGTAATCGCAAACGATATCGGGGTATTCTGCGATAAGTCGGTAAAAATCATTGTCGGAACGTGCGGTTCCCTTATTCCGGTAATACTCAAGCGTTTGACGTACAATGGCTTCCGTCAGTTCTTTTTTGCCTCCTGTCCCGGGCGGCGTCCCCACCACCGTGTACCATTGCCCGGGATAATCCCAGACCTTTTGAAAATATGCGTCCGCCGGATATTCGTCCACAACGTGATCGGCGTCAGGGTAAACCGCCCTGACCCTCGCCAGAGCGTTTTTGTGGATCTTTTCGCGCAATTCCGTCGCATATTTCAGATCCTGTTCACTGTATTCCGGCATAATGTTGTTCCTCCGCAAATTCCGATTTGTCAATATGATTATATCACACCGCGCATAGTTTTTCTACTGAAAATGGGATTTTAGCGCATAGAATCGCCTGTGTGCCATTCAAATAGATCGGGAGGCATAGTTGCCTCTTCGAACCGGAATGACCTGTAAAACGTGTTTTTGAAGGGATCAAAAGCCATCGACAAACAGGAATTTGTCGAGCTGTTTTAGAGTTTCAAAACGGCAACAATCTCGTTTCCATCCATCTCGCCGTTTTCTATAAAGCCGAAATCATGATACAGCTTCGCAGCAACCTCATTTTCGGGTTCCCAGGAAGTGCTCCAAAGAGCTTCCTTTCCGTCAGGAAAGCTACGGATGTAGTCCAACAGGAGCTTAAGAGCATCCCTGCCGTAGCCGCGTTTTTGATATCGCTGATCGATCATGAAACGCCACAGACAGTAGCTGTGTCTATAGACCTCAGCCATTTCTTCGTATTCTTCGGAATTGTGACCGATCATGGCGAAACCCACGGGAGTTTCACCATCCCAGATGCCAAAGGCCTGTATAAATTTGCCGTCTGCCAAGGTATCATAGGCCTGCGCCAAGCTTACCGCATTTGAGGCTACAAAGTTCTCCTGTTCTTTCGCTACCTTAAGGTCCAACAGCGTCCAGAAGTTTTCTTTGTCTGCCTTCACCAAATGAAGCCCCTTATTCTTAAGTTCATAGTTTGTGCGATCCATTCTATCCTCCTCCATCAATCCCGATTTGCCGATATGATTCTATCACACAGGGCAAAGCTTTTCTGCTGAAAACGGGGATATACTCTTTTCTCTTCTCCAATGGTATGATAACATATAATTGTGACTAAATCAAGAAAACGGGAGGATAAATGAAGATGGGCCTGCGTCCTGATGAAGTCGTTAGCTTTATCAAGGAAAAACTGCAATTACTGCTGCTTGATAAAACGTGAGTTCTAATTGGTGAAAAAAACCCGAAAAGTAAAGAAAATGAACAGAAAAAGTAATTTTGAAAAGAAAAAAGAGAGAAACCGGATCTCATTTGTTGACCTAACAGATATTTACATTCCTCTCAATACCGCTTCTCTTGCGGCGCTGAAAACGGCGCCGTATTTCTTTTTCTCGGAGTTGAGACAGGCGATATAATAGGTTGTTTTCGCGTCATCTTCCTCTATCGGGATCGTGACCCGGTCCGGGTTTGAAAAGCCGCGCTCCATGATGCGGTCGGATGTGAAATGCGGAAGCGTCGACGCTTCTATCAGTTCAAGCAGCGCGTCCATATTGTTCTGGACGATAAGTTTTTCGGGGTCAAGCCGCTTGCGGCAGATCTCCATCCAGAAGCCGATACTGCTGACGAGCAGTACCTTGTATTCCCGCAGATCGTCGAAGGTGACGCTTTTTCTTTTGGCGAGCGGATGATCCTTCGGCAGTACGATAAAGAGCTTTTCCTCAAGATAATGCTGACAGAACAGATCCCGCCCCTCCGGCTTTTCGTGAAGGATGACGAGCTGATACGAGCGGTTGCGCAGTCCGGAGAGCAGTTTTTCATCGTCGGACAGCTCTGTCGTCACCGCCATTTCGACGAACCGTTCCTGAATGACGGGCGTCAGTTCACCCAGCGGGAACGGAGCGCAGGCGCCGACGGAAACGGTGCGCTGACGGCGGTCAAAGTCGGCGACGCCCTCGCACATCTCCCGGTCAAGTTCAAGTATGCGCCGCGCGTATTCCACGGCGTACTGCCCGGTCTTGTTCAGCGTGATCTTGCTGTTGTCCCGGTCGAAAAGCGAAACGCCGAGTTCTGCTTCAAGCTTCTTCATGGAGCGGCTGAGCGCGGGCTGTGAGAGATAAAGCACCTCCGCGGCTTTTAAAAGCGTACCGTGCTCCGCCACGGCGGCGAGCTGCTCCAGCAGGTATATTTCGATCATAGCGGCCTCCTGTGTATAACTGTGAGTAATACCATTATAACACATTGGCAGTGGACAGTCAAGAGGTTTTATGGTATTATTTAGTCACGGAGGCGGAAAAAACGTATAACCGCCGCGAAATCACTTCATAAGGAGCAGACAGATGAAAAAGCCGCTTGTATTATATTTCTCGGTCTACGGGACCGCAAAAGCGACCGCGGAGGAGATCGCAAGGCAGACCGGCGCGGATATTCTTGAGATCGAGCCCGCCGTTCCCTATGACGGCGACCGCAGCCATTACAACGCACTCGCCCGTCTCGCTAAGCGCGAGCACGACGAGGATATGCGTCCGGCGATCAAAAACGGTCTGCCGATCAAAGACTACGACACGGTCTTTATCGGCTACCCGATGTGGTGGTACACCTTCCCGATGATCATCTGCACACTTTTTGAAAAATACGACTTCTCCGGCAAGACGGTCATCCCGTTCAACACACACATGGGCTCCGGCGACGGCGGTACCTACGAAACGGTCAAAGAGCTTTGCCCGAAGTCAAAGGTCTTACCCGGTCTTCCCGTAGAAATGTCCGACGCCGAGCGCGGCGTGCCCGAAAAGATAAGCCGCTGGCTTGCCGAAATCAATTATTGAAAATACGGAGGAAACACAAATGAAAAAGATAGTATCCCTTATCCTTACTGCCGTTTTACTGCTGACGCTTGCCGCCTGCGGCACGGCGCAAAACGATGAGCAAAGCACGAGTACAAACACCAAAGCACCCGAAAGTACTGCGTCAACAGCAAACGGAACCGGGACCGATCCCGAAAACACGGCTGAAACCGGCTCGGAGCAGACGGTGTCGGGCGACGGAAAGATCCTCGTCGTCTACTTCTCCTGGTCCGGCAACCTCGATAAAATGGCGCATTGGGTCGCCGACGAGACCGGCGGAGACCTCGTCCGCGTGACGGCGAAGGAAGCGTACCCCGAAAACTACAACGATACCGCCGACCGCGCCAAGAAAGAAAAAGACGACGGTTTGTACCCCGAGATCAACGTTGATCTGACGAAAGAACAAATGGCACAGTACGACACGGTCTTCTTCGGCTTCCCGGTGTGGTGGTACGACCTGCCGATGTCCATGTGGACCTTCCTTGAAAGCTACGACTTTTCCGGTAAAACGGTCATCCCGTTTTTCTCCCACGAGGGCAGCTCAAACGGCGCGGGCGCTCTGCCGAGAGTGACGGAACTCGCAAAGGGAGCGAACGTCAGGACGGACGACGCGCTTTCGATAAGAGGCGGCAGCGTCGCTTCATCGGAGAGAACGGTCAGAGACTGGGTCAAGGGTTTGAATTATTAAATAACGGAGGATATAAAAATGGAATTCACTACGCTTTACAACGGAGTCAGAATGCCGATGCTCGGCTACGGCGTTTATCAGGTGACAAAGGACGAATGCGAGCGCTGCGTGCTTGACGCGCTCTCGGTGGGCTACCGCCATATCGACACGGCGCAAAGCTATTTCAACGAGGAAGAAGTCGGCACGGCGGTCAGAAAGAGCGGCGTCCCGCGTGAAGAGATCTTCATCACAAGCAAAGTCTGGATCGAGCATTACGGCTATGAAGAATGCCGCGCGTCGGTGCTGGAGTCCATGCGCCGTCTCGGCGTGGATTATATCGACCTTATGCTTCTGCATCAGCCTTTCGCGGATTACTACGGCGCGTACAGAGCCCTTGAAGACCTTTACGACGAGGGCAAGCTCCGCGCCATCGGTATCTCCAATTTCTACCCCGACAGAATGGTCGATATCGCGTCCTTCGCGCGTATCAAACCGATGGTCAATCAGATCGAAACGCATCCCTTGAATCAGCGCGTGGAGGATCACGCATGGATGGAGAAATACGGCGTTCAGCACGAGGCGTGGGCGTCCTTCGGCGAAGGCAAGGGAGGGCTTTTCACAAATCCGGTCCTCTCCGGGATCGGCGCGAAATACGGAAAATCGGCGGCGCAGGTTATGCTCCGCTGGGCGATACAGAGAAACATCGTCGTCCTGCCGAAATCCACGCATAAAGACAGAATGATACAAAACCTCGACGTGTTCGACTTTGCGCTGACCGACGGGGATATGGCGGCGATCGCGGAGCTCGATACCAAAACGAGTGCGTTCTTCTCCCACACCGACCCGAATATGGTCGAATGGTTTGTGAAAATGGTCGAGGAGCGTAAGAAAAATCAGCGCAGTGAAAACGAAAAGAAAGCGTGGTAAGTGATGAAGAAAATATTTGCTTTTCTCCTCTCAGCGTCAATGCTGCTGACGCTTGCGGCGTGCGGCGGCGAAGGCGGCGGGCAGACGACAGACACAGATAATATCATAACACAGCCGGTGACAAAACAGACGTCGGATATCAAAGAAACGACTGAAAACGCGAATTCCGATCAGACGACCGATCTGGCGATCAAGGCTCCCGGCAAAACTCTCGTCGTTTATTTCTCCGGCTCGGGAAACACGAAAAGAGTTGCAGAGATCATAGCGGAAGAGTCGGGCGCCGACACGTTCGAGATAGTGCCGGCAATGCCCTATACCGACGATGATCTGAATTGGCGTGATCAATCGAGCCGTGTCAACAACGAACATAACGATACGGCTTTACAGGACGTTGAGCTTGTCTCAACAGCCGTTTCCGGATGGGAAGATTATGACACCGTTTTCTTCGGATATCCCATCTGGTGGCGTGAGGCGTCATGGGTGGTAAACCGTTTTATAAAGGATAACAACTTTGACGGAAAGACCGTTATACCGTTCTGCACTTCCACAAGCTCGCCCTTAGGAGACAGCGGAAAAAACCTTTCCGAAATGGCGGGAAGCGGAAACTGGACTGACGGACGGCGTTTTACCGAAAATGCAAACGAGACCGACATAAGGGATTGGGTGAAAAGTCTGAACTTGGAATAGCTGTCTCCGTACCCGGGGATATAACGGCAGGAACGCAGACGCTTCGCGGTTTTATTATCGATAACACCCTGCATTCGACCGAGTACGGAGATATCCACTATGCAAGCTATATCCCCGAAAGCTGCAACGGGACGAAGCCCTGCGCGCTGTTTGTCACGCTGCCCGGTTACGAGGGGCTGTACTTTCAGGGCGCGGGCGTGAATATCCGCGCGGAGGATTACGGGGCCGAGGCGCAGAAGTATATCGAAGATATGATCATCCTCGCTCCGCAGCTGAACGACTGGGGTATGACAAGCGCACGGCAGACCGTCGCGCTGACGAGATATTTCCTTGAGCACTACAATATCGACCCCGACCGGGTGTATCTGAACGGATACTCCGGCGGCGGTGAGACCGGCTCGCTCGTGATGGAGATCGCGCCGGAACTTTACACCGCGTTTCTGCATTGCTCTTCACAATGGGACGGCAAGCTGGAACCGCTTGTTGAAGCGATGACGCCCGTATACATGGTCACCGGCGAGAACGACAGCTATTACGGCTCGGGCTCCGTGCGTGAGACCTATCAAAAGCTCGTCCGGATGTATGAAGACAAGGGGCTGGACGAGGTGCAGATCTCAAAGCTCGTCGTGCTTGATCTGAAGGATCAGGCGTATTTCGATGTGCGCGGCATCCGCGATCAGCACGGCGGCGGCGGATCGTTTGCACATGAAGAAGATATTATGAACTGGTTATTTGACGAACACAAGGAGGTGACGGAGGTGAAAAAACTTCTTGCCGCAGGCGTGGCGTTCTCGCTTGCGATCGCTTCGCTTACCGGGTGCAGAAGCGTGACGGAGCCGACCGGACGGCAGAGCGAAACGCCCGCCGTGACTGAAGAAAAAACAAATATGACGATCAACATACCGCAGACCGGCGACACCGTCGCCGTACCTGCCGAATACACACGCTCCTCAAAGGAGCAAGGCAGCGTGACCCGCGTGGACTATGATTCCGAGGATTACGTTCGCGGCGGAGGCGCGATAAAGAAGACCGCATACGTCTATACGCCGTACGGCTACGACGAAAACGATACAGAAACGAGGTACGATATCCTCTATCTGATGCACGGCTGGGGCGGACACGCGGGCGAATACTTTGAGTTCGCCTCGCAGAAGAATATGTTCGACAACCTCATCGAAAAAGGTGAGATCAAGCCGGTCATCATCGTTTCGGCGACCTTCTATAACGAAAACAGCAGTACGGATATTTCAAGCTCCATTTCGGAATTCAGGCAATTTCACCGTGATTTTGAGGATCATCTGATGCCGACGGTCGAGGGGATGTTTCATACCTATGCTGAATCAACTTCGCCGGATGACCTGAAAGCCTCCCGCGATCACCGGGCGTTCGGCGGCTTTTCCTTGGGCTCCGTCACAGCATGGCTGCAGTTCTGTTATGACTACGACTATATTCACTACTTCCTGCCGATGAGCGGCTCCTGCTGGTACTACGGCACCTACGGCGACTTTCAGATCGAACGGAACGTCGATTTCATCGAACAGCTCGTGAAGGATAACGACCTTGATGAAAGAGGCTATTTCATCTATCACGCCGTCGGCACGCAGGACGCGGTCAAGAGTCAGTCGATCGATATGGCGGACGAAATGCTGACAAGGCAGATCTTTACGCCCGAGCATTACGTTTTTTATCTGAAGCAGGGCGGCTATCACGATTTTAACGCCGTGCAGGAATATCTGTATAACGCTCTGCCGCTGTTTTTCCCTTTTGATAATGCCGGGTCCGCGAAAGCCGCCGTGAAATATACGACGGACTCGGCGATAGACGACGTGATAAACGATCCCGTTTTTGACGGTTACGGCAGGCTGATCTTTCCGGTGAATGCCGGCTATTACGGCGGCGGCACGCTCGGCGATCTGTCGCTGACGTGGTATAACTACATTGATCCAAACAAGACCGTCGAAATTGTCAACTGCATGAGCGAACACGCGGCGGCGGGCGATACGATCTTTTACGATATCTACACCGACGCCGAAAAAGCGGCGGATCCCGCCAAGCGTGATACGGGTCTGTTCTTCTTCAAGGGCAAGCCCGGCGCGAAGTTCGCGGTAGTCAACGCGGGCGGCGGCTTTGCCTACGTGGGCGCGATGCACGACAGTTTTCCGCACGCTCTGGAGCTCTCAAAGATGGGCTACAACGCCTTTGCTCTGATCTACCGTCCCGGCTCTCAGACAGCGTGCGAAGACCTCGCCCGCGCCATCGCGTTCATCCACGAACACGCAAAAGAGCTTGAAGTCGACGTCTCGGATTATTCCCTCTGGGGCGGCTCGGCGGGCGGCAGAATGGCGGCGTGGCTCGGCAGTTACGGAACGGAAGCGTTCGGCGAAGCGAGATATCCCCGTCCGGCGGCGGTCATCGTCAATTACACGGGGCTTTCCGAGGTGACGGGAAAAGAACCGCCCACATACAGCGCGGTCGGGTCAAGTGACGGGATAGCTTCGTACAGAACGATGCAAAGCCGCATAAACGCCATCAAAGCAAACGGTACGGACGCCATGATCGAGATATTTTCGGGGCTTCCTCACGGCTTCGGGCTCGGCACGGGAACGGTCGCCGAGGGCTGGATAAACAACGCCGTCGCGTTTTGGGAAAGGAATATGAAATGAAAAAGAAAGTATTGATATTATCCGGCAGCCCGAGAAAGGGCGGCAACTCCGATCTGCTTTGCGATGAATTTATGCGCGGCGCTGCCGACGCCGGAAACGAGGTCGAGAAGATCCGCATAGCGGATGAGAAGATCGGTTACTGCTCCGCCTGCTACTGTTGCCGCACGTCCGGCGGCGTCTGCGCGAAGAAGGACGATATGGCAAAGATCTTACAGAAGATGATCGACGCCGACGTGATCGTCTTAGCAAGCCCCGTCTACTTCTACTCGATCGCAGCGCAGTTGAAAGCCGTCATCGACCGCACCGTCGCCCGCTGGACGGAAGTGAAAAATAAAGAGTTTTATTATATCGTCACCTGCGCGGACGATGAAAAAGAATCGCAGGAGCGCACGCTCGAATGCTTCCGCGGCTACGCCGACTGTGTAAACGGCGCCAAGGAAATGGGCGTAATCTGCGGCACAGGCGTTTACAAGCCGGGAGAGATCAAAAACACCCCGGCGTTTTCCGAGGCGTATGAAATGGGGAAATCAATTCATTAAGGGAGAAAAATCATGGAAACTCAAAAAGTCGTATTTGTAAACAAAGAACTGAACACAAGGCTCGCAGGACTGCTCCGTCTGCCGGACGGCTTTGATCTGAGCCGCAATTATCCCGCGATCGTCGTCACCGGACCGATGCTCTCGGTAAAGGAACAGGCGCAGTCGGTCTATGCGGCGCGTCTCACCGAAGCGGGTTACGTCACGCTGGTGTTCGACGGCACATACTTCGGCGAAAGCGAGGGATCTCCGCGCGGACAGGAACTGCCCGACGTGAAGGAAAGCGATATTGAGGGCGCAGTTGACTTTCTTTGCTCGCTGCCTTACGTCGATAACGAACGTATCGGAGGGCTCGGCATCTGCGGCTCCGGCTCGTATATGTCTGTCGCCGGCGTGAAGGAACCGCGCCTCAAAGCGATCACCGCGATCGTACCGGCGATCTCCGACATCTCCGCCTCTCCGATGATGGGATTCTTCAAGCCCGAGGAAGAGGTCAGAGCCGCAAAAGCGGCGTATGACAGGGGTGAAGGCGAGCTGATGTATCTCAATTTCATGCCCAGAGCATTCGACGAGGGCGCGGCTTATTATTACAGCGCGCGCGGCACTCATCCGAGATGGTCGAATCAGGTCGTCGCGTGGAGCCAGCTCGAGCTGATCAAGTATAACGTCACCGAGATCATGAAGGAAATGACGAAGCCATACTGTGTGATCTCCGGTGAGAACGCCTGGTCAAAGCCCTCGTCTGTGGAGATCTTCGAGGCGGTGCCGCACGATAACAAGGAGATGCACGTCATCCCGGAAGCGAGCCATTTTGATATGTACGACCTCGCGCCGTTCGTCTCCGAGGCGTTCGAATTCATCCTTCCGTTCTTCGGAAAGAGTCTGTAATAATCATATAACGCACAACGGCGGGATCTCTCCCGCCGCTGAATTCTATTATATAATACGTATTATGATAACTGCACGCACTTTTTTAAAACAACAATACGTCTAACTGTATGTATTGATGATTTCCTCGGCGATCTGCCGTTTCGGAACGCAGCGGTCCATCGCCTGTTTTTCTATATAACGGTGAGCGTCAGGCTCAGTCATTTTCAGCTCGCTGATCAGCAGCCATTTTGCGCGGTTGACAAGCCGTATCTCGTTCATCTTTTCTTCAATGGAAAGCGTTTTCTTTTCGGTTTTTCTTATCCTTTCCCGGGCGCTGATCAGCCAGCCGGAAGCAAGCTCAAACGCTGTTTTTGACGTGGGCTTTTGAATCAGGAATACCCCGTGCTCCGCAAGCTGATCGAAGGACTGCGTATATTGCTCTGTTCTTGCCAGAAAGAGGACGACGGTCTGATAGCTGCTTACGGTATCGATGGCGAAACGGAGTCCGGAATCATCGGGAAGCGGTGAGTTTACTATAACCATATCAAAATCCCGCTCTGCGATCGCCCGCTTGGCGGCGCTGACGTTGGAAACAAATTGGACGGGCGAAAAAACGGGAGCGGAAAAGATCTCAGGCAGAGCCTGATTGAATTTTTCGGACGCCGAAACGACCAGAACACTGTATACTTGTTCTCTCAGGCTCAAACGGATCCCCCCCTTCACCGGATTATTTAGGATTATTTACAGATCATTCCGCGCAGTATATATCCAAAATTTCAGCGGGAATATGCGCTTTGATAAAGCCGTCGTTTTTCGCCGCGGTCTTTGCTTCGTCAAGCGTCTCGGGCAGCTTTTCCAGCCCTGAGACGGCTTTCTCATCGGCTTTAAACAGGTTGATGTCGACAGGCTTCGGAAGCTCTGTTTGTTTTTGAATGCCGTCCAGCCCCGCCCAAATCAAAAGCGCAAAGGCGATATATGGATTTGCCGTAGGATCGGGAGACCGTAACTCGGCGCGTCGGAATTCCTTCGAGGCGGCGGGGATCCGTACAAGCTGCGAACGGTTTTCCGCTGACCAGGAGACGTAGCGCGGCGCTTTGCGATGACCGAGCCTTTTGTAAGAATCCCCGGTCGGATCAAGAAAGACCGTCGTCGGGATCGCTCTGTCAAGCACGCCCGCGATCATGTGAGTCAGTTTTTCGGAAGAAACGTCCGGGCGGACCGACATATTGATATGGAAGCCGTTGCCGGGTTCATCCGGAAGCGGTTTCGGAGAAAAGTCGGCAAACAGACCGTTGCGGCGCGCGACGGTCTTGACGACCGTCTGAAACGTCATCACGTTATCCGCCGCCGTCAACGCCTCGGTGTAACGAAAATCGATCTCATTCTGTCCGGGGCCTTCCTCGTGGTGCGAGCTTTCGGGACGGATGCCCATTTTCTCAAGTGTCAGACAGATCTCGCGCCGCACGTTTTCTCCCTTGTCTTCCGGCGCGATATCCATATAGCCGGCGCGGTCATACGGCGTCTTTGTGGGCTGATTTTTTTCATCCAGTTCAAACAGGTAAAATTCCTGCTCGGCACCGAAATAAAAGGTGTAACCCGCCTCCGCCGCGTCGCTCACCGCTTTTTTGAGCAGACTTCTCGTATCGCATTCAAACGGTTTTCCGTCGGGATAGGTGATCGAACAGAACATCCGCACGACCTTCCCGTGTTCCGGACGCCAGGGCAGCCAAGTGAGCGTTTCCGGATCGGGGTGCAGGAACAGATCGGAATGCGCCTCGTCACCGAAACCGGCGATGGCGGAGGCATCGAAAGCGATGCCGTAGGTAAACGCACGGTCAAGCTCGTCCGGCATTATCGAAATATTCTTCTGACGTCCGAACACGTCGCAGAATGCAAGACGGATGAATTTGACGTCCTCCTCGACAACGTATTGCTTTACTTCTTCCTTTGAATATTTCATAGTATCCTCCCGTCATCTGATGTTCTAATTGGCAACGTACAGTTGTTTATAAGGATTTTTGCTGTCCGGAGTCACGACCGTAAAAGGATGATCCGTCAATTCTTCTTTATCCCCGCCGAAAAGACGGCAATATTCGGAGACGTAACGGTCGATCTCGGCTTTGTCTTGACCGGTCGCCGGTCTTGCCGTGACCTGATCCGGAAAGGCGATATCCCGGCAATCGGAACGAAGGATCAGCTTGCCGCCGTGCATTCCCGTGCAGGGAAAATTGCCGACGATCTTTTTGCCGTTTGTTCCGAGCCCAAAAACGACGATCACGCCGCCCGCCTGATATTCGCCGAGAAAACTTCCGGCTTTGCCGCCTATGACCATAACGGGGATTTTTTCTTTGTACGCTTTCATATGGATCCCCGCCCGATAGCCCGCGTCGCCTTTCACGTAAATGCTGCCGCCGCGCATGGCGTACCCGACCGCGTCTCCCACGCTTCCGCGGATAACGATCCTGCCGTCGTTCATCGTGTCGCCGACTGCGTCCTGCGCATTGCCGTTTACGGTGATCTCTGCTCCGTTGAGATAGGCTCCCAAAGCGTTGCCGGGAACGCCTTCCAACGTTACGGAAACATCCGACATTCCGGCGCAGATGAAACGTTGTCCGAGACAGTTTCTGACCGTGATCTCTTTGTCCGTGGTGCGCAGTTTATTATTGATATCACGGTAACTCAGACCTTTTGCCTCAATTATCATATTATACTACACCTCCGAACTTTTTTCTACGTATATCTTGTGAAAAAATTAAATTTGAAGCAGCTTTTTTTGTCAGGTCGAAATCGACAGTATCAAGAGGCGTCTTCTCACGAATCAGAGAGGTATAAATGCCCGCTCTGTCCGTTACTCCAATGAGGATATAGCCTGTAAGCCGTCCGTCTTTTACAAATAATCTTCGGATGGACCCGTTTTCCGCATCCTCGAACATTTCGCCGTCATATACTCCGGCGGTCATCATATGAAGGCCGAAGAAACCGATGGAGTTCATGGGAACGGCGTTCCCAAACTCTTTTTCGCCTCCCGCCATATTGATACCCGCCGTATTTCCCTGCATATAGGCGTTTGGGAGAATGGCAAGAACACGCCGTGCGCCGAGCGCAGCGTCGTATCCTTCCGCGCAGTCGCCTGCGGCGTAAACGTCGGTGAGCGTCGTTTGCATCTTTTCGTCCACAAGGATCCCGCGGTTTACCTCGCCTCCCGCATCTCTTACAAGCTCGCTGTTTGCCCGTACACCGACGGCAAGCACAAGCAGATCAAAATCCACCGTGCCGCCGCTTTTCATACAGGCGCGGCTGTCTTCAAAGCGCTGAACCGTATCGCCGAGCATAAAACCGATGCCGTTTTGCTCGAGATGCTTTTGAACGACGGCGGCGCATGCCGAGTCGAGTATGCTGGAGAGCACCCGGTCGGCAAGATCGCATACCGTGATGCTGCCCACCCGGTCCCGGATCCCTTCGGCACATTTCAATCCGATGAGTCCCGCGCCCACGATCAGGACACGGGCACTTTCAAAAAGCGCCGCATCTAAGGCAAGGGCATCGTCAAGAGTCATAAAGGAAAACTTGTTTTCCACTGTATCCAATCCGTCAAAAGACGGGACGAACGGGCGTGAGCCGGCGGCGACGCACAACTTGTCATAAAGTGTTTCGGCGCCGTCGTCCAACGTTACCGTGTGTGAGACGGCGTTGATGGATACGGCGCGTCTGCCGCAGAACACCCGGCAGCCGTTTTCTTTGTAAAACCCGTCCGGACGGTATTTCATCCGTTCGGTATCGGTCTTGCCTTCCAGCAGATAGGAGATCAGCGGGCGGCTGTATACCGGATGATCCTCTTCGGATATGACGGTGATCTCCCCCTCCCGATCGATGGATCGGATGCCCTCGATGCAGCCGACGGCGGCGACGCCGCCTCCGATAATAACGTATCGTTTCATTGGGTCTCGCTCCTTTCTTCGTAAACGATCGCCCGATTCGGGCAACCCGTTACGCACGCCGGCGCGCCGCAGGAATTGTCAAGACAAAGCTCGCATTTTTGCATGACGCCGTCTTCTCCCGGCGCCAGCGCCCCGTACGGACAAACGAGCACGCAGGTGAGACAACCCACGCATTTGTTACGGTCGATCCTCACAACACCGTCCCGATTTGATATCGCTCCGGCGATACAGCTTTTGACGCAGATCGGATCTGTGCAATGACGGCATGAAACCGCAAAGGTGATCCTGTCTTCTCCTTCCACGCGGATCCGCGGAAAGATCTTTTTATCCTTGAGGGCGACGACCATATCTTTCAAACCGGAATTGGCGTATGCGCAGTTATATTCGCACAAGCGGCATCCGAGGCACCATTCTTCGTTTACATAGACACGTTTCATTTTTTATTCCCCCGCGTGGGAGATACCCAGTATCTCCAGTTCCTTTTCGTTCAACCCCACGCCGCGCAGCATCAGCCGGTTTCCGCGCAGCGCTTCAATGGAGTTGATCCCCATGCCGCCCATGATCTCCATGATCTCATGCCGCCACGCCGTCATAAGGTTGACAAGCCGGGCGGAACCGATATCGGGATTGAGACGCTTGACGAGATCCGGACGCTGCGTGGCGATGCCCCAGTTGCATTTGCCGCTCTGACAGGTGCGGCAGAGGTGGCATCCGAGTGCGAGCAGCGCCGCCGTGGCAACGTAGCAGGCGTCGGCGCCGAAAGCCACCGCCTTGATCACGTCCGCCGCTGATCGGATAGATCCGCCAACGACAAGTGAAACGTTTCCGCGAATACCCTCGTCCCGAAGCCGTTTGTCCACGGCGGCGAGCGCCAGCTCCACGGGGATGCCCACGTTGTCCCGGATGCGCGTCGGCGCCGCCCCGGTACCGCCGCGAAAACCGTCGATGGCGATGATGTCCGCCCCGCTTCTTGCGATGCCGCTGGCGATAGCGGCGATGTTGTGGACGGCGGCGACCTTGACGATCACCGGCTTTTGGTACCGCGTCGCCTCTTTGAGTGAAAAGACGAGCTGGCGCAGATCCTCGATCGAATAGATATCATGGTGCGGCGCGGGGCTGATCGCGTCCGATCCCTCCGGGATCATGCGGGTGCGGGACACGTCGCCGACGATTTTGGTCCCCGGCAGATGGCCGCCGATGCCGGGTTTCGCACCCTGTCCCATTTTGATCTCGATCGCCGCGCCGGCATTCAGATAATCCTCATGCACGCCGAAGCGCCCCGACGCCACCTGAACAACGGTGTTCTTTCCGTATTTGTAGAAGTCCTCGTGAAGGCCGCCCTCGCCGGTGTTGTAAAGGATCCCCAGCTCCGTCGCGGCGCGTGCGAGTGACGCGTGGGCGTTGTAGCTGATAGAGCCGTAGCTCATGGCCGAAAACATCACCGGCAGCGACAGTTCGATCTGCGGAGGCAGCTCGCATTTGATCGTTCCGTCCTCGCCGCGTTTGATCTGCGACGGCTTTTTACCGAGGAACACTTGTGTCTCCATCGGCTCGCGCAGAGGATCTATGGGTGGATTTGTCACCTGTGAGGCGTTGATCAGTATCTTATCCCAATATACGGGAAGCGGCTTCGGATTTCCCATAGAGGACAGCAGTACGCCGCCGCTGTTTGCCTGTTTATATATTTCCTTGATCGTATCGTTCTGCCAGTTGGCGTTTTCGCGAAGCGTACAGTCGCTTTTCACAATCTTCAGCGCACGGGTGGGGCAAAGCGACACGCACCGCTGACAGTCGACGCACTTTGTCTCGTCGCTGATCATGACGCCGCGTTCTTCGCTGTAAAAATGCACTTCGTTCGCGCATTGCCGCTCGCACACGCGGCAGGCGATACATCTGTCATAATTGCGGACGACCTCGAATTCCGGATATATGAATTCCACTCCCATTAAAATGCACCTTCTTTCACGGTCACGATTACCGGTTCGCCGCCGGACGGAGCCCAGATCTTTTCCGCGTCCGGCTCCATAACGCGGATCGCCGCCTCTTCGCTTGCGATAAAGACACGGTCGTCCTTTTCGCCCACCACCATCGAACGCAGCTTCAGCCGGTCGTTCAGAGCCATCAGTCCGCCGTCAAATCCGAGAACGATGGAAAACGGTCCGGTGATGAGAAGGCTCGGGAACACCGTGCGCAGATACCGCAGTTTTTCTCTTTCATATTCGTCTGTCTTGCCATCGATCGTGCTCCAGAACGGGGCGGCTATGACGTTCGCCGCTTCCGCCGGCGTCAGACCCTGCCGGCGGATCAGATAATCCAGTATGTAAGTGATGACCTCCGTGTCAGTCTGCAGCGTGCATTTGTAGCCGAACATTTCGATATACCGACGGTTGGCGTCATAGGAGGATATCTCTCCGTTGTGGACTACGGAATAATCCAGCAGCGTGAAGGGGTGAGCGCCGCCCCACCAGCCGGGGGTGTTGGTCGGATATCTGCCGTGCGCGGTCCAGGAATAGCCCTCGTATTCGTCGAGCCGGTAGAAAACGCCCACGTCCTCCGGGAACCCAACTGCTTTGAAGGTGCCCATGTTCTTGCCGCTTGAAAAGACGTAGGCGCCCTCCATTTCGACGTTGATCTTCATCACGGTACGGGCTACGAATTCCTTTTCGTCAAGCTGAAGATCATCAAGCACCGAGCGAAGCGGCGTGACAAAATATCGCCAGATGATTGGCTCGTCGGTGATCTCGGGCGTTTTTCGCGTCGGGATCAGCTCGCCCTTTACCACTTCAAAGGATTCCTTTAAGAACGCCTCACACTTTTTGCGGGTGTCGCGGCAGTCGAAAAACATATGGAATGCATAAAAATCTTTATAATCCGGATATATCCCGTACCCGGCAAACCCGCCGCCCAAACCGTTTGACCGGTCGTGCATCGGCTTCATCGCCCCGATCACGGACTCTCCCGTCATACGCTCTCCGTCTTTTGAGATCACGGCGGCGACGGCGCAGCCCGACGGTATCCTTATATTACCTTCTTTTTCCATATCCTGCTCCTTAAAACAAAACGGCGCCATAACCGGACGGTATTGCCCGGTCATGAACGCCATTGCTCATTTGACGGCATTATAATACAAAACTTGCGTTTTGTCAATAGGCAAAGTGAATAAAATAATAAAAATTGCAGGAAATTTTTATATAAATTGCAGATTTCAACGATTTGGGGCTCCCCGCCCGTGAACCCCCGAAAACTCGACAAGCTCGTTTTCGGGGAACCCCGGTCGCCCCCCTGACCGCCCCAAACCCCACCACCCCCCGAGATTTCTCGGGGCTTTTGCGGCTTTATCCGCGCGCGGGGTGCCCCCTTACGTGAACCCCCAAAAACTCGTTCCTTGTTTTCGGGGAACCCCTTTGATCGGCTGCGCCGAGAACCCCCCATACCCCCCTGTCCACTCCCGTCGATTTTAAATCGAGTGGGCAGCGCGCGTCTCGTAGGTGGGCGACCATTGGTCGCCCACCCCGGAATCGCGAAACAACACCGGAAAATATCGGGCTAACGGCACAACTCTATGATGAAAGCAACAATATAAAAACTATTTACAACTGAGCAGTTATTGACGGTCCTTTGTTTTTGTGGTATACTTGGTTATAGAAAGGGGATAAGCTATGTATAAGCTAAATGAGTTTTGCAATATCATTACAAAATTAAGAAAAGAGAAAGGTTTGACACAAACTGCGCTTGCTGAAAAGCTCGGTATTTCCGCACAGTCGATTTCAAAATGGGAATGCGGGATCGGTTACCCAGACGTTACGATGTTTCCGGTAATTGCCGAAATCTTATCTGTACCTATAGGCGTTTTGTTTGGTGAAAGAAAAGAGGAGAAAATGATAAATCAGAAATATCAATACAGTAAGGAATTTGCGGCCTGCAAGAATATTACCGTTTATTTAGGTAATATTTGTAAAGTAGAATACGTTGAAAGCAAGGACGGTGTTTGTAAAGTTGAAGCTGAGGGCGATCCGGTTTTTATCAGATACTTTGACGCGGAGCAGGTAGACGGTCAGCTGTTAGTGCAAATAAAAAACCCGAGTGGTTCCGCTATATTCTGGGAACCTTATGACAGAGAAGGTTTTACAGATGAAAACACAGTTCGGATTTATACCGGATCAGATGACGCAGATTATGCAAATATCAATTATCTTGATCTTCAAGTAACATTTCAAAAAAACGAACAAACGGGAAATGAAGAGGTTATTTGCAGGAAAAGAGATATTGATCAAAATTATAATTGATGTGAGCATTTATATATTCATCGCGTTGCTTTTCAGAATTCTGCACGAAAACACACCCTCAGCCGATTGTCTCGGCAGCCCCCTCAGATCTTTGATCTGTGGGAGGGGTAAGGGGGTTTGGGGGTTGGCGCGGTACGCGCCTGAGGGGTGGGTAACCCCCATCAAAACATCCAAATCAAAAAATGCAGGTAAATTTCAAAAAAATTGCAAAAAAAGGGCTTGACAAACCGGCAAATTTGTAGTATAATACGCCGCGTAATTGAATAAACGAAGGCAAGGGCGTCTTTCATGTCGACACATGGAAGGCGCCTTTTCTTTTGTAAAAACCGAAAGGAGATCAAAATAATGAAAACGGTATCGGACTATTTCGGAGAGCAGGTCTTTGATGACAGAGTGATGAAGGCGACGCTGTCTGCCAAGGTGTACGCTTCGCTGAAGCACACCATAGACGAGGGACAGCCCCTCGATCCCGGCGTGGCGGACGCCGTGGCGCTTGCCATGAAGGACTGGGCGGTCAGCCGTGGCGCGACGCATTTTACGCACTGGTTCCAGCCGCTGACCGGCATCACGGCGGAAAAGCACGACAGCTTCATATCCCCCTCCCCGGACGGCGGCGTGATCATGGAGTTTTCCGGAAAAGAGCTGATCAAGGGCGAGCCGGACGCCTCCTCCTTCCCGTCGGGCGGATTGCGAGCTACCTTTGAGGCAAGAGGCTATACGGCGTGGGACCCCACCTCTTACGCGTTTATAAAAGGAAAGACTCTTTGCATCCCCACCGCTTTCTGCTCCTACGGCGGACACGCGCTTGACAAAAAGACACCGCTTCTGCGTTCCATGGAGGCGCTGAATAAGCAGGCGCTGCGCGTGCTTCGCCTGTTCGGCAATACCACGGCGAAGTACGTCCGCTCCTCGGTGGGACCGGAGCAGGAATACTTCCTCATTTCAAAAGAGATGTATGATAAGCGCCCCGACCTGCGCTTTACCGGCCGTACGCTGTTCGGCGCCAAGCCGCCGAAGGGGCAGGAGATGGACGACCACTATTTCGGCGCCATCAAACCTAAGGTCACCGAATTTATGGAGGATCTGAACGACGAGCTTTGGAAGCTGGGCATCATGGCAAAGACCGAGCATAACGAGGTCGCTCCCGCCCAGCACGAGCTGGCGCCGATCTATACCACCACCAACGTGGCGACCGACCACAACCAGCTGACGATGGAAATGATGCAGAAGATCGCCGCCAGGCACGGCCTTGTCTGTCTGCTTCATGAAAAGCCCTTTGCCGGCGTCAACGGAAGCGGAAAGCACAACAACTGGTCCATAGCCACAAGCGAGGGACAGAATCTGCTGTCTCCCGGAGAGACGCCCTATGAGAACGCGCAGTTTTTGCTGTTCCTCTGCGCCGTCATCAAGGCGGTGGACGATTATCAGGATCTGCTCCGTATTTCGGTCGCCACGGCGGGCAACGATCACCGTCTCGGAGCAAACGAAGCGCCGCCCGCCGTCATTTCGATGTTCCTCGGCGACGAACTGAACGCCGTGCTGGAAGCGATCGAAACCGATACGCCTTATAAAGGCGCCGAAAAAACGCAGATGAAGCTCGGCGTAGACGTGCTGCCGAAATTCAACCGCGATACCACCGACCGGAACCGCACCTCTCCCTTTGCCTTTACCGGCAACAAATTCGAGTTCCGTATGCTCGGCTCGTCAAACTCCATCGCCTGCGCGAATATCATGCTCAACGCCGCCGTGGCGGAAAGCCTGAAGATCTACGCCGACCGTCTGGAGGGCGCGAAAGATTTTGAGGGCGCGCTCCACGATATGATCAAGAAAACTATCAAGGATCACAAGCGCATCATTTTCAACGGCAACGGCTACGACGACGCCTGGATCAAAGAGGCGACCGAGGTGCGGGGTCTGCTCAACTACCGCACCACCGCCGACTGTATGCCGCATCTGCTCGACGAAAAGAACGTGAAGATGCTCACCGCCCACAAGGTGTTCACCGTGGACGAGCTGCGCTCCCGCCGGGATATCATGCTCGAAAACTATTGCAAAACGGTGACCATCGAGGCAAATACTATGGTCGATATGGCGAGGACGCAGATCGCGCCTGCGGTATCCGACTTCGCGGCGCACGTCGCAAAAAGCGCGCGGATAAAAAAAGCGCTCGACCCGTCGATCATCTGCGAATATGAAACGGGGCTTGTCGGCAAGCTGTCCGCGCTTACCGACCGGATCGCGTCTGGCGTGACCGGACTTAAGGAAGCTTTACTCACCTTGCACGACGCGACGGACGTCGTCGCCGAATCCGAACTGGTACGTGACGTCATCCTCCCGAAAATGTGCGAGCTGCGGCTTGCCTGCGACGAGGCGGAAACGATGACTGCCAAAGAATACTGGCCGTTTCCCACCTACGCGGATATTCTGTTCAGCGTAAGATAAGAAAGAGGTTGATCCCATGTTAACGGAAGAAATCACAAAATTGATTGAAGAGACCGCGTCGAAGGAAGTGTTCGGCGTCTGGTTCCTTATCGGCGCCGCGTTGGTGTTCTTTATGCAGGCGGGCTTCGCCATGGTGGAAACGGGGTTTACCCGCGCCAAAAACGCCGGGAACATCATAATGAAAAACCTGATGGATTTCTGCATCGGTACGGTCGTATTCGTACTGCTCGGTTTTTCGCTGATGATGGCGGAAGATTACGTTCTCGGCTTTATCGGCGTGCCGAACCTGAAGATCCTGACCGACTTCGGAGGGTTTCTGAAGAGCGGCGGCGCGCCGTCCTTCGTATTCAATCTGGTGTTCTGCGCCACCGCCGCCACAATCGTTTCCGGCGCCATGGCGGAACGCACGAAATTTATATCCTACTGCATCTATTCCGGCGTGATCTCCCTGTTCGTCTATCCGATCGAAGCCGGTTGGGTGTGGAATGAAGCCGGTTGGCTCGTCAAACTCGGTTTCCACGATTTCGCCGGATCCGCCGCGATCCACTCTGTGGGCGGCATCACGGCTCTGATCGGCGCGATCATGGTCGGTCCCCGTCTCGGTAAGTACATAAAAGACGGCGCCGGAAAGGTCAAAAAGATCAACGCCATTCCCGGTCACTCCATCACGCTCGGGGCGCTCGGTTGTTTCATTCTGTGGTTCGGGTGGTACGGCTTCAACGGCGCCGCCGCATGGGACGGTAATTCTCTCGCTTCCATCTTTGTGACCACGACGATCGCTCCGGCTGTCGCTACCTGCACGACGATGATCTTTACCTGGATCAAAAACGGAAAGCCCGATGTTTCCATGTGCCTCAACGCCTCGCTTGCGGGTCTTGTGGGCATCACGGCGGGATGCGACGCGCTGGATGCGCTCGGATCAGCGGTCGTCGGCATCGTCTCCGGTTTCCTCGTCGTTATCGTCGTCGAAGTGCTGGATATCAAACTCCACGTCGACGATCCGGTCGGCGCCGTAGGCGTCCATCTGGCAAACGGCGTGTGGGGAACGGTCGCGGTCGGCTTGCTTGCGAATCCTTCGGCTCCCGCGGGTTTGAACGGGCTGTTATACACAGGCAGTTTTCGTCTTTTGGGCGTACAGCTGCTCGGCATCACCGCGATCCTCGCATGGACTGCCGTGATGATGACCGCGACTTTCTTTGTTCTGAAAAAGACGGTCGGGCTGCGTGTGACGCAGGAAGAAGAAATCAAAGGACTTGACAAGACCGAACACGGTCTGCCCAGCGCCTACGCCGATTTCGTCCCGGCGGTGGAAAATCTGGATTACGGGTATGAGGGCGCCACGGCGGTAAGCGGCGATACGCCGGTTTCCGAGGCGATCACGGTCAAAAAGGTGCCGTCTTTCGATGAAGGAACGCCCAAGTTCACCAAGGTGGAGATCATTTGCAAGGAACAGCGTTTTGAAGCGCTGAAAAACGCCATGATGGATATCGGAATTACCGGTATGACCGTTTCCCACGTACTGGGCTGCGGCGCGCAAAAAGGACAGCCTGAATACTACCGCGGAGTTGTTGTGGAAGCGAATCTGCTGCCCAAGATACAGGTTGATATCGTGGTCAGCAAGGTACCGGTACGTCACGTAATAGAAACGGCAAAGAAAGTGCTTTATACCGGTCATATAGGGGACGGTAAAATCTTTGTATATGACGTGGAAAACGTAGTTAAGGTCCGCACGGGAGAAGAAGGATACGACGCCCTGCAGGACGTGGAATAGGGGACGGATAATAATGTGTTCGATTTTCGGTTATTGCGGTAAAGTAAGGGATGAGACCGCGTTTAAGAACGGCTTTTCTCAAACAAAGTCCCGTGGACCGGACGACAGCCGTATCGTCAAAGCGGGCGGCGGCGTTCTCGCATTCCACCGCCTGTCCATCATGGGGCTTACCGCCTCCGGTATGCAGCCGTTTGAAAAAAACGGCTGCTATGCCGTTTGTAACGGGGAGCTTTACGGTTTCAAAGCCGAACGGAAGCGGCTGATCGAAAAGGGTTATACTTTTGCAAGCGACAGCGACTGCGAGATTTTGCTCCCGATGTATTTTGAATACGGCACGGAACTTTTTTCCCGCCTCGACGCGGAATTTGCCTGCGTGATCTACGACGGAAGAACAAACGAATTCATCGCCGCGCGCGATCCCATCGGGATCCGTCCGCTGTACTACGGATACGACGCGAACGGCGTTATACTGTTTGCGAGCGAGCCGAAAAATCTCGTCGGACTTTGCGAAAAAATCCTTCCGTTTCCGCCGGGACACTATTACAAGGGCGGCAAGTTCGTTTGCTACCGCGATATAGCAAAGGTGGAAAGTGTCTGCCGCGACGACCTTGAAACCGCCTGCCGGAAGATCCGCGAAAAGCTGATCGCCGGGGTGAAAAAACGGCTGGCGGCGGACGCAAAGGTGGGCTTTCTGCTCTCCGGCGGGCTCGATTCCTCCCTTGTCTGCGCCATCGCCGCAAGGCAAAGCGAAAAACCGATCCGCACCTTTGCGATCGGGATGAGCGAGGACGCCATCGATCTGAAATACGCAAGACAGGTCGCCGATTTTATCGGATCGGAGCACACCGAAGTGTATATGACGCCGGACGAGGTGATCTCGTCGCTTAAAACGGTCGTGCATCTGCTCGGCACGTACGATATCACGACGATCCGGGCGAGTATGGGGATGTATCTTGTCTGCAAGGCGATCCGCGAGCGGACGGATATCCGGGTGCTGCTCACCGGTGAAATCTCCGACGAGCTGTTCGGATATAAATATACCGACTTTGCGCCGAGCTCGGATGCGTTCCAAAAGGAAGCGGAAAAGCGGCTGCGGGAATTACATATGTACGACGTACTGCGCGCCGATCGCTGTATTTCGGTCAATTCTCTGGAGGCTCGCGTGCCCTTCGGCGATCTTGATTTTGTCAAATACGTGATGAGCCTTGATCCCGAAATGAAAATGAACAAATATCACAAAGGCAAATACCTGCTCCGTCACGCCTTTGAGGGACTTGACTATTTGCCGGACGAAATCCTGTGGCGGGAAAAGGCGGCGTTCTCCGATGCGGTGGGACACTCGATGGTGGATTATCTCAAGGAGTACGCCGAAGAACAGTATTCCGACGCGGAATATGAGGAAAAACGCGCCCGGTATACCCACGCGGCACCGTTTACAAAGGAATCACTGCTATATCGGGAACTGTTTGAAAAGTATTATCCGGGGCAGTCGGATATGATCGTGGATTTCTGGATGCCGAACAGATCATGGGAGGGCTGCAACGTGAACGATCCGTCGGCGCGGGTGCTTTCCAACTACGGTGACAGCGGAAAATAAGGAGGATATTATAATGACAAAGTATATATTCGTAACAGGCGGCGTCGTATCGGGTCTCGGCAAAGGGATCACAGCCGCTTCGCTCGGACGGCTGCTCAAAGCGCGGGGACTGAAGGTCGCGGCGCAGAAGCTCGATCCGTATATCAACGTGGACCCCGGCACGATGAGTCCGTATCAGCACGGCGAGGTCTACGTGACGGAGGACGGCGCCGAGACCGACCTTGATCTCGGTCATTACGAGCGTTTTATCGACGAGGATCTGAACAAATATTCAAATCTTACGACCGGCAAAGTCTACTGGAACGTGCTGAACAAGGAGCGGCGCGGCGAATACTTAGGCTCCACGGTACAGGTCATCCCACATATCACGAACGAAATAAAGAACTTTGTATATAACGTCGGCAGACATTCGGACGCGGACGTCGTCATCACCGAGATCGGCGGTACCATCGGCGACATAGAATCCCAGCCGTTTATCGAAGCGGTGCGTCAGATCTCGCTTGAGGTCGGGCGTGAAAACAGCCTTTTCATCCACGTCACCCTCGTCCCGTATCTGCACGGCTCGGAGGAGCACAAGACGAAACCGACGCAGCATTCGGTAAAAGAGCTCCAGGGCATGGGCGTCAATCCCAATATCATCATTCTCCGCTGCGACGAGCCGCTTGAGGATTCGATCTTCGACAAGATCTCTCTTTTCTGCAACGTCAAAAAGGACTGCGTGATCGAGAACATCACGCTGCCGAATCTGTACGAGGCGCCTCTGATGCTTGAAAAGTCCGGTTTTTCATCGGTCGTGTGCCGTGAGCTCGGGATCGACGCGCCGGAGCCGGATCTTGACGACTGGACGGCTATGGTGGAGCGGATCAAGTCAAGACCTTATACGGTACATATCGGACTTGTGGGCAAATACGTCGGTCTGCACGACGCGTATCTGTCCGTCGCGGAGGCTCTGCGCCACGCCGGATACACGCATAACACGCATATCAAGATCCATTGGATCGACTCGGAGCAGATCACGGAGGAAAGCGTTGACGGTATACTTTCCGGTCTTGACGGCGTCATCGTCCCGGGCGGCTTCGGCTCGCGCGGGATCGAGGGGATGATCCTCGCCGCAAAGTACGCGAGGGAGCACACGGTCCCGTATTTCGGCATCTGCCTCGGGATGCAGATCGCGGTGATCGAATACGCACGCCACGTCGCCGGGATCGCCGACGCGAATTCGGGTGAGTTCAACGAGCAATGCAAAAACAAAGTCATCGACTTTATGCCCGGGCAAAGCGAGGACGTGGACAAGGGCGGCACGCTGCGGCTCGGCGCCTATCCCTGCATGATCGCGCCCGGCACGACGATGGAGCGCTGCTACGGAAAACAAACGATAAGCGAACGCCACCGCCACCGCTATGAATTCAACAACGATTACCGGGACGTTCTGCAATCTCACGGGCTCACCCTCTCCGGCACGTCGCCCGACGGGCTTCTTGTCGAGACGGTGGAGCTGACCGACCGTCCGTTTTACGTGGGCGTACAGTATCACCCGGAATTCAAATCCCGCCCGAACAAGCCGCATCCGCTGTTTCTCGGATTTATCGGTGCGGCGCTGAAACGGCAGGGTGAGAAGGATATATGAGCATACATGAGGAATGCGGTGTTTTCGGCGTGATGGCGGACAAACCGATCGACGCGGCGCATATTTGCTATTACGGTCTTTACGCCTTGCAGCACCGGGGACAGGAAAGCTGCGGCATCGTGGTGAATGACGACGGCGTTTTTGTTTCACATAAGGACGTGGGCCTTGTAAGCGACGTGTTTGCAGGAAATGCATTGTCTTCTTTTCCGAAAGCCGCCATGGCGGTGGCGCATACCCGCTACGGTACGACAGGCGGTACGAACCGCAGCAACTGCCAGCCGATCGAAGTCAATCATCAAAAAGGGCGTATGGCGTTAGCCCATAACGGCAACCTTTCCAACGCGGCAAAGCTCCGAAACGAACTGGAGTTGAACGGGGCGATCTTTCACACTACGAGCGATACCGAAACCATCGCCTATATCGTGACAAGAGAGCGTTTGCGCTCTCCCTCGATAGAAGATGCTCTCAGCCGGGCGATGAATACGCTGGAAGGCGCCTATTCTCTTGTCCTGATGTCTCCGCAAAAGCTTATCGCGGCAAGGGATCCTTTCGGTTTTCGTCCCCTCTGTTACGGCAAAACGTCAGACGGCGTGTACGTTGTCGCATCGGAAAGCTGCGCGCTTACCGCCGTTGGCGCAGAATTCATTCGGGACGTTGAGCCGGGTGAGATTTTGATCTTCGGAAAAGACGGGATCGTTTCGCGAAAAGAGCATTGCGGGAAGCGGGAAAAGAAACTCTGCGTTTTTGAATACATTTACTTTGCCCGCCCCGATTCGGTGATTGACGGTCGGTCGGTGCACACGGCACGGATAAACGCCGGAGCGATACTGGCAAAGAGCCATCCCGTACAGGCGGATATCGTGATCGGCGTCCCCGATTCCGGGCTTGACGCCGCCCTCGGTTACAGCCGCGCGTCCGGCATTCCCTACGAGATCGGGCTTATCAAAAACAAGTATATCGGCAGAACGTTCATCTCGCCGGGAGACCGTGCCGGGCAGGTGAATATCAAACTCTCCGCCGTTTCGGATGCGGTAAAAGGCAAAAAAGTCGTTCTGATCGACGATTCCATCGTGCGGGGGACCACAAGCGGGCGTATCGTCACGCTGCTTCGATTTGCCGGAGCAAGGGAGATCCACATGCGCGTTTCCGCTCCTCCGTTTTTATACCCCTGCTATTACGGCACGGATATTGATTCAAAAGAAAATCTCGTCGCCTGTCACCATTCGGCGGATGAGATCGCAAAAATGATCGGCGCCGATTCCCTTGGCTTCCTTCCGGTGGAGTGCCTCGGGGAATTGACCGGATGCCGAAGCTGCTGCAGCGCCTGCTTTGACGGCGAATATCCCACGGATATTCCGGCAGATACAAGAAAAAACCGCTTTGAACAACGACTTTCCGAGCGCACGAAGTGAGGACACCGCTATGAAAAAACAACCCGATAAAAAAATCATTCTGGAGGACGGACAGGAATATTACGGCTATTCCTTCGGCGCGGATACCGATAAGATCCTGGAAATCGTATTCAACACCTCGATGGTGGGATATCAGGAGATCCTATCCGATCCTTCCTACACCGATCAGGCGGTGGTGATGACGTATCCCCTCATCGGCAATTACGGCATGGCGGATGACGATTATGAAACCGACACACCTTCGATCGGCGCGCTGATCGTGCGGGAATACAACGACGAGCCGTCCAATTTCCGTTCGGCGCATACCCTCGGCGAAGTGATGGAACGGTACGGTGTTGCCGGCGTCAGCGGCGTGGATACGAGGAAACTGAACCGCTCCATCCGGGATTTCGGAAGCAGAAAGGCTCTTTTGACCTCCTCTTCCACACCTCTTGCCGAAGGCTTGCGGCGGCTCGAAAGCCATGAAATGAAAAAGGACGCCGTTTCCCGGGTCAGCTGCCGGGAGATGTGGACTGCAGGGGCTGACAGCGCACGCTTTCACGTTGTCGCCGTCGACTGCGGGATGAAACGGAATATCGTCCGTTCCCTCATCAAACGGGACTGCCGTGTCACGGTCGTGCCGTGGAATACTCCGGCAGAGACCGTCGAGCGCCTTCACCCGGACGGGATCTTTCTTTCAAACGGGCCGGGCGATCCGGCGGACGTGCCCCAAACGGCGGTTACCGTAAAAGCGCTGCTCGGCAGATACCCGATATTCGGCATCTGTCTCGGGCATCAGATCCTGTCCCTCGCTTACGGCGCCGAGACATATAAACTCAAATTCGGGCATCGGGGCGGCAACCATCCGGTAAAGGATCTGGAAACCGGAAAGATCGAGATCACCTCTCAGAACCACTCCTATGCGGTAGATGAAGAAAGCCTGAAAAACACGCCTCTTGCAGTGACACATCGCAATCTGCTGGACGGCACGGTGGAAGGCGTAAAATGCGAGCGGGACCGGGCTTTCAGCGTTCAGTACCACCCGGAGAGCGCTCCGGGGCCTCAGGACAGCGCTCACCTGTTTGACCGCTTTGTGCGTTTTATGGAGGGATAAAGACGGTATGCCGAAAAGAAACGATATTCACAGGATTCTCGTTATTGGTTCCGGACCCATCGTCATCGGACAAGCGGCAGAATTCGATTATGCGGGAACGCAAGCGTGTCTCGCTCTGAAAGAAGAGGGCTACGAGGTCATTTTGTGCAACTCCAATCCCGCCACCATCATGACCGATACCGCGATCGCCGATAAAGTTTATATGGAGCCTTTGACTTTGGAATATATGGCAAAGATCATCCGTTTTGAACGTCCGGACGCGATCCTGCCCGGTATCGGAGGGCAGACCGGACTCAATCTGGCTATGCAGCTGGAAAAGAAGGGAGTGCTCGCCGAGTGCCGCGTGGAGCTGCTGGGGACAGACAGTACGTCTATCGAACAGGCTGAGGATCGGGAACTTTTCAAAAAACTGTGCGAAGGGCTGGGTGAACCGACCCTCCCCTCCGATACGGCTCGTTCGGTAGAAGAAGGACTCATAATCGCCGAAAAGATCGGCTATCCCGTCGTTCTTCGCCCTGCGTTTACGCTGGGCGGCACCGGCGGAGGCTTTGCCGACGATCCGGATTCCTTTGTATTGCTTATGAAAAACGCGCTGGAACTGTCACCGGTGGGACAGGTACTGGTGGAGAAAAGCGTAAAAGGGTATAAGGAGATCGAATACGAGGTCATTCGTGATAATAACGACACGGCTATTACGGTCTGCAACATGGAAAATCTCGATCCCGTCGGGATCCACACCGGCGATTCCATCGTGGTCTGCCCGTCGCAGACGCTGACAAATAAAGAATATCAAATGCTGCGGGACAGCGCACTTAAGATCATTCGGGCGCTGAAGATCGAAGGCGGCTGCAACGTCCAGTTCGCCCTTGATCCCGAGTCGTTTCAATATTATCTCATCGAAGTCAATCCGCGTGTATCGCGCTCTTCCGCGCTGGCTTCCAAAGCCAGCGGCTACCCTATCGCCCGGGTTTCCGCCAAAATCGGCGTTGGGATGACGCTTGACGAGATCCGGCTTGCCAATACGCCCGCAGCATTTGAGCCGTCACTCGACTACGTGGTAACGAAGCTGCCGAGATTTCCTTTTGACAAATTTGTCGACGCAAACAACACACTGTCCACCCAAATGAAGGCTACCGGCGAGGTTATGAGCGTGGGACGGACCTTTGAGGAAAGTTTGCTCAAAGGCGTCCGCTCGCTTGAGATCGGCGCCTTTCATCTTCATCTTCCTGAATTTGACGGGATGGATACGGCAAAACTGCTGAACTATATCCGTAAAGGGACCGACGACCGTATTTACGCCGTTGCGGAACTGCTGCGCCGCTGCGTTGACGTGGAAGAGATCTACGGGGCGACCGGTATCGACCGCTTTTTTATCCGCAAGATAAAAAAAGTTACGGAAACGGAAACGGAACTGAAACAGCATCCGTTTGATACGGATGAACTGCGCTCCGCCAAGAAAGCAGGCTTTTCCGATAAAGAGATCGCACGGTTATGGCAGACGGAGGAAAATGAGATCTACCGTCTGCGCAAGAAAAACAATATCTTCCCGGTCTATAAAATGATCGACACCTGCGCTTCGGAATTCGACAGTTATGTTCCGTACTTTTATTCCGCTTACGAGGAGGAAAACGAGTCTGTTCCCTCTGAAAAAAGAAAGATCGCGGTGCTTGGCTCGGGGCCGATCCGTATCGGTCAGGGGGTGGAATTCGACTATTCCACCGTCCACGCCGTGCAAACCATCAAAAAAGCCGGATACGAAGCGATCATCATCAACAATAATCCGGAAACGGTATCGACCGATTACACCTGCTCCGACAAATTGTATTTTGAGCCTCTTTGCACCGAAGACGTGATGAATATCATCGAACTGGAAAAGCCGGAGGGCGTGATCGCCACCCTCGGAGGGCAAACGGCGGTGAATCTTGCCGACTCCCTGCACGAGCGGGGCGTAAATATCATCGGTACCGACTGTGATGCCATCGACCGCGCCGAAAACAGAGATTTGTTTGAAAAACTGCTGCTGTCGCTGGGCGTTCCTCAACCGAAAGGGCAAGCCGCGATCGGCGTGGAAGCCGGTGTCAAAGCGGCGCATGAGATCGGATTCCCCGTGCTTGTCCGTCCCAGCTTTGTGTTGGGCGGCCGCGCCATGCAGATCGTATCAAAAGAGAACGACCTGCGGAACTATTTGAGCGCCGCCGTTGCGGTGGACGCTGATAAGCCCGTCCTTGTGGATAAATACATACGCGGCAAGGAGGTAGAGGTGGACGCCGTATGCGACGGGCACGACGTTTTCGTCCCCGGCATCATGGAACTTGTAGAGAGGACGGGCGTCCATTCGGGAGACTCCATAAGCGTATATCCTTCATACAGTCTTTCCGATTACGTAAAGGGGATCATCCTGGATTATACCGAAAAGCTTGGTCTCGGCATCGGGATCGTCGGGCTCTATAACATTCAGTTTATCGTCACGCCGGAGGAAAAAGTATACGTTATCGAAGTCAATCCCCGATCTTCAAGGACCGTTCCGTTCCTTTCAAAGGCGACGGGCTGCCCTCTTGCCGATATCGGCACAATGGTTATGCTCGGCGTTTCTCTCAAAGAGCAAGGTATCTTTTCCCGTTATCTCAAAGAAAAAAGCCGTTATTACGTGAAAGTCCCTGCGTTCTCTTTTTCAAAACTGCGCGGTATGGACGCCTATCTGTCGCCGGAAATGAAATCCACAGGCGAGGCGATCGGTTACGACGGAAAACTGCACCGTGCGGCATACAAAGCCATGACCGCAGCCGGGATGACGCTGAAAAACTACGGTACGGTACTGGTCAGCGTGGCGGATGAAGATAAGGAAGAGACCGTCCCGCTCATCAGGCGGTTTTACGATATGGGCTTTAATATCGAGGCGACGCCTCTGACGGGAGAGGTCCTGCGGGCGCATGGGATCCGGGCGAGGATCCTGCACAAGCCGAGTGAAGGCAGCGAGGAAGTCCTCAATTCCATCCGCGCCGGTTACGTCAGCTACGTCATCAATACCCGAGCGATACTTTCCGGTGTTCATCACGGAGACGGTGCGGCGATCCGGCGGACGGCGGCGCAGAACAACGTGACCATGCTGACGTCGCTGGATACCGTACGAATGCTGCTCGACGTATTGGAGGAAACGACGCTGAAGATTTCCGCTATTGACGCGAAATGAAAGGTGGAAAGCGTATGCACTTCACAAAAATGCAGGGCTTGGAAAATGATTACTTGCCTCGCTGTTTTCACTAAACAACAACATCATATTTAAAGCCGTAAGTCAATAGATTGCAAGCACTTCCCTGAAATTCTCCCGAAGATATGTCCGCCTGAACAGAGATAGCAAAACGCCTCCGGACCGATTATGGTTCAGAGGCGTTTCTTCGTTCAAAAAAAATTTCAGAAAACATGTAATAATACTATTGACAAGTTAGCTCCCTGCTGCTATAATATACTTGTAATCAACAAGATTACAAGTTAAACGATCCAAATTCAAGGAGGATTCTATTATGAAAATCGCAGTTGCAGCAGCAAACGGAAAAGCCGGTAAACTGATTGTTGAGGAAGCGGTAAACCGTGGTATGGATGTTACCGCTATCATCAGGGGAGAAAATAAGACCGTGGCTCCGAAGGTAATTGTGAAGGATCTGTTCGATCTTACAAGCGAAGACCTTGCCGGATTCGATGCCGTCGTCGACGCATACGGCAACTGGACTCCCGAAGCCGTCGATCTCATTCCGGCGGCTACCGTCCATATGGCAAAAATCCTTTCCGGCAGTAATACACGCCTTTTGGTCGTAGGCGGAGCGGGCAGCCTCTACGTTGATCCCGAACACACCAAGACTGTTGTAGACGTAACGCCCTTTCCTGAAGCGGCAATGCCCGTGGTGAACGGACACGGTAAAGCACTTGAAGAACTCCGTAAGTTTGATGATGTGAACTGGACATACGTCAGCCCCGCCGGAGATTTTCAGCCCGACGGCGAAAGGACCGGAAAGTACATTCTCGGCGGTGAAGAACTGGTCCTCAACAGCAAGGGCGAAAGTGTGATCTCCTATGCGGATTACGCGATCGCCATGGTCGACGAGATCGAGTCCGGCAAGCATATCAAAGAGCGTATCAGCGTTGTAAGCGAGTAACAAATCTTGCAAAACTCATTGATTTTTTGCCTGTAATGTGGTATATTACAGGCGGGAGGCGATGATATGCAGATTTCAAGCAAGTTTACAATAGGAGTCCATCTCCTTGCCGTCATAGATTATCTGGGCGAAGACGAAAAAGTTACCAGCAGCGTTCTGGCGGGCAGTATTGGTGTAAATCCTGTCATAGTCAGGAATGTCATGGGAAACCTTAAGGAGGCAGGGCTTATCAGCATCAGTCAGGGCAGAAGCGGGATTTCGCTGACGAAAACACCGAAGCAGATCACTTTCTATGATGTCTACAAAGCTGTAGACAGCGTAAACGATGACGGGCTGTTCCGCTTTCATGAGAATCCGAATCCGGAATGTCCGATAGGCAGAAACATTCATAAGGCGATGGATTCAAAATTGGAAAGAGTTCAAAAGCGCATGGAAGACGAGATGAAACAGATTACCCTCGCTGATGTGATGACGGATATTCAAAGCGAATTAAAGAAGAACTAAAACAAAAACGCCTCCGAGCCGATGTGGTTCAGAGGCGTTTCTGCATCTACGGGGTTATACCTTGATCTCGGTGCCGTCCTTGAAGGTCACCCAGATGTCCTTTTTGCTGCGGACGGTTAGAGCCGCGACAAGTACATACGGAGATACATACTATGACAAGAGAAGAAAAACAGAAGGCGCTCAGGTCGCTCTTCCGGGAACTGCCGGAGATCATGACACCGATACAGATCTCAAGAGCGCTTCATCAGAGCAAAAATCTGATATACGAAAAGCTGAAAGAAAAGGAACTGCCGGGGTATGTCGTCCGCGGCAGGTATCTTATAGCAAAGGCAGATCTCATCGAGTGTATCACCGAGCACGGCGACGAGACGCGGCCGGACAGATTCAGAACGGGCAGCCATGAACGGTGATATCCTTTTCTCAGAAGGCAAAACGGAGCTGTGCCTTGACGAGGCGCGGCGGATGCTTCATATCAGCAAACGCAAATGCTCTGCTCTTCTGCGCGAAGGCGTTCTGCCGTGCACTTCGACCGGGAAAAAGACCAAACAATACCGCATACTTCGTTCAGACGTCGAGGCGTTTATGAAAACGCCGGCCTTCAACGCCAAAGCAGCGAAATCGCCGACCTCGCCGGAGGAATACCGCGCCCGGCTCGAAGATCTCTGGTACGACGCTCCGGACGTCCTCACTCCCGTTGACGTTCAAAAACTCACCGGTTCTTCTCAGTCAACCGTCTCCTCCTGGATGGTCTCCGGCAAACTCCGCACGGTAATCGCACACGGCTCACCGATCATGTCAAAAGTGCAGCTGATTGAATTTCTATACAGGAATAAGCGCTGAATTAAGATCAATAATGTGAAAGATGTAGCTCTTCACTACTTGTAAAGATTTCATAAACAAAGTCGAAATTAGTCAGCACGTATGAATTTAATATTGCAAATATGTAAATTATATGAGACTATGCTGCCAGCTAATGGACAAATACAAGCTGATGATGTAGAATTTAAATAATACTGATTAAAGTAATAGGGAGCATTTTTATGTCACGGATTTGTGAAATACTAAAATACGAAGGCGACAACAGCACTTTCATATGGAAGCATCCGAGCGAGGATTTCAACAGTCTGACTCAGTTGATCGTTCATGAATCACAGGAAGCGATCTTTTTCATGAACGGACAAGCTCTTGATCTGTTTGGCGCCGGTCGCTACACGCTTGAAACACAGAATATCCCGAAAATTGGAAAACTCTTAAATCGCACTTCCGGCGATAAGACGCCGTTTCATTGTGAGGTTTATTTCATCAATAAGACCGAGCAGATGTCGATCAAATGGGGAACTGACAGCAAGGTGCAGTACATCGATCCGCAGTACGGATTCCCGCTCAGCATCGGCGCGTCTGGCGAGATGTCGCTGCGCGCAGCAGATAGCCGCAAACTGCTTCTGAAACTCGTTGGTACTGAGAATTATCTCGGTCAACAGAAGCTTGTCTACTTCTTTCGCGCTTTTCTGATGACTCGCGTCAAAACATATATTGCGCAGGTCATAAAGACAAACTCGATAAATATTTTTGAGATTGATGAAAACCTGACGGCTTTTTCCGAGAATATACATAAACTTCTCATTCCCGATTTTGCCGATTACGGTATCTCGCTGGAGCGTTTCTTTGTTACCAATATTGTAAAACCGGACGGCGACAGACAGTACGAAAAATTCAAGGAACTGCATTTTAGGCAGTATGCGGATATCGCGGAAGCGAAACTCCGTCAGCAAACGGATATCATTTACGCGCAGACCGAGGCGCAGAAGGTCGTTATCGACTCTCAGGCGCAGGCGACGAAACGTGCGCAGGAGGGATATACATACGCTCAAGAGCGCGGCTTTGACGTTGCGGAAAAGGTCGCTCAAAACGAAGCGATCGGTCAGTTTACCAATATGGGCGTCGGACTCGGCACAATGGCGGGCGTAGGCGGAGCAGTCGGAGGAATTGTAAGCGGCGTGGTTACCGGCGCCATAAGCACGGTCACTCAAGCTCCTGCGACCGAATCAGAAGATAAATACTGTGAGAACTGCGGAGCTAAACTTGTTTCCGGATCAGCGTTCTGCGACGAATGCGGTACACCGGTGCCAAAAAATGAGCTAAAATGCGAAAAATGCGGATATGTTTTTGAACGTCCCGGAAAATTCTGTCCCAAATGCGGAACAAAGAGATAGGAGGATAATATAATGAAAAAAATCAAACTGACAGTCATCATAATACTTACGGTAATTATATCTGTGTACGTATCAGTATTTACAATACTATATAATCATCACAGAAGCTCATTTATCTTATGCGAAAAAGGATCTTATGCAGAAGAATATGCAAAAACCAATAATGTAGATTATTCTGTCGCGGCTGATTCAATTACTGACGTTATGAAACTCGAGTATGAACAATTCTCATATACTGCTTCCGGTATAGAGTGCAAGATCCTCAGCTATAACGGTAAAAGCGAAGAGATAACAATTCCTGTTATCATTGACGGACATATAGTTACATCGGTCGCAAAAGATGCGTTCGACGGCTCTGCAAACCTGAGGCGCGTTTATGTGCCTGATACCGTACTCAGTTTCGAGGCTGTTGATCTTGAAGATATAACAGTATACTGTTCAGTCAATTCTCCGACGTACAGACAGCTTGAATATGCCAGGTCTGAAGCACAGGCAAAAGCCGATGCCGAAAATGCCAAAACCGAAGAAACGGAACCTGTATCAGATCTGACGACCGAAATCGCAGAAACTGATACGGAAGACGCCGTGTCCGGCGCAGACGGTGTGTCATCTGTAACTGAAGCAAAGGAAACAGATACGGCCACCGTTGAAACGGATGTAGAAACAACAGAAGGGCCGGCTGAAACAAAAGAGCCTGTCTTACCGAAAAAAACCACCGATTTTAAAGAATGGATAGCAGATTCGGAAAGCGAATTACCATTTGAATACAACAGGCTTTCAAACGGTATAGAAATAGTCAGTTACAATGGAAATGATGACTACATAGTCGTTCCGTATTCTTTGAACGGCGATCAGGTCGTAAAGATATCATTCCCCGTGCTTAGAGCCGGCGTAAAAGCGGTATTCATACCGTCAACTGTGAAAGAGATCGATTCCGATTTTTCAACGCCGAGATATGACGCCCCATTCATTATAAATATTGCCATCGTTTTCGTTGGATTTATTCTCGCTTTGGCTGCAACATTGATCGCATGTAAAAACGAAGATTCAATGAGCAAGAAATTTTTGGGTGTCTCGGTAGTCTATACAGGTATAAAGTATTTCACTGTTCTCTTTGTTGTCTCTGCCGTTTCTGCGTTTTTCGGATTCGGAAAATGGATACAGATAATCGCCGCGATCGTTCTGACTGCACTCGGCGTAATCGAGCTTGTAAAGGCCAAAACGGCGGCTGATATTGTTGATTCGGTTGACAAAAAAGTCAAGGAAAAAGCCTTCTTCATAAAAAATCTTACTGTTGACGCAGAAAGCATACTCGAGCGCGCCAAAAGCGACACAGTAAAAACCGAGTGTAAGAAAGTGTATGAGGCGGTCCGTTATTCAGATCCCATGTCAAACGACGCACTTTCCGTTATAGAAGCAAAGATTACGGTAAAAATGGATGACTTTTCCTTCGCCGTCACCGAAGACAAAGCAAAAGAGGTAAAAGAGATCGCAGAAGAAATCATTATTCTTGTTGGCGATAGAAATAAAAAGTGTAAAGCGTTGAAATGAGGTTACGTATGAAAAAGAACTACGAAAAGCAGGAGAGATACGCGCTTCTAAAGGCCAAGCTCTCTAGAGCACTGAAAAACGGATTCTGGTTTGAGGCATTAATGATAGAATATGCAATAGCAGAAGATCGAACGTCATCGATCCTCTTCTATGCGAAAGTCAGTGATAATGCTTACAGTCATTCAAAAAAACTCAGTAATAAGTTGAATTCAATAGAATATCAAATCGGGAAAAAACATCCTATAATTTCAAAAAAAGTATCGCTTTCTTTAATCTACGATATTAAAAAATGGAAAGATAGCAGAAATGAACTTGTGCACAGAGCGTGTAATTATTATGATGAAGAAAGTGCACAAGTTATTGCTACCGAAGGCGCAATTCTTGTGAAAAAACTAAGTAATGACAGTGCCAAGGTAACAAGAGCCTCAAAAGCTACAGAGGATAAGTGATCATCCTTGCAGTGGCGGGGGTGAAGGGCAGCTTTACTACATCAAAAGCATTAAAGTCAGAAGTGAATAACTAGCTATAATCGGGATGTTTACAAAAGTTCAGCAGATTATATTCAAATAAAGAGGTTTTAGATATGTCAGTTTTTAAGTGTAAAATGTGCGGCGGCACGATAAGTTTTACCGAGGGGGCAACTATTGGGGTTTGCGACTATTGCGGAACAAAACAGACGCTGCCGCGGCTCGATAACGACAAAAAAGCAAATCTTTATGACAGAGCCGATCATTTTCGTCGAAACAACGAATTTGACAAGGCTATGGAAATATATGAGCATATCCTTCATGAAGACAGTACCGACGCGGAAAGCTACTGGTCTATAGTTCTTTGCCGTTTCGGTATCGAATACGTAGAGGATCCGAAAACTCATAAACGTATCCCGACGGTAAACCGCGCGCAGTTATCATCAATATACAGCGACGAAAACTATAAAAACGCGCTTAATTATGCAGACCCTCTTCAGAAAGAGATATATGAAGCGGAAGCTAAAGCAATAGATGATATTCAGAAGGGCATACTTGAAATATCCGCAAAAGAAAAACCGTTTGATATATTCATCTGCTATAAAGAAAGCGATGTCAACGGCAGAAGAACAAAAGACAGCGTATACGCACAGGATATTTACAAAAAACTCACGGAAGAGGGCTACCGTGTTTTCTTTGCGCGTATAACTTTGGAGGATAAGCTCGGTGAAGCGTATGAACCGTATATCTTTGCGGCGCTGAATTCCGCTAAGGTTATGATAGTCGTCGGAACGAATAAAGACAATTTTAACGCCGTGTGGGTAAAGAACGAATGGAGCAGATATCTTGCACTTATTAACAGCGGTGCTGAAAAAACTCTTATCCCCGTATATACTGAAATGGACGCATACGATCTGCCCGGAGAGTTTGCATACATACAGGCGCAGGATATGTCGAAGATCGGCTTTATGCAGGATCTTCTTCGCGGCATTGAAAAGATAGTAAAGCCGAATAAGAACGCTGTTCTCGGCAGTGACGACGTGTTTGAACGCATGATAACGTCTGCATATAAAAACCTGGCAGCCGGAGAATTTGAAAATGCTGAGCGCAGCATAAACGCCGCAATGGGTATGGATTCGACTGATTCGAGGGCGATCATAGCAGAATTGATGTTGAAAAACAAAATCAAAACGCCTGAGGATCTTCCTAACTCGCAAACGATACTATATAAAGACTCGTCTTTTTCAAACGCTGTTAAAAACGCAGATCCAAAACTCAAGGAAGAACTGATCGGATACTCGAATGAACAGCGTTACAGAACTGCGTGTAAGATCGCCGATGAATCTGGCGATAAGAAAGCGATCAGATTTGCCGCTGCAGAGTTTGGAGAACTGAAGGGATATAAAGAGTCTGAAGCCTACTCAATAAAGTGTGCTGACAAGCTAAAAAGAATAAAGTCGATTAACATTATCATAAGAATACTTGGTGCGGTTGCCTCTGTTATCATCATTTCAATGGCGTCTTACCTTGTTTTTAACTACGTTTCACCTGTTTTGAAATGGCGTGCCGATATACAGTATGAAAAAGGTGAATACGAAAAAGCCATTGAACTTTACGAACGTATTCCTGAGTATAAAGGGGTTGATACAGCGATTGAGGAGTGCAAAAAAAGCATTACTTACAATGAAGCTTCAGTTTTGTATAACGAAGGAAAATTCGAAGAAGCTAAAGAGGTTTTCACAGAGCTTGGCGAATATAACGACAGTAAAGAGATGATAGATAAATGTCAGGAAGGCATTAACAACAATTTATATAATTCAGCCGTTGTTTTATTGGAAAATAAGAAATATGATGAAGCGTTAAAAATATTTGACGGTTTAAAAAAATCAAAGTACAAGGATTCGGAAGATAAATGCGCAGAATGTCGATATATGCAGGGAACAGTCTACTTTAATCAAGAAAAATACTCATTTGCAATTACAGAATTTAGCAAGATACTAACGTATAAAGATAGTCAGGATAAATGCGCAGAATGTCGATATATGCAGGGAACAGTCTACTTTAATCAAGAAAAATACTCATTTGCAATTACATACTAACGTATAAAGATAGTCAGGATAAATACTACGAGTGCAACTACAGGTTGGGATTGCTTGATATGGAATCTGGAGACTATTTTAACGCCCTTGAGAGATTTGCAAAAATTCCGGAAAACGTTAAGGACTGCACCGATGTTATTAACGAGTGCAATTATTGTATTGGCGTCAATTCCTTAAAATCAAAAAACTACAAGAACGCACTCAACTTTTTCTATAAGATACCGGCATACTATAAGGACACTGAGAATAGAATTTTCGATTGTTATATAGGTCAAGGAATAAGTGTTCTCACTTCATCACCTTCAACGGCTGAAAGTTATTTTAAAAAAGTGCCAGATGATTATAAAGCGGAAAGTGATATATTCAAATCAGGCGTTAATGAATATGCTGTTAAGCTTTATAAAGAAATGTCTACAGTAAACAGATACGATTCATCTAATATAGCGGGTCAAAAAGAAAAACTCTCAATTCTAAAAAAGTATGATACAGAGGGCAAAATGTACTCTAAAATTAAAAAGCGTATGAAGCCTGTTTTAGATATTGAGGGTATGTGGCGTTGGAGAGAAGATAAGCTTACAATGCAATACTCTAAAGATAAAGGGTGGCATGAAGACATTCAATACTGGTATTATATGCAATTAAACAACGGAAAAATCGGATACGGGACTAATATTGACAAATCAACTAAAAGCAAAGGCGATTTTTGGTATAATGATATGGGTACATATTCTTATAGTATCACAACAAAAAAATTCACTTTCGTCGCCTGGACTCGTGACGGCTACTCGGTAACATATGATGGTAAAAAAATAAGAACTTTTGATGGTTATGGTGACCCTGAAAGCATTCATTTTGGTGGAACTAGTGTAGATGCATATGCCACACAAGTTAAATCATATAACTAGAGTTTAAAACTACAAGCTGTACGCTATTATCATTGATATGAAGTCTTGACAATTGTAGTACTTGCTCGTTTGTTCTGATTTGTGTCAAGGGAAAGATATAAACAGAAACAAGGAGTTGAAATCATTTTTTCTCGACAGTGGCAGACAAGAAGTGCAAAGCATTGATTCATCGAAAGCGGTGACAGACCGGGCGAAGGGATGCACTTTTGAAAAGGTGGTTTGTACCAAAATGTAGTACAAACCAAAACATGTGCGCGGACGTGGACGCGGAGCGTACTGTCACTATGAAAACGCAGCCGACTGAGGTAAAATCAGCCGGCTGTTTTTCTTGAAAGATGCGTTTTCGTGTAATTTTTTCGTTACCTGACCCCTGGTGGCGCTTTGGACCGACGCCAAAATCGCGGAAAGGTATTGACAAACGTCGAAAAATGAGTATAATAGAACCAACAGTTCCATTACGGATAAAGAGGTGCTTTGATGAGAACGGTCAACGAAGAGTGGGTACAGTCCACGCTTGAATACATAAGAGAGTACGCCCGCGAAAACAACGGAGAAGTTCCGGTGCTTTCGAAAATTATGAAAGAGACGGGCATGGTCAAGTCCGCCGCGTACAGATATTTGATGATACTCAGGGATCGCGGATATATCGAATACTCCGGTAAAGGCACTTTGCGTCTTGCCGGTGACAACAACTGCTTCAAAAAGTACGGCTCGGTCAAGGTTCCGATATACGGTTCCGTTATCTGCGGCTCGCCCGAGGAGGAGGAACAGCAGAATCCGGAATATCTCGCGCTTCCTGAGGAATGGATCAGCGGCGACTGCTTTCTCCTCCGCGCCAAAGGCGATTCGATGACAGACATCGGTGTTGACGACGGCGATCTCGTGCTTGTCAAGCGTGAATACGGCTCCCCGTCCGAATACAACGGAAAAGTCATCGTCGCGCTGACGGAGGACGGCAACACGCTCAAGCGGCTGTTCATGGAAGACGGCATACCGCGTCTGCACCCAGAAAACAGGAAGTACAAAGACATCTATCCGAAGCGTCTTGAAATTCAGGGGCTTGCGCTGCGGGTAATCAAGCAAATAGTCTGAAAGAAAGGAAACGAAAAGAGTTGAGCATAAGTCAAAGCCGTCATGATGACGGACGCAGAGATATGCCAAAGCTGAAATGCCCGGTCTGCGGAAAACGTGTTATTGACTTTGCGGATATCGATATCCGTCGACAGAGCGAGCTGCTTGAATACAGATTTGACGAAACGAACGACAGAGATATCGATATGGTCATAAGATGTCCGAATGAAAAAGGCTTTCCGGAAAGGCTGCTGTCCGGATTTTGAAGAATATATCTGTACTGACGTCCTCGGGAGGCTGTACAGGTCTGACTATGTTTCAGAGCACTTCGCGCTTCTGCTGAAGAAAAACGGACTCCGGCATATCCGGTTCCACGAGCTGCGGCACTCCTGCGCGTCGCTGCTGCTGGCGAAAAAGGTGCCGATGAAGATGATCCGGGAATGGCTCGGCCACAGCGATATCAGTACGACGAGCAACATTTATTCTCACCTTGACGCGGAGAGCAAACTCGAATCCGCGGATATCATCGGCGCGGTGCTGTCGTCTTAAAACGCATAGCATGACAAAAATCCCTGCCCGGAAAGTTTCCGGGCAGGGACTGTTTTTCGGACGAAAAGCCGGGGTTTTGGCGTACAGAATCGCCTGTGTTCCCTTCAAATCGATCGGGAGGGATAGTTGTCCCGCCGGACCAGAAAGGCCCGTAAAACGCGTTTTTGAAGGAATCAAAAGACCTCGACAAACCGGAATCTATCGAGATGCTATTTCAATCCCAAAGCTTTCTCCGCCAAAGCGACCGTCTGTTCAATAGTTCTGCTTTCGTCTCTATAGATCACATTAAATCCTGACTTTTCAAATTCATCATACCCTTCCTGTGAACAGATCAGTTTAAGTCCATCTCGGTAGTTTTCCATCGCCTTTTCAGGATCCGGTTCATCCATAATTAATTGATATAAAAACTGTTTCTCCGGATCCGGTCGGTCAAAAAACCTGTGTAACGGTATTTCGGGATCAGCAAGCATCACAAGAGTATGATTCAAAGGAGCTATCTTTCTTAAGGTTTCAATACAAATATTCGTATCAACAAAAACTTTTTTCCCCTGACCGCATATCTCAGGCAGCATCCTGAGTTCCAATATTTCGCATTCTTTCCTCACTCCATCGATCCAGTCTTTATATTCCTGCGGCGTTCTTCTGATAAAGTCATGCCAGTCTTCAAGATCTCTTGTATAGGTCAGGCAGGGGAATTCTTTGACATCAAGTACTCCGGGATAGTTGTCATGATAGTTTTCTTCGCATGCAATACCTCTGTATTTTTCAGCTAATTCTTTAACCATTGTAGATTTCCCTGCATATGAAGTTCCGATAATAAAGTAAGCATTGTCAAAAAACATACTCATTTCCGTAATACACTTTCTTCAGACATTGCAGCAATTCCTCAAATTTCGATTTGTCGGGATCGTTTTTTACTTCGCCAAACCGGAATTTGTCGAGCAAACAATCCGGACATTTGATATAGGGTGCTTGATTATTTTATCACTTTCGCTTCCAGCGTCGGAATGTTATACAGATTGAGCTCGCTGATGAAGGACTCTTCAGAATCGATTTTTGTACAATCAGCTATGATCCAATTTGAAACGTATGAAACCAAACCGTTATCTGCAGGACTGTAGGTAACCCATACAGGATATCCGCTTTCAAACACGAATACAAAGATTCTTCTCTCTTTCAAAGTATCGTTCTTTATACTTCCGCCATCGTTAAACAAGGCGGCAAAGGCCATTGCCGATGTTCCGCTGTTCGCATTGATCATAGACGCCATTGAGCCGTAAACCTGAGTGATGATTTTTTTCTGAAGATTTGCGGAAAGCTTATCGTAGTCTTCAAACCTGTAGGCAATGCTTTCAAGAGCCTTCTCCGGATCAAACGATACTTCGTAAACAGCCTTGTATTTGCTGACATCTTCGTTGCTGACAGCACTGACCATATCAGAATCATTTACCATAGCTGATGCGCTCATTATATTTCTGTACGTCTCATTGCATACTGCTTCCTTCATTCTGGCAGCAGACTCCAATCCGGCTTTGATTAGCTTGTCATCGCTTTCCTTTGTGCTGCATCCGGACAAAACTGCCGAAAAAGCAATCAGTACACACATTGTTATTACTAAAAATGACATTCTTTTCATGTTTTCAAACTCCATTATTCAACTAAACAAATCCCGATTTGTCGATATGATTCTATCACACCGGGCAAAGCTTTTCTGCTGAAACCGGGGCTGGAATGTTGCTTCCAACCCCGTAGATGGCGGAGAGGATGGGATTCCTCGCCTGCGTGTCGGGGTTTTGGCGCGTGGGAACGCCTGTGTGCCCTTCAAATCGATCGGGAGGGATAGTTGCCCACCTGCGAAAGAAAGGCCCGTAAAACGCGTTTTTGAAGGGATCAAAAAACCTCGACAAACTGGAATTTGTCTGCACGGAACAGGATGCTCATTCTAAGTTCAGCTTATAATAATGGGCATCAAAATAGGTTTCTTCTCCCCATTTTTTATAGCGCGTTTTTCTGTCCTCCAAGAACCCAAATTTTTGAAGAAGTGCAACCGACGCAAGATTGATATCTGCCACTTCTCCCGTGATGGACTTGCCGCCTTCCGCCTGAACCCAGCGAATTATGGCATCAAGTACTTCGGTTCCGAGGCCTTCCTTCCAATGGTCTTTTGAGATGCAATACCCGATATCGTAATTCCCGTTTTCGGGGAATAAACAACAGGTACCGACAGGCGTACCTTCCTCTTTCCATTCAGCAACCAGATAATATCCCTCTGGGTTATCTTCCATCTCATCAACACATTTGAGATACGCTTCATCCATGTTCTCACGGACAGGGTCGCTCATATACTTTCCGTTTTCTTTGTCTCCCCATAGAGACAGCGTAAAGTCTTTATCCGATTTCTGCCAAGAACGAATTGTCAATCTTGGCGTTTCCAAGTTTCTGATAAGAAGCATTGCGTCTTGTTCTCCTCCTTAAATTCCGATTTGTCGATATGATTCTATCACACCGGGCAAAGCTTTTCTGCTGAAAACGGGGCTGGAATGTTGCTTCCAACCCCGTAGATGGCGGAGAGGATGGGATTCGAACCCATGTGCGCTTTCACGCAAACTGATTTCGAGTAAATGGGGTTCGGGCTCCGTTCGTCCCTCTTCGTCACTATTTTACCATTTTTCGTCCCTGTTTTTCCGCCGGAATCGTAAGTTTCGCGGAAGTTGGATAGAAAAGTGATAGATAGGCCGGTTGTTTCGTCCCTTTTTATTTGTTTAGAAGGTCCTGCCGTCTCTGATGAAACCGATCAGATTCTGACGTTTTTTTCATAAATCTCACGGAGATGTTATACAATCAATCGTTAAATAAACATAGCACGAAAAAAGGAAAAAGTCAATACGTATGCATCAAATCGGACATTCATTCGGCAAAAAAGCGCATCAAATTGGACAGTACACACCGTAAATATGCTGACTGTCTTTTCTGAAAAACGGATTAATGATTTCGCTATTATTGTCGCATAACATACTTGACGAAAACTTAACATAAACATCACAAGTGTGTTTTATTCGGTTGTTAAATGCATAGTATTGTAACATATTTTGAGCATTTTTCAAGGGTTTCAGGAAAAGTTGCGGCGGATTATTTCCGGTCTTTGTCAAATTTTTTTAAATTCTTTTTACCGTCCGTACTCTCCGGCTCAGGCGGAGATAAAGCGAAATAACTCCGCGTACCGAATAACTTTTCCGAAATAAGCTATAATAAAACGGGAGTGATTGAAAAGTGAGATATACGGTGGATGAGAAAAAGCGGCTGCGACAGTGTATTGCACCCACGCAGACCGAAAAAGCGAGGAACGGCAGAAAAAGCTGAAAGATTTTATCGCCACATGCAGAGCAAAAAAGATCTTCGTCTGTGTGTTCGAGTCGGGCGACGGCGATCTTTCGGAAAACACCAAAGAGCTGCTGGCGTACAACTATCAGAATGCGGTGACCTGCGCCGCGAAGCCCCGTTGCAGCGGTAAAAAAGTGTGATTTTCAACCGTTAAAACCAATATATACCCCGTATAACCGCTGTGTCAAACTGCTTGCGGGGGGCGTGTCTCCTCCGTCGCCGCGCACTTTTTCCGCTTTTTTATACTTTCTGCACCGGTCGTTATATCGGCACCATAATATGCATGACCGTCTCTTCCGACAAAGAATCGCCGCCCGTATTTCCGCCCAGATCGTATGTCGCGCACAAGGTGTCGGTCTGCGTCAGTCCGGCCGCTTTGAATACCTCGTCTATAAACGAGATCAATTCACGAAATGCAAGACCCGGATAACTCCATGCAACCGAAACTACCTTTATCGGCGGTATCAGTTCTATTCCCGATCCTTCGGAGGGCTCTCTGAGCGGAAGACAGATCGTGTAATCCCGGTCTTCATATACGTTGTATTCTCTGTAATCCGTGCAGTCCGACTTGATCAGAAAAGCGCGGGTATAATTTACGGGCAGTCCCGATTGTATAGCGTCGTACAGTATCTCACGCATTAATTCCGAGAGTCCGGATATGGTGGGAGTGAAATGGATCGTTTTCGTATAGCAGTATGCAGAATCGTATTCTGCAATTTCATAGCGAAAGATCCCGTCGTTTTTTTGAAGGCGGCGCATTTTGTCGATCAGTCGGTTCAGCGTCTGCTGTTTTTTCAACAGTTTGCCGTAAAGGACTGAATAATTCCCCGAAGATTCGAAGTACTCTTTTATATCTTCGTTCACAAATCCGAAAGACCGTAAGGTGAGTATCGTTCCGATGCGGGAAACGTTAGCGGAATCATAATAGCGGTAGCCCGAATCCCGTGAAATATACGCCGGTTTAAGCAGGTCCGCCGCCTCCATCCTCCTGATACAGTTTTCGCTGATCCCGTAGCTTTTCGCTACTATCCCGATCGGAAGCAGACCGTTTTTTTTCTCAAGGTATTTCATAAATGTTCGCTCCGTTTACATAAAAACTCTTACATTGATGTCAGTGTTTATTATAGTCGAAATCTGCCGGAATGTCAATACAAAAAATCAAAATATGCCGTCGCAGACCAAAAAAGGTGATTTTTTGGACAAAATACATGAAATTGAATTAAAATAACAAAAAGTTTACAATATATGTGTTTACTCTTACACTGCTGTCAATGCTATAATTATAAAAATACAATTTTTAATAAGTAATCAAATAAAATAAATCTAATATTTCTTATTGAAGCAAATCTCTGACAACTCACGGAAAGGGTATGGAAAATGAAAACAGGTAAGATTTTAAGGTGCGTTATAGCTGCATGCCTTGTCATACTGTTCACCTTCTCATCGGTTCTTGAAACTTACGCGGCAGCGTTAGCAGACGATGCGCAGGAGCAGACGGGCAAAAGGCAGGCGACCGTCGTGGTTACCGCGGACGATCCCAGTAAAAACGGCGGGAAAGCGGGTAAAAGGTACGTCTGGGACGACGGCGGAGTCAGAGTCACGGCTGTGCTTTCCGACGGAAACGCGATACCCGACGACGCTCAGTTTGTAGTAAAAGCCATAGACAGTACGTCTGTCGGTTATGACTACGACGCTTATATGGAAGCCCTTAACGCGTGCTCCGATTTCAGTTATGACGAAAACAACACGCTTCTTTTTGACGTTGCGTTTATAAAAGACGGCGTGGAGCTTCAGCCTGCAAAAGGCAGCGTTTCGGTTACTTTCAAATTCCTGGATAATCAGCTATCCGAACTGATCGGAGAGAACGGCGTGACCGACGTCAACGTCGTCCACCTTTCTCTTTCAGACGAGATCAGGAACGATTACGATAAAACCGCCGACGCCGTTGATATAGGCGCCGGTAATATCGACGTGGAAAAACTCACCGCAGGGGATAACAAGCTGCAGGTGAACGTCGACAAGGAAACCGTAACGTTTGAAACGACCGGATTTTCCGTTTTCGCATATACGGTCGACTTCGAGTATTCCGATCCCTCCACGGGAAAGATATACAAATACAGCATCAAAGGCGCCGAATCCATCAGCCTCATGGATCTGGCTGTCATACTCGGCATCACGACTGCCGAAGATGCGGAAGAATTCGTTTCCGGCGTCGCAAACGTGGAATTCAGCGACGAGACTCTTGTCAGAGTTGTATATACGCCCGAGGACGGATGGGTCCTCGAATCCCTCAAGCCGTTTTCCACCAAAGAGAAACTCACCGTTACCATGAAAGACGGTACCGTGATCAATATCAGAGTGACCGACGTTCAGGAGAGCAGCGATCTTGCCGACTTCCTTGCCAACGCCGTTATCGTCGGCGCGATCCAGAACGACGACGGATCGTACTCGGTCGTGCAGGGTCAGGAATATTCCTTCATCCTTTCGTTTGCAGAAGATTCGACATGTCAGTTTGCCAATGACGCAACGCTCACGTATCAGATACCCGAAGGTATCGTGGTCAACCACGAGCAGTCCGGTTCGCTGACGATCAATATCGTATATAATAACAGGACCTATCAGGTCGACGCAAACTACACCCTGACCACGGACGGATTGCTCAGCATTACGTTCGATCAGACCGACCCCGACTATCCGAGACTTGTCGACTCCACCAACGTAAGCTTCAGATACATGTTCTACGCCGAGTTTGACGGAGAAGAAAGCGAGATACGCTGGTCCGAGGATATCGAGCGCGATATCATATTCGAAGATCCGGATCCCGGTCAGGCTTTCGCGGAAAAAACCGCCGTTTACGACGAGACCACCGGTACGTTCCACTACACCATCACCGTGACCGCGACCGGCGACGTCGCCGACGTACTTGTAAAAGATACCGTGCTCGGCGACGCGCTTATCGTCGACCCGGCTTCAGTGGTGATAACCGGCAACTCCTCTTCTTATACGGGCGGCATGAGCGCCGACGGATTCGAATATACGTTTGCGTCGATGCGCGAAGGCGAAGTCATTACGATCGAATACGACGCCGCGATCGACTTTTCTAAAGATACCGACGGCGACGGCAAGATCACAGCCGATCAGACCAAAAACAGCGTATCCATAGATTCCGAACCCGGCGATCCGCACAACTCGGATTATTCCAGAGAGATCACTTATAAGTATACTGTCAAAAAGGACGGTACGGAAGCCGGAGTCACGTCGCAGGGCGATAAGATCATCGACTGGGAGATCGAATACAATCCTCTCGCGCTCGTCGCCGTAGGCGGAGATACCGTCACCGACGTCATATCCGGCACGTCCGCCGAGTTTATGAAATATTACGGCAGCGGGATCACCGTAGACGTATACGACAAAGAGGGCAATCTCGTTGAAACCAGAAACGTAGATTACAGCGATCTGACCAATCATTCAGACAGCACCTGGACCTACACGATCCCGGAGACCGATACCACGCCCTACAGCTACGTCATAAGATATCAGACTATCGTAGATATGGCTGCGGTCGCAGGTCACGGCGTGGGCGTCGATATCGACAATACCGCAAACGGCGATCACGGCGCGATTCACGTAGCTCCGGAAAATGAGATAGAAGTAAACAAGGAAGTGGAATCCTACACCACCGAAGAGATCACCTGGAACACCACGTTTTCAATACCTCAGGACGGTCTTGCAGAGGCGGTGGTAACGGATTATCTGCCGCGCATCTTTCTTGAAAGCGGTAACTATTACGATTTACTTAAAGAAGGCACTCTTGAGATAACGGGACTTCTGCCCGGCGAGAGTTACGAAGTCACTTACGGCACGGGCTCCGTCGTCATAAAGTTTTTCAAGGACGAGGAACATAATCAGGAAGGCCTTCAGCCTTTCCCCGGCGGACGCAACGTCAACGTCCGTCTGACGACGAAAACCAACCAGGACTGGCTGCAGATAGGTTATGAGACCGGAGGGTATGAACAGGGGCATACCAACTCGATCAACCTCAACGGAAAATTTGATACCGCTCAGGTCATTTACGGCAAGCCCGGCCTTGAAAAAACGGTAGAAACTCCCGATCCGGATGATCCGGATTATCAGAAGGTATTCAAATATTCGATCTTCATCAAGGGACTTAAACAGGATTCGATCACCATTACAGACACGTTTGATACCGCTCTGTTGGAGGTGGATACAAGTAAAATCGGAGAATTTGATCATATGCGTATATACGGAGGAACGCAGTGGTCTCAGACATTCCCCTTCGGAGGAGCTCCGGTCAGCTATACGGATACGGAAAACGGTATCATCATCACAGCCAACTCCATCCCCAAGGACGCCAGCGATCAATACTATTCCTACTACAGGATCGACTATTATCTGAAACTTAAAGAAGGAGTCGATCTTGAACAGTTCGCGATCGCAAACGGAGGCGAATACGACGTCATAAATAACGCCTTATGGGCGGATCATGAAACGGAATGCACGTACAAAGTCGTGTACGACGCTCTTAATAAAGAGCTGCTCAACGCAGGAGAATTAGGCGATACAAACCGTACCGCACAGTACAGGGTCACCTTCAACACCGCAAAGGCGACGCTGAATAACGGCGAGCCGATGACTATGAAGGACGTGCTCAGCGCCAACATGAGTCTTGATTACAGTTCTGTCCGTATCGTGACCGATCCCCCCGGCGTCAGCATTCCGTATTCGATCAGCGGCGGCAGAGATGAGTTTGGCAATCCCGACGGAACGACCGTTGCGACGTATACCATACCCGACGCCACAAAGGTGATCATCACGTACAACGCCGAAGTCCGCGGAGACGGGACTCAGACTATCGTCAACAAGGTCACGATAAACGGATACTCAAAGACGGACGAACATGAAGATAAATACGGCGACATCGACGAAGGTTCGGGCGCGGTGGCTTCTTTCAAGATACTCAAGGTCGACGGATATGACGCCAATAAAAAGCTTCCGGACGTCAGTTTCAGAATTTTCGCAGAAAACCCCAACCTTGATTTCGGTCTTGACGACAACGGTAATCCGATAAAAGAATTGATCCTTACGACAGATGAAAACGGTGAGATCATACTTGACGGTGATCAATATACTTTCTTCTTCAACGAAACTTATCACGTCCGTGAGATCGAACCGCTCGAAAATTACGGAACGATCGGGTTTGACTACCTTGTCACGTTGACCAACGACATGGCGCTGGTAGACTACGGCCATTATATATATTATTTCTCTGATACAATGCAGATCAAAAACTGGCCGCTCGAAGGTCTTGTCGTTGAAAAGCAGGTGGAAAGCGACGATGACGAAGATATGGAAAGATACTATACGTTCAGAGTGTCTATCCTGAATGCGGACGGCACGGTCAATACGGATTATAACGAGAAAAACGGCGACGATCAGTTTGTCAACGGCGTTACCGAGTTCCAGATAAAGAATTCCGAGCAGAAAATGTTCTGGGGCTTCACGAAAGGCACAAGATATCTGGTAGAAGAGATCGACGCCGACGGATTTGCGGTAACATATACGTACAGCGTCTTTGACGAAGACGGAAACGTCGTCGAAACTGTAACCGAATCGGGTACCTCACACATCGGCGCGCTTACGCAGGAAACCGAAGTTATCGTTTTCAAAAACTCAAAGAATGAAAAAGGCAGCCTGAAGATCAAAAAGAACGTAACGGTAAACGGCAAACCGACGACGGGCACCTCCGCCGACGGAACATATACGTTCATAGTCACCGGCCCCGAC
>CACWOQ010000012.1 GCA_902762505.1 uncultured Ruminococcus sp. | reverse complement strand
CATGATAGATGCGGAAGAAATCAGGTTCACCGTGCCGGGCGAAGTGATCCGCAGTATAGCGGTTGAAATGGTTGGTGACCACGATCACGCCGTAGCCCGAGTCACGGTACCTTTGCAGCGTTTCCTTTGCCGTCATGTGTCCGCACTGAGAAATCTCGCTCGTGTGGACGTGAAGATCTATTTTCATTAGAGTACGGAGACGCCTTTCATCAGGAGTCTGACTGGGCCTTCATATCTGCCGGAAACGTCCGTCTTACGTGACAGGCGCACGGAGGCGAGCGCTTCGGAGAGCTTGGCGCTCATGGTAATGCCGGTGACGGGGGTGACTTTGCCGCCCTCGTGCAGGTACGCGAGACGTATCTCGCCGCCGATATAATCGTTATAAAGGTCGAGCTGCAGACCGGACATGGACACCACGTCAAGGTACGGCTCCGCCTCCGTCTCTTCATCCGTCAGCGTTCCGGGCTCAAGCCTTCCGCATTTCAGCTCGCCGCTCGGTTCGGCAACGCCGAGATACTGACCGAAGCGGCTTGAGCCGAAGGACCCGACGACAACGCCGTCTTTTATTAAAACGGTATCTTTAAGGGAAGTTCCGTCCTCGTCGAAGTACGCGGAGCTTTCGCTGCCCTCGATTATTCCCTTCATCGTGAACGTGATCCTGTCGCCCCTGCAGTCCTGCTGCAGATCGTCGCCGGCTTTGTGAAGATTCGCGTGAGAATAAGCGGCGCCGTAGCCGAGATCACGGGAAAGCTCGCCCATAAGGCTCGATATCTCGTGCGGGCGGAGCAGTACGTTCACGGTCATGCCGCCTTCCGGCTTGACCGCCGCCGCTCTGTCTCTTACCTCGCGCATCTTCTCGGCGATCTCCGCGGTCAGCTTTTCCGGCTCGAATTTCGTGAATCTGTAATCCTCGTATAATTCAACGGACTGTTTTTCGTCCGTAAACGTCGGTATGGCTTCGATCATCACGCGGTGCGTGGTCTGCTTTTTGTCAACGCCGCGGCTGTTCACCACGTGTACCGTGTCGCGGTAGATGAATATTTCAAGCGCGTTTATCGATCCGCCCGGTACGTTGTCCGCGGCGAATACGGCGTCCGCTATCAGGCTGCCGAGCTTCGCGTTGTCGTATCCGTCAAGATCCGTCGGAAGCTTTTCGTCAAGCACGCCGCCCTCGGTAAGCGCGTAAGGCTCGTTGTTTACGAGCAGGGCGCGTTTTCTCGCAGTTTCGATCTTCTCCGTTATCTCGTCGTCGGTCATCGACCCGTAGACGGAAAAAGACGAATCGCCGACTCTGCCGTCGTGCTCGACGTAGACCGTGACCGTAACCGAATCCGTGTCCGTCGACCTTACGGTCTCGAGTTTTTTATGGACAAAGAAAAGCTCGTAGGACTCGGTCGCTTTGCCGGATATCCTGTATCCGCTTATGTTTTTTGCGCTGTCAAGCAGTTTTTTTACGTTTTTCATCCGAGTTTCACCCTCACTTTCAGGTTCGGTCCGCCGTCGGAGACGCGCACCCATTCCTTGTAGCCTTTTCCGCAGAAGCCGGAGCCGTGCACCTCGAAGCTGTCAGAGATCATGGATATTGATTTGAGAAGCTCCGGGACGGATCCGCTCATCACAACGGGCGATACGTAGTTTTCGGTAAGTTTGCCGTCGACTATCTCGATGCCGTATTCAGCCGTGCACTGTATCTGCCAGTTCTTCGGGTCCTCCATGCCGTTGTTCGTCTCGAAAAGCATATACCCGTGCTTTACGGAGGCAATCATATCCTCGAGTTTGTCTTTGCCGGGGGAGAAGAACGTGTTTGTCATACGGGAATACGCCTTGCGCTTGTAGCTGTCGCGCCTGCCGTTGCCGGTAGGCTCGGTGCCGAGCTGTGTGGCTGACGCAAGATCCGACAGACCGGCGACAAGAACGCCGTTCTTTATGATCTGCGTGTCGTGCGCCGGAACACCGTCATCGTCGAAGAAATACGACGCGACCGAATGCGTCGCCGCGGCGCCGTCGTGCATGTTCGTGATGGGCGAGGCGACGTACTGACCCACGCAGTTTTTCGCCATCGCGCGGTCCTTAACGAACTGGTCCATCTCAACGCCGTGTCCGAACGCCTCGTGAGCTATGAGTCCGGTGATCGAGCTGTCGGTTATAACGTCGTATACTCCGGGCTTTATGGGCTGAGCCTTCGTCAGATGCGACGCGAGGTCGACCACGCCGTCAAGACCTGCTTTGACCTTTTCTATAACTTCCGCTATGTTGCCGGCTCCTTCGATCCTTCTCGCCTGCACGAGCTTTCCGTCGTTATAGATAACCACGGCGTAACCGTTCACCCATCCGTAATACTGCGAAAGCTCTCTGTTCTTGCTGACGAAAAGCTTTGAAACGGTGTAGGGGCGGATCATCGCTAAGGCGTTGAGCACCTTGTCGCTTTTAGCAAGCAGCTCTGCGCTGACGTCCTTGCATACGTCGAGCAGCTGCTCGTCTGTATACGATGAAAAGTCGTTTTCACGGACGAAATCGCGCTGCATCGGCTCGTCCTTGACGGCTGCCGTGCAGATGCGTCTGTCGCCGAGCGACGCGTCCGTCGCGACGGCGGCGGTTATTTTTGACGCCAGTTTTTTTTTGTCACCGGAAATATCGTCGCAGGAATATTCGTAGAACGAACGTCCGTCGTGCATTTTGATGACGAAGCCGCATTCGCCCGCTCCGTCCTGCGCGGCGGAGCTTTTTCTGTCGGCGCGATAGATCGCCTCACGCACGTCGGTGCCGAGCACGCTCACGTAATCAAAGCCGTGCCCGAGCTCTTCGACGAGCTGCCTGCAATCCTGTCTTACACTGTCAAGATATGCTGAAAAAGGCATTGTGATTCCCTCCTTTGTATTCACTGTTTTCATTATAGTATCAAAAAATGAATTTTTCTACGGCGAACGGTAATTATATGTGAAAAACCGGAGCAAAGCAAAACGCCCCGTAAAACGCGGCGTTTGAAACAGAGACGCCGCGCTTGATACGTCATATGAAACGGAGTCCGCGGACTTCGCCTTCGCCGGTCAGAACGAGCCTGACCTCGTGCCTGCCGTACAGCGGCGAGCCGTCGTGCATTTTTCCGTCTATAAGGATCTCGCCGTCGCAGCCGTCGATCACGGCTTTGCGCTGACCGTTGAACGATACGTAACGGAACGTCGCCGTATCGCCCGGACGTACGCCGCGCAGGATCATACCGTCGCCGCCGAGGAAGGCGGAGCCGGTAAGCGCGCAGGCGCGGTTTGCTTTGATATATTCGTCCGCGTTAAGCTCGCCCGAGGTCATACAGACCTCTTTTATATTGCAGTTTTCGTCGATGGATATCTTTTCGGCGCATACGCGGCGCGAAAACTGACAGCCGTGAGAGCTTCTGTGGTAGAATACGTACCATTGACCCCGGAAGCACTCGATGCTTCCGTGATCGTTCCACGTGCCGGGATCGCAGCCGTAATTGTCGATTATCACGTCGCGGTATTCAAAACCGCTCTGCGGCCGGTCAGACACGGCGTAGCCGAGGCAGGTAGCCATTCCGCCGTCGACCTTATCCTTGTGTCGGTGAGTGTCCGTGTACACGAAAACGTATTTTCCGTTTATCTTTTTGACGGAGCTTCCCTCGTGAAAGTCGTGTTCTGCGACGGACAACGGCTGCGTGACGCTGTCCGCGTCGATCGTCGTCATATCCGGATTAAGCTTCGCCGATCTCACGCCGTCAAACTGTCCCCAGTAGATATACGCCTGACCGTCGTCGTCGATGAACACGGCGGGGTCTATCCCCTGCATCCCTTTTATCTGTCCGATATCCTCAAACGGGCCGTACGGTCTGTCCGACACGGCGACACCGCATCTTCCGTCCGGTATGCAGTAGTAAAGGTAGTATTTTCCGTTTCTGTAAGCGCAGTCCGGCGCGTACAGGACCTTGTACGGACAGTCGTACGCCCATTCTTCGGGAAACGTAAACGATACTCCGTGGTCAACCCACGTTTCCATGTCGTCCGACGAAAAAACGTGATATCTGTCGCTGCAGTATTTGTCCGCGCCTTTTATATCATATGATCCGTACAGGTATATCCTGCCGTCTTCCCAGACGTGAGCTTCCGCGTCCGGTACGAAAACGTTGTCGTCAAGAAGTGGATTTTTCATTGTCTTGCATCCTTTCCGCTTTAATAAACATTACGCTGTGACCCATAAGCACTGTATCGCCGCCGACGACGGTGAAGCCGTTGCAGTCAAAGCCGTAGCCGTCCGTCACTATCTGATCGGATCCCGTTATCGTATAGCCCCTCACGCTCACGTCAAGAGGCTCTCCGCCGCGGTTCACGACAGAGATGAAGACGTGATCTCCGTGGTAGGTACAGAGAACGTCCGCCGAAGGATCCGCGTCGCAGTAAAGCAGTACGCCGTTTTCGTGTCCGCGCATGAGCCTGAAAAGCTCGCCCGTGCTCTCCACCCTGACGCTGCCGCCGTTTACCGTGATCATGCCTTCGTTTACCGGCATGAAAAACTGCGCGCGTCTGATATGATATTTTTCACCGCTTTTTGCGAAAAAGTGGAACTGCAGGGCGTTTGAGAAAAACAAAGCGTTTGACGAATCCCTGCCCCACGTATAATTCCATTCGTCGGCGAAGACGTTGATTTTGTCAAAGGAATCTTTATAAAGACCGTTTTTGTAAAAATCGAGCCCTGCGTCGTCGCCGTCGGCGAAGTTGCCTTCAAGCATTTCCTTTGTCGCCATACCGTTTTCGCCCTGCGTTTCGTCCGGCAAGATACCGATGTAATTGTGATACGAAACGTATCCGTAACCGCAGTCGAGCGCGGAGACGAAATCGTAATTCCATTGCTTGAAGCCCTCAGCCCAGGTAAGACCCATGACGGGTACGGCGGACGGGTCGGCGCGTCTTACGGCTTTTGTCAGCTCCGCCGTCTTTTTTGCGGCGAGGACCGCGTCGTCCTTGTATTTTCCGCCGAAGAAATAGACCTCGTTTCCTATGTACCAGTATCTGACTCCGAATTTGTCAAATCCGAGCGCCTGTCTTTTCGCTCCGTATTCCGTGTCCGCTTCTCCGTTGCAGTATTGTACAAGACGGTACGCGTCGTCAGCGTCGGACAGAAGAAGGCTTACGGTATACTCCGGCTCCGCGTCAAGCTCCCTGCAAAGCATCATGAACTCGTTTATGCCGATATCGAGGCAGTCCTGGTCGTACGTATCGCGGAAAAGGAACCATTTGTCGCCCGCGCCGACAGGTTTTCTGAATTCCGGCGCTTTAAGGCTCTCTTTCCATTGAAAATGGTCGGCGGCGCAGCCGCCCGGGAAACGCACGGACGACGGGCGGACGTATTTAAGAGCTTCGATCACGTCGCGTCTCATGCCGTAAAAGTTGTCTTTTGCCATAAGAGACGTCTCGAACACGTACGCTCTGCCGCAAACGGACACGGAAAACGTGCCGCCGCGGACTTTTCCGCACTCAAAGTCAAACGAAAGAAGTCTGTAAGGCTCGCCGTCCTCTTCAAGCTCAAAGCTTTTCTCATATCCGGAAAGTCCGAACGTGACGGTCGCCGCCGACAGCGCTTTTACCCAGACTCTCGCCGTGTAAACGCCGCCCCCGGTCGAAATGACGTCAGACATCTGCGAAAGCCTTCCGTCGTCGAGCAAAACGAATGAGCTTCCGCACAGACTCAGCTCCGGCTTGTCCTTTACGTATTCGTATCCGGAGCATTCCCAGCCGGACGGGGCGTCCGCGCCGGAAAACAGCTTTCTGTTATTGAGCAGCTCGGCACACAGCCCTCCGAAAAAGCCCTTGCGCGTGATCTCGGCGTTGACGCCGAAAAGCCCGTTTTCAAACGGCGCCGATGATCCTTTTATATTTATCTCTAAATTTTTCAAAGTCATACCTTTCTTTTGACGGTACCGCGCGTTATCCCGTTTCTGTTATACGCGTCGACGGTGACGGTATAAGAGACGCCTTTGATCAGGCAGCGTATGTCCGCCCGTGTTTGTCCGATTATCTGATACTGCGTGAAAAGCCGGTTTTCGTCGACGCCGAAACGGACGAAATAGCCCTCGGCGGAAGGGACTTCGTCCCACGTTACGCGCATATTTCTTTCGTCTTCGTCGCGCACGGCGGTAAATTCCGGCGCCTTTTCGGGCGCCTTACCGTCGCCTTTTCCGAAAACGCGAAGACCGCTTACGGCGAACCTGCCGTTCGCGGGCACTTTACCGTGATTTTCTATCTTTATGAACCGGAAGGCTTCGTCATCGTACTGAAAATACTCGTGCGGATGATCGTCTCCGTTATCGCGTCTGTCCGTGAGCATACGCCAGTTTTCGCCGTCGTCTGAGACGGACAGCGCGTATCTGTAAGAAAAACCGTTTTCGCGGCCCGCAGTATCGGTAATATCCTGATCGGCGAAATTCACCTGTACGGACTCGACAGGAAGCACGGAGCCGAGATCGAGGCAGAGCCACTGCCCGGGCTCGCCGTCCTTCGCGCTCCACCACGTTTTCATATTTTCGTCAGCCGCGCGCTCCGGCGAATGATCCGTGTCAAGCGACGAGGAGGCGCTGCACGCGGAGCCGTATGAGAGAAGATGAAGTCCCGCGTCGCACTCCGTGAAAGGATCGTCGACCTCGTGCGGGTAAAACATCGGATAATCGCCGCGCAGAGTGTTCGTGTAAAGCCGTCCGTCCTCCGAAAGCTTTGCCGGGAACAGGCAGAGGCGGCGTTCGAACAGGTGGTTTACGCTGATCGACACCGTGTCGATTTTCCACAGGTTCCCGTTCTTGTCCTCAAAAAGACAACCGTGACCGGCTCCGCGCATGAATCCCGTCGATTTGAATACCGTGGGGCTGTTATCGCAGTTTTCGAACGGTCCGAGTGGATGATCCGAGACGGCGACGCCGTCGCAGTACGTGGAAAACTCGGTACCGGGCGTGGCGTACGTGAGATAGTATTTGCCGCCGATCTTGTTCACCCATCCGCCCTCGAGGCTCGGCATACGCTCGATCTCGTTGTTGTCGCCGCAGCGGTCGTATCCGCGGGTCGTGTAATCGGAATAGAATATCGGAACAGGTCCCTCAACGAGCCGCATATTGTCCCCGGGATCGAGCTTTGAAGCGTGAAGGCAGCGGTCTCCCAGCCCTTCGTAAACGTAGACGTATCCGTCGTCGTCATATAAAAACGCGGGGTCGTGCCATTCGTACGGACGTCCTATGTTGATCCATGAACCGGGATCGAACGGGTCGTCGGAATACAAGATATTCCCGCCCTGACTGAACGTCACGTAAAGCCGCTCGCCGACGACGCACGCCGCCGGTGCGAAAAGCTCGAAATCAGGAAACTTTTTTATATCGACCAATAGAAAATCCCATTTTACGAGATCGTCCGATATCCAGTATCCCTCTCCGTGGGAGGCGAAAAGAAAGTATTTTCCGCGGTATAAAATTATCAGCGGATCGGCTGATTCTCTGCCGTGATATCCGTTTTGATAGCGGTAGTTTATATCGACCGGGTTGCAGAAGGTGTGTTTTTTCATTACGGTCTCACTTTTTCGAATCCGAAGCCGTCAAAGCAGGCTTCTCCGTTTCTGAAAACAAAGCAAAGTCCGTGGGCTCCGTATGTGTTTTCAAGTTCTGTTTTTATATCGGTATATTCACTGTTCGTTATCAACGCGCAGCCGAGTACGGCGCCGAACGGGCTCCCCTCGCGTATCTCGACGCCGACGGGGGCGTCCGAGACCTTTCCGGCGCGTAAGATGAGCGTTTCGTTCTGACGCATGTTCGCGATATTCGGGTAATACAGATACGAGCCGTTCTTTATGCCGGCCAGCTCGAACCCTTCTTCGTTTTCACGTTTATAAACTCCGTCCGAGGCGGCGAAGAACCATTCGCCCTTTATCTCCTCCCACGACGCGTCGTAATGTCCCACGCCGTGTATCTTTATGAACTCGTCGACCGCTATGTCGCCGCCGTCTTTGAAATGAGCGTATACGATCTTCGTCGTTCTGTAATACGGATCTATCTTCTCGTCTCCGAGATTTTCCGGTATTCCGTACGTGAAATACGTTTGATTGTGATACGTGAAAAACGTGCCGTGATCCACCGTGTAGTCCTTCATGAACTTTTTATGATAAGTATACGGTCCGTATACGTTATCGGACGTTGCGATACGGGCTTCGTGCGTATTGAGATAGTACAGCCCGTTATGCTTCGTAATCCAGCACGCGTCGCTGTCCCAGTTCGGCGTGACGTCCACCGGTCTCGGAGGTTCCGCAAGCGATATCATGTCTTCGTTCAGCTTTGCGATATAGTATTTCTTTCCGATGCAGGTGAAGCCGAACATTATGTAAGGCGTTTTGTTTTCATCGTCGTCGATGAATACGGTGGGATCGTAGCACGCGGTATCGACCATGCCTTTCGGGATGAGCGGCTTTCCGAGCGCGTCCCTGTAAGGCCCGCCGGGGCTGTCGCTCACGGCGACGCCGATGCAGTACTGCTGATGTGAAAAATACATATAGTATTTTCCGTTCCTCTCGGCCGCGTCCGTGGCGTAGCATTCCTCACATTTGCCTAAAAACGTGTCCTCCGGGCGAAGCGTATACTCAAGTCTCCAGTTGAGCAGATCGTCTGAGGAAAAGATCCTCCAGTCGTCCATTCTGAAAATCGGCTGCCCCGGTCCCCTGTCGTGGGTCGTGAACATATACGCGCGGCCGTTGAAAATATGAACGTGCGGGTCGCACACGCCCTTGTTGTTTATGATCCTCATACGGTCCCCCTTATTCGAAATCTTCCGTACGCCATTCGTCGTACCAGTCTATTATCACGTTATTACCGTCAAAGCGGATCGGCAGCCAGACGTAGTCGGCCTCCGCCGTTTTCTCACGCGGGATGCGGCTCATTATTTCCGCCGCCGCGCTTCTCTCCTCATCCGTCGCCTCGGGCGAGAACATGATATCGTACGCCTTTTCGTAATCCTCATAAGGGATATCCATCGCGTTCGGCATCCAGCGGTCGGCGCAGGCGATATAAAGATCCTTTTTGCCGTGCACCCTGAACACGCTCGATATCTGACTGTGATACGACGTGCGGCTCGCGTCGCCGGGGTGCGGGTCGCCTAACACGGTATAAGGACCGTGCCACGTGTCGGCGACAGCCGCCTCGGACGGGTTCGGCATATAGCCCGTCGTGCCGGAGGTGATCAGGTAGTGTTTGCCTTTTCTTATGAAGTGAGCCGTCGCCTCGCGGACGTACGGCGGATGACTGTGCGGAAAATGTTCGGAATAGTAGCCTGTGACGTCCGTATAATCCGCCGTCAGGTCGGCGATGACCGTCTCGCTGTGGACGCGCTCGAAGAAATAATAACCCTTGCCGTCATCCGCGACGGCGAGGTCGAAATCGCCCGCGCTCATATCGAGCGGATAAAGCCCCTCGCGCACCTTCGTATAAGGTCCGGTCAGGCTGTCGGCGGTCATCACGGTCTCGCTCTGCGTACCGTCTCTATGCATTATTTTGAGCCAGCAGACGAATTTTTTCGTCTTTTTGTTGTAGATTATATGCGGACGGTCCATCATCGACGACGGGTGGAGGCTGCTTTCGGGATCGTCCGTCTCGGGCGGGATTATGACTCCGAGATCCTCCCAGTTATACAGATCGACCGATCTGTAGCAGCGCACGCCCCAGTGCCAGATATTTTTGTCCGGATCCGTGAACTGCTTGTTTTCGCCGTACCAGTAGTAGGCGCCGTCAAGATACATGACGGAGCCACCGTGCGCCTGTATGCGCTCTCCCTTCGTGTCAAGCCACACCGCGCCGGGTCTTATGCTGTTATACTTCTCCATATGTCAACCTCTGTTTATTATATATTCTGAAAAGGACAGCCGGCGGACTTCAAGCGTTATCACACCGTCTTTTACGGTCACCGCAGTATCCTTTTCCTTTATCTGTCTGTCATTGACGGTGTTCATCGAAAGCAGGCTGTCCGCGTAAAGCATAGAGCCGCCGTATTCACCGTCGGCAACGTTGAAAGCCGAAAGATCGAGCGAGAGCTCCCCGTCCTCCTCCGTGCGGTCAAGGACGTTCAGCACGAGTGCGGAGCCGTCTTCATTTTCTGAAAGCTGCACCTGTACCGGGTCGTTTCTGTGCGGATGATAATCCTCAAGTACGATCGTCCTTGCCGCCTTCGTGTGAGAGAACCGGCTCATCATCTCGCCCGCCGCCGTCAGATACGCGCATTCCTTCGGCGTCTCTATAACGGACTGCGAGTGAGTGTTCGCAAGGTTGTTGAAGTTGATGAAATCTATTATTTCACCGTACCTCTGCCACATCATCATCTCAGCCGCCGCGTCGAGCGCGTACGACCACTTGCTGAACATATAGCATTTGTTTTTCTTCGTCTTCCCTCTCGGGACCATGTTGTACACGTCCGCGCCGTTCAGCGGCAGCCATTCGGTATTGCAGTACTTTATACCCGTGCCGTGCTTTTCGTTGTAACCGTTAATCAGCGCGAGCTTTTTTTGCAGATCCGTCTCCTCTATCCCGCGGTCGGCGAGAAAATCCACGTGTCCGCCCGCGATATCGAGCATCCGCACAAGCGAGTCGAAATCATAGCAGTACGATATCATGCCGATCTTGATCCCGGGATCCACGGCTTTCATCGCCTTCGAATACTCCACGCATTCGTACGCGTATTCATCCGCCGTGAACCAGCGGTGGCATTCGTTGTCCATCTCCCAGTATTTCACGTTATACGGCTTTACCCTGCCGTTTCCGATCCGCGCGCGTCCGCCCTCCGTCGTTTCGTCGCCGTTGCAGTATTCGACCCATGCCGCGGCTTCCGCTGCGCCTTTTTTCTTATCCGTAAACTGCAAAAGATCCCTGCCGTGAAGCGCCGCGTGCAGCGTTTTGTCATTCGGATCGCCTCCTATTGATTCGGGAGGGACGTAGTCGAAGAAGCGCTTATACGGATGATACATATTCACGCAGATCATGGATTCACCGCCGCACGCTTCCGCGTACGAGGCGAGCTCGTCCGTGCCGATATCGTTATACTGATATCCGCCCCAGAAATAGGAATAATCCGGTTCTCTGTATTCACCCACGCCCTTGCGCCAGTCGTAAAACGAGGCGAAGCAGCCGCCCGGCCAGCGTATGACCTTCGGCGCGACCCTCGCGCCCGCCTCGACCGCGCTTTTTTTGAAACCGCGGACGGCGTCGTCCGGCTGAAGCGAGAAATCGTCGAATTCTACCTCCGAGTCCTCGGGCGTCAGCAGTACGAATGTATATCTTCCGTTTTCCGGCACCGTCATTTCGGCTTTTATCCGGGTAAACTCTTTGCCGGGCTCTTCGACGCGGACGAGGCACACGGGACCGTCAGTCGTGTTTTCCCTGTAAAACGCCGCGTAAAGCTCGCCCCTGCCCGATATAAAACGCGCCGTTCCGCTGAAATTGTATTTGACGCCCGCAAAACAGTATTTTCCGTCCTGTGCGAGACCTCCGGTCCGTGCGCGGTTTATGACGCGCATCGCGTATTTGCCGTGACAGCCGCCTTCGGTCATGCGGATACGGACGTTCTGCGTCGGACTTTCTTCGATCACGAAGGTCGAGTCGTCGCAAACGGGCTGATACCCCGCCGTGCCCGGAAACGCGAACCACGCGTTGTGTTCGTACGAGGAATGATACCAGTCGAACACGCGCCAGTCAGTTTCACAGCGGGAATTGAGGTCGTTTTCGTCGTCAAGCAGATCGTACCAGAGCTTGTTTATGAGCCTGTAAGGATAAAACGGCTCAAAGCTGCGGTTGAAAAACATTTCAGCCGCCATCCCCTCGACCTGAAGCCCGTAGCCGAGCTCTATGAAGTTCGACGCGAGCTTACGGCTTATCGGCGTGCCGTGATACTCCTTCGCGGCTTTCAGCTTCATATGAGTCTCCTTCATTCCGTCAGTACCTTAAGCGCCGGGTACAGTTTCTTATATACCTCGAAGCCTTTGTCGTATTTTTCGTGAACACGGGGATCCGGGCTTGCCGCGAGGTGTTTTTTGACCGTTTTGCCGGCGCATTCCTTCAGCGTTTTATATTCTCCGCAGCCGACCATCGCGAGCATCGCCGCACCGAACTGCTCCGTGTCCGTAACGTATATATCGACGCCGAGCACGTTTGACACAACCGTCTGCCAGAGCGGGCTTTTCGCGCCGCCGCCGCAGAGCACGGCTTCCTTTACGCTCACGCCGCCGGATCCGACGCAGTCGCGCAGGGCGTACGATACGCCCTCGTACAGCGCAAGACACATATCCTCACGCACGGTTTCCGCCGAAAGCCCGACGAACGCACCGCGCGCCTTCACGTCGTTGTGGGGGCAGCGCTCACCCGTCAGATACGGAAGAAAATACACGCCGGTCGACGCCGCTTTATCAAGTGTGAATTTATCGTAATCCGTGTGAAGTATCCGTTTCGTCCACCAGTCGTCACAGCTCGCCGCGGAAAGGATACATCCCATAAGATGATATTTCCCCGTGCTGTGACAGAAGTTATGGAGCGTTTTTCCGGCGTCCGGTCTGAATTCATCGCAAGGCAGAAACACCGTTCCGCTCGTACCGAGAGATATACTGCAGTCGCCGTCGGACAAAACGCCGCAGCCGACGGCGGAGGCGGCGTTGTCGCCCGCGCCCGCGCACATCACGGCGTTCTTCAAGCCGTATTCCGGCTTGAGCGGTCCGGTCACCTCACAGCTTTCGTAAAGCGCGGGGAGCATATCCGGGGTGATACCGCAGATACGGCACATCGTCTCCGACCATTTTTTATGTTCAACGTCAAGCAGAAGCATTCCCGCGGCGTCCGAATAATCCGTTGAGAACACGCCTGTCAGCTTATAAGCGAGATAGTCCTTCGGCAGACATATCCTGCGGCAGCGCGCGAAATTTTCGGGTTCGTTTTCGGCGACCCACAGTATCTTCGGCGCCGTGAAGCCCGGAAAAGCGACGTTCCCGGTCTCCGCGAACGTCTCCGGAATGCTGTTCAGATACGCCGTCTGCTTTTCGCTTCTGCCGTCGTTCCAGAGGATCGCCTCACGGATAACGCCGCCGTTTTCGTCAAGCATTACGAGACCGTGCATCTGCCCGGCTATGCTCACGCCCTTTATTTCGTCTTCTCTGCCGCGGCTGAGCTCGGAAAGGATCGTTTCTGCCGCCGAGAGCCAGTCCGCAGGATCCTGCTCGCTGTATCCCGGCGCCGGGTAATGGACGTCGTATTTTACACTTCTCGATCCGTATACGTTTCCCTCGCCGTCGACGACGGTGCCCTTGCAGGAGCTCGTGCCGAGGTCGATGCCTATATAGTAATTCATTTTACCCTCCGTTATCACGAATAGAATCTGATTTCAAGAATGCCGACGAAGGTGGCGTTCGGATTGTGAATCGCAAGCCATACGTCGCCGTTATAGTTTATTTCCGACAGATCTATCACGGCGTCTCTCGCTCCGGTTGCCCACGAGCGGTTTGAAAACACCATTTCGGTATGAGCTATATCTCCGTCAAAATCCACGTTCTGTTCATATCCGTATGACGAATCCCTGCTTTTGAGTCCGATCGCAAGCGAGGGCGAGGCTGCGAAGCGTTTTTCCGTGATCTCCGTTCCGTCACAGCAATACGTTATTTCGACACGCGAATAATTTGAAAGATCCACGTTTCCGAGATACGCGGTATAACCGAACTTAAGATAGATATAAGGGTCATAAATGCCCGCCGGCGCGCCTTCCTCGCTGTATGCCTTCTGATCCTTCATGGTCGAAAAGTCGACCTTCCAAGCCGGCAGCTCCGGCATGTTCTCCGGCTTTTCGTGGTAGAATCCAGAAGCGCCGGACAGCGCGACAGACGGCTTTCCGCCTTTGCATTCAGCGTATTCGACTCTTATCCGGTGCAGACCCTTTTCAAGTATGATCGAGCCGGATACAGTACGGGTAACGGATGACGAAGGGTCGTACGAGCCGTCGGCGACGAGCCTGCCGTCAATATAAAGCAACGCGCCGCCCTCGTACGTCAGGGTGAATTCATGTTTTTTTGCCTCATCCGCTCTGAAGAAGCCGTCAAACGAGGATGCGACGCTGCCGCCCGCGGGCAGCTTTTCCGTTCCGACTTCCGAAACGGAGTCACAGCCTGCCAGAAGATCCCCTATCAGCCTGAGGTCGGGCTGAGCCGGATAATTTGCCGGCAGCGGATAAACCGACAGAAGAAGTCCGGGCTCAAGGGCTGAGGCGTCGACGTTCGCCGCCTTCATCCCTTTTACGCCTTCAAAGTCCGACGGAATAACCGCTTCGTTCTTTCCGTCGTACGCAACGGTGATATCCGCGGCGTAGTCGTTCCTGCGCTCAGGCGCGCTGTCTCCCGTGGTGAACCAAGATTCAAGGCTGTATATATCCGTGACGTTGTCCGACCAGTGGAAGTTGATCCTCACGCCGTCGCCCGTCAGTCCGAGGAGCGATCTCGGCACGGTCACCGTCATCCTGTCGTTTTTCAGCGAGTACGGAACGCATCCCGCGTGCTGCCATACGCCGTCCTTATACGCGCAGAGCGACGTTGTCGTGTCCGATATGACGTCATAATTCAAAAGAAAGTCATATCCCTCCCAGCCGGTGCTCTTATTGTTGTCGGCGTCGATAAACAGAAGCATCCAGTTCGGGGAGTTTTTATAAGACGTTATACCGTCCTTTGTTCTGACATAGAAATACACGTTTGAGCCGTTCGACGTGACGCGGGCTTCGACTATATCGTTTCTGCCCGTTTCATTGACGTAGCGGCGTTTTCCGGTCGTGTCCGGATGATCGCGGTGAGAGGTGTCGCCTTCAAAATCCGTATAAACGGGGTAAACGCTCTCCCATTTTTCGAAAACGTCCGGATCCGTCTCGCTCATCGTATGCCTGCCGGACGCGCCGTCCGCCGGCAGAACGCCCTTGAACCGGCGGATTATCGAACACATCTGATAAAAGTAGTTGTCCGTATAGCCGCCCTTCATCGGCTCTATGTCCCGGGAAAACTCCGGGTTGAACTGATCTACGAATCCTGTATCGGTATGGTGCTCCTCCGTAAAATTCTGCGCGACCCACTCGTTCCACCGGGAGATCAGAAGCACCTCGCATTCGGGGTTCTTCTTCATCAGCTGCTTGAAAGCGGTTTCGAACACCGTGCCTTTACCCATCGTATCAGTCTCGAGAAATGCGTTGAGGTACTTTTTTGCCGAGCGCGAACCGCTTCTGCCGGCTCCGAAATTCGCAAAGCCGGCACAGCCGATGCCGGTGCATTCCGCGGTTTCCCTGTTTTCGACCCAACCGTAGCCGTAGCCGAAATTCACTATGCGGTTGTCCTCCCAGTACATTTCACTGTACTGCTCCGGGCTGACCCATGACTTTCTGAAGGTGAGCCTGTCCTTGTAGTATTCATCCTTCATTATCGGGAACGTGCCGTCGTCAAGAGGCTTTGCCATAGCGAGAGGCTTGCCGTCCCAATAAAACCACAGATCCTTATACTTTTCATCCGTCATGAAAAGCTCGTAGTATTTTCCGAGATCTCCTCTGCCCTTGACAGCGGAGGCGAGGCCCCACGGCACGATATAAGGCGTCATCTGACCGTTCGCACGCATTTCCGCACACGTGTCGAGCAGTACCTTCTGCGTATCCTCGTACAGATATCCGTTCGTCAGATCGACGTATATAAAATCCACGCCGGCCATCGCAAAATAATACATGTCGCGCTTTATCTGCCATACGTCGTCGGCTCTGTGGTATCCCGTCTCCGGTTCCGACCACCAGCAGAAGCCCCAGCGCGGTCCGAAATTCGGATTGTACGGATTTGACGCGATGGCTTTGGCGTTGTCAACGTCGCAGGTGGATCCGGTCGTCCAGACAAGGTAGAACAGACCGACGTATTTATCTTTTTTCGGCAGTCCGGCGGTCTCCGACGTCGGCAGCACTCTGCCGAGCGCATCCGTCGCAGTTTCATTGTAATTTGTTATGAGTATCTGCGGAGATCTTCCCTTTTCCGTCAGCACCTGCCCCGAAGGCGACGCCGGCGTGAACGTAAGAAGATCGAGACTTTTTTGCGGTACCGACGTATCGTCCGGCACATCCGTTATATCCGGCGCGACGGTCTCCGTAACGTCGTCCGCCATACCGGTCGTCTCCGCTTCGTGCGTACATGACGCAGCAAAAAGCATAACTGCGGAAATAACGAACGCAAGCACCCGTTTGATCGTATTTTTCATAAATCAGACGTTTCCCGAAAACAGTATATCGTTCAACACCGCTTCAAGGTATTCCTGTCTGCCGCTCACGGGGGCGGGATCCTTCAGCTCGGCGGCGTACGCGGCGAGCGTCTCAAGCGTTTCTTTTCCTTCGACTATCCGTCTGCCTATGCCGCTTTCATATGACGCGTAACGCTGTTTTATGAAATCCTCTATCCTGCCGTCTTCGATTATCTGATACGCCTTTATAAGCCCGAGCGCGAAAGCGTCCATACCGGCGATATAAGACAGGACCGTGTCGTCGAGCGTATCGGACTGTCTTCTCGCCTTCGCGTCGAAGTTGAGTCCGCCGTTAGTGAAGCCGCCGGCTTTTATGACCTCGTACATGCAGAGCGTCGTATCGTAGACGTTCGTCGGGAACTGGTCGGTATCCCAGCCGAGCAGCGGATCGCCCTGATTCGCGTCGATCGAGCCGAACAGACCGTTTACGGCGGCGACCCTCAGCTCATGCTGGAAGGTGTGTCCCGCGAGCGTCGCGTGGTTGGCTTCTATATTGAGTCTGAAATCCTTTTCAAGGCCGTTTACGCGAATGAAATTGGCGCAGGTCGCCGCGTCGAAATCGTACTGATGCTTCGTCGGCTCCTTCGGCTTCGGCTCTATGTAGAAATCACCGTCAAAGCCGTGGGAGCGCCCGTAGTCTCGCGCCATCTTCATAAAGCGGCCGAGGTTTTCGAGCTCAAGCGCCATATCGGTATTCAGCAGCGTGTCGTAGCCTTCCCGTCCGCCCCAGAAAACGTACGCCTTCGCGCCGAGCTTGACGGCGGCGTCGATCCCCGCCTTCACCTTTCCGGCGGCTACGGCGAAAACGTCGGCTTCGGGACTTGTGGCGGCGCCCGCCATGAACTTTTTGTCGCCGAACATATTCGCGGTGACCCACAGAGGTCTGATGCCCGTCTGCTTCTGCTTTTCAAGCAGATAATCCGTCATCTTCTCGAGATTCTTTACGCTTTCGGCGAGCGTTTCGCCCTCAGGCGCGACGTCCACGTCGTGGAAGCAGTAATAGTCTATGCCGAGCTTCTGCATAAGCTCAAAGGCGAAATCCGCTTTCGCCCTGTATTTTTCCATGCCGGACAGACCGAAGGTCTTGTCCATCGTGTCGCCGCCGAACATATCCGTGCCCGAGGCGTTTACCGTGTGCCACCAGCTCATAGCGAATTTGAGCTGTTCGCCCATGGTCCTGCCGTTTATGACCCTGTTTTTGTCATAGTATCTGAAAGAGAACGGGTCTCTGCTCTCTTTTCCTTTGAATTCCACCTTGCCGTTTTTCAAGTACATTTCGATCACCTCGTGTTTTTTATTTCAATTATATAACGCACAGTAAGTCCTATCAAGTTTTATTTTTTTACAACGTGGTCATTTTTTGATATTTTCAGGATGTTTTTACTTCTTTTCGCCGTTTTACGGCTGTTTTTTTGCCGGAAAGGCTTATCTGTAAACGTCGTACGGCGTCTGATACATTTCGAACACGTCTCCCGTCTGTACGTATTATCTCATATCAGATGCGTTTTGTCAAGGCGGACAAGCATAATCGAAGCGGTCTGAAATAAAAATCACCACGTTTCCGTGGTGATTCTTATCCGCCCGTCTATCTGAGTGTGAACAGAGGCGTCAGCTTCCCGGCGTCCGTTTCGTTCGTTTTGAAGATCGCGTACGTCTTTTTGTTGTCCGAGATCATAACGATGAGGACTGCGGGCGAGCCGTCGTCACAGAGCTTCAGTCCGGGGCACGCCTGCGTGACGGCGTCCGCCACTGACGCGGCGTACGCTCTTCCTGTGTTGTACGGCGCGCTGAACAGCCCGGTGATACCGTCGTCAAGCAGATATACCGACAGCGTGTCGATCCTTTCGTCGGACTGTCCCGCTTTTCTCAGACTGTCGATCAATCCGGCGGGGGTAATGCCGGAATCGCCCGACAGCCCGGCGCAGAGCTCCTTGTACGTCTTCGGTGTTATATCAGCCGATACGGGCAGAACAAGCTTTACTTTGCGTCCGGCGCCGGAGGGCTCGATCTCGAGCGTGAAAACGCCTCCCCGCCTGCCGCAGTTTCTGTCAGCCATCAGATCCGCGTATACCTCTTTGTCGAGCAGCGCGGTCTCCGCTTTGTAGATATCGTATATTTCAACGAGTTTTTCATTCCCGATCTGAAGTCTGAGACTGAGATCGCCTTTTCTTACGCGCTCCGTCCCGCCGGGCTTGTCCGTATTGCACACGCGGAAATACAGAGCGTCGGTCGAAGGATCGATCGGCGGAAGAGTTGACAGCGCAGCCGTGTATTCGTCCGTATTTTTTACATATTTTCTGATTTCGGACACAAGTGAAGGCGAAAGAGCGAGAAGTCTTTGCCGTTTGTCCGTTTTCGTCTTTACGGTAACGACAGAGGCGCCGTCCGGAGTCGACGATTTTCCGCGCTGTTCTTCTATCGCTTTGCCGATCTGTCCGATTATCGATCTGTCCGTTATCTCATATTCCGACATTTTCTCCATCGCGACGTCATTCATCGCGACCGTGTCGTACCACGTGTAAGGTATCCTGACGGATACGGACGCGACCTTTTCGGGATCGGTGCCGAAACCTGCCTCGTATCCGTACGCCGCGGCGGCGCCGAAGCCGAGGATCAGATTAAGCGCGACGACAATGAGCAGCCCGGGAACGGCGCGTCCGAGAGTCGACGCGCGTTTCGTCGTGACAAGCTCGTACAGGAAATACACAGCCGCGGCGACGACGTAGATCACTACGCTGGCAGCGGCGGAGCCGTTCCCCGTCATCACGGTCTTTACGAGATAAAGCGTCGCCACGAACGAGACAGAACAGCCGAGCGCTATCCGCATAAACGCCTGCATGAATTTTGAAGGCGCCGCCGCTCCCGCCGTTTCGCTTTTGCGCGCTCTGAACAGGAACAGACCCGCCGCGAAATATATCAGCGCGAGTACCGCCGTATATATCGCCGACGCCCACGTCCCGACTTCGGATTCTTCGAACCAGACAGCGTTCAGTATAAGACCGGCAGGATAATTATAACCCGCGTCCGAAAGCGGAAATCCCACCTTGCCGACGGCTGCCGAGCCGATCGCCTCACGTATTATCCACAATACGCAGTTCAGTACGGTTCTCGGCACGAAAAGCATCATGAGCGACGCCGCGCTGCAGCTCAGAAGAGTTCCGGTAAACGACGACGCCGCAGTGAACACCGCGCATATAAGCATAGATCCGCAGAAGCATACCGCCGCAAGCGAAAGCATTTCGGGCATACCCGCGGTCTTGCCGGAAAGCAGCTGAGCCGCCGCGCTCATAAGTACCGTCGCCGCGTATACGGCAGCCGTCGCGGTAAGGGCAGACGACGCGAAGCTTACGTAAAGACATGTGCGGCTCTGCGGTATCGAATGCCAGAAATCGGACGCTCCGCGCTTGTTTAAGAACGAGAACGTCACGAGCGTTATAACCGGCGTGCATAAATACATTGCGACGTATAAAAACCAGTATATGACGGCGCTGCCGTTTCCGGGGACCCCAGTGTTTCCGTTTCCGTTCAATACAGCGGTAAAGAAGACCGAAAGCAGTCCGGCGGCGGAAAATACCGCCGTCACCGTCCCCGTCCGGCGAAGACCTTCAATATACAGTCCTTTGTCAAAAATCTTATTTTTCATTTGTGCCTCCCGGATCCTTCTCGAAGACGTATCCGAGCGCTTCCATCTCGTACGTGAAAACCTCGTCGAGATTGAGCGGCAGGATATCGACGAAAAGCGGATTCATCGCGCGTATGCGCGCCTCGACTTCGTTCTCGTCTCCTTTGACGATCATATTGCAAACGGAACCGCGTTTCACGAATTTCACGACATCCGTCCCTTCGAGACTTCTTACGTCGTATCCGTTCGGGAACGCCGCCTGTACCTTGAACATAGACGTTTTGAGACTTGACACGTCGCTTTCGAGCACGAGTCCGCCTTTATGCAGCAGCGCGAGCTGATCGCACAGATCCTCGAGCTCCCGCAGAGAATGAGACGTGATGAACGCCGTTGCTCCGCGCTCCGACACGTCAGACGCGATGAGCCTTCTTACGTGGCCCCGCATCACGGGATCGAGACCGTCAAGCGTCTCGTCAAAGAAATAGTAATCCGGTCTGCACGCCATGGCGAGCACGACGGCAGCCTGACGCTTCATCCCCTTCGAAAACGTGTTTACCGGCTTTTTCGTATCGAGCTCAAATTCCGACGACAGACGCGTGCAGAGCTTCAAATCAAAGCCGGGATATACCGAGGCGTAAGTGCGCGCCGTCGCCGCGATCCCGCGGCCCGTATCGAAATAAGGCTCGTCCGGGACGTAAAACATCCGTGACCTTGCCTCCGCGTCCCCGTATACGCCGCGTCCGTCAAGCGCGACCGTCCCTTCGTCCGGGCGGTATACGCCGTTTATGATCCGGAGCAGAGTCGACTTCCCCGCTCCGTTCGATCCGACCATACCGTAAATACAGCCCTGACCGATGCTGAAGCTCACGTTCGACAGCGCCGTCACACCGCCGAACCGTTTAGTTACGTTTTCAACCGTTATCATGTTTTTCACCTCCGTCTCCGAACACGCTCCTGACCGTGTCGATCATATCCTTCTCGGTCACGCCGGCGATCCTCAGCCTGTCGCAGAGCTCGTAAAACTCTTTCAGCTTTACGCGCTCGCGCTCTTTAAGAGCTTTCGGGGCGTCCGCGCTTATGAAACAGCCCTTCCCGGGGACCGAATAAAGGACCTTGCGCGCGTCAAGCTCCGAATACGCCTTTTGTATCGTGTTCGGGTTTGCTTTCAGCTGTACCGAAAGATTCCGCACAGACGGCATCGGATCTCCCGGAAGCATTACGCCGAGCAGAACAAAGCGCTCCGTCTGCTCCACGATCTGCTCATAGACCGGTACGCGTGAAAACGGATCGATCTGAAACATACCGTCACCTCCTCAACTGTACTATTTGTGTTAGTACAGTTAGATCATATCACATAAAACTCCGTTTGTCAATAGGAATATGAAAAATAATCAAAAAAATCCTTATCGCGCCGCCGTCAGCCCGCGGATTTAACAATCCGGCAACAAAATCACGTTTATTAATACCCCCCGGGGGTATATAATGAACGCGAAAAAGGAGTATGATATGGAACACGAATGCTGTAAAAAACGCATACGCTCCGAAGAGGAGCTGAAAAAACTGACAAACAGGCTCAACCGGATAGAAGGGCAGATCCGCGGGATCCGTACTATGGTCGAGGATGGCGAATACTGTATCGATATACTGATGCAGGTCTCCGCCGCGTCATCCGCGCTCGATTCGTTCAGACGCATGATCCTGTCCGATCATATAAGGACCTGCGTATCAAACGACATAAAGGAAGGCAGCACCGAAAAGACCGAGGAGCTTATCAGCGTGCTTGACAGGATAATGAAGTAATATGAAAAAATACAAGGTAACGGGAATGAGCTGCGCCGCGTGCAGCGCAAGAGTCGAAAAAGCAGTCTCCGCGCTGGACGGCGTGGACGAATGCAGCGTAAATCTTCTGACGGGCGATATGGCGGTCGAAGGCTCCGCCGGCGCGGAAGACGTCGTCGCCGCGGTGGAGCGCGCGGGCTACGGCTGCGCTCCAGCCGACGGGGCGCCCGTGAAGGCAAAAAAAGAAAAGAATACGGAGCTTTCCGCGATGATAAAAAGGCTTGCGGTATCTGCGGCGATACTTCTGCCTTTGATGTACGTTTCCATGGGACATATGATGTGGGGGTGGCGGCTGCCTCCGTTCCTTGAAGGAAACCACGTTGCGATGGGACTCGTTCAGATGATACTCGCCGCGGCGGTCATGATGATCAACGGAAAATTCTTCGTCTCGGGCGTTAAGGGTATTTTGCACGGAGCGCCGAATATGGACACTCTCGTCGCCCTGGGATCCGGCGCGTCGTTCGTTTACAGCACCGTCATGATATTCGCCTGCTCCGACGCCGTTCTGAAAGGCGACGCCGTGAAAGCGGCGTCTTATATGGACGAATTCTATTTTGAAGGCGCGGCGATGATACTCGTGCTCATCACTCTCGGCAAAACGCTTGAGGCTTATTCGAAGGGCAGGACGACCGACGCGCTCAGGGGTCTGTCGGAGCTTATGCCGGAGACGGCTCACGCCGTGCGCGACGGAAAAGAGACGGTGATACCCGTAGGCGAGCTCAAAGCAGGCGAGATATTCGCCGTGTACCCGGGCGAGAAGATACCCACGGACGGCGTCGTGACGGAGGGCTTCTGCACGGTCGACGAATCGGCTCTCACCGGTGAAAGCGTACCGGTCGAGAAATCTCCGGGCGACAAAGTCAGCGGTGCGACGATCAACAAAACGGGCTTCGTCCTGTGCCGTGCGGAAGCCGTCGGCGAGGATACGGCGCTTTCAAAGATAATAAAAGCCGTCGCCGACGCCTCCGCCACGAAGGCTCCGATCGCAAAGGCGGCTGACAGGGTTTCCGGGATATTCGTTCCCGCCGTCATGATCATAGCGCTTATCACGACGGTCGTATGGCTGATCATCGGACGCGGCGTCGGCTTCAGCCTCGCGCGCGGCATATCCGTACTTGTGATAAGTTGCCCGTGCGCTCTCGGTCTGGCGACGCCGGTCGCCGTGATGGTCGGCAGCGGAGTCGGTGCGAGGAACAATATACTTTTCAAGACCGCCGAAGCGCTTGAACAGACCGGCAAGGTCGGCGCGGTGATATTCGACAAGACCGGCACGCTCACCACGGGCGAGCCTCAGGTCACGGACGTTATCCCGTACGCGGCGGACAAAGATACGCTCATTTCGCTTGCCGCTTCGCTCGAGCGGAAAAGCGAGCATCCTTTTGCGAAGGCGATAACAGCATACGCGGAGCAAAACGCGATCAGCGTACCGGAATGTACGGATTTTGAAAACGTTTCGGGCAAAGGACTGAACGGGAAAGTCGGCGGCAAAACGGTTTACGGCGGGAACCTCGGTTACGTCGGCTCAGTTTGCAGCGTGCCGGACGATCAGATAAAGCTCTCCGCCGCTCTGTCTGACGGCGGAAAAACTCCGCTTTATTTCTGCCGCGAAAACGAATTTCTCGGCGTGATCGCCGCGGCGGACCGCGAAAAGGACGACAGCGCCTTCGCTGTCTCCGCTCTGCGTGATATGGGGCTGTCCGTCACGATGCTGACGGGCGACAACGAACGCACCGCGAAAGCCGTGGGCGGCCGTATAGGCGTCGACGACGTCATAGCCGGCGTACTGCCCGAAGGCAAGGAGGACGCCGTACGCCGCATTTCGGAGCGGAAAATGACAGCGATGGTAGGCGACGGGATAAACGACGCGCCGGCTCTCACAGCCGCGGGCGTCGGCATAGCGATAGGCGCCGGGACAGACATAGCGATAGACGCGGCGGACGTCGTGCTGATGAAGAATTCGCCCGCCGACGTTGCGACGGCGATAAGGCTTTCACGCAAGACGCTCAAAAACATCCACGAGAATCTTTTCTGGGCGTTTATTTACAACGCCGTCTGCATCCCGGTCGCCGCCGGAGTTTTCAGCAGTCTCGGCCTGACGCTCAACCCGATGCTCGCGTCCGCCGCGATGAGCCTTTCAAGCTTCTGCGTCGTCATGAACGCGCTGAGGCTTAACCTGTTCAAGCCGGTAAAAAACGAAAATAAGGCGAAAGATACTTCGCCCGTGATCATAAAAAAGGAGAAAAAAGAAATGAAAAAAACGGTCCTTATAGACGGAATGATGTGCCAACACTGCGAGGCGAGGGTAAAAAAAGCTCTTGAAGAGATAGACGGAGTCGATCTCGCCGAGACGAGTCACGAGAAAAACGTCGCCGTACTCACGCTTTCGAAGGACGTTTCCGAGCAGCTGATCAGGGATACCGTCGAGCGCGCGGGATACGAATTCAAAGGCATCGAATGATCAGAAAACGTTATAAAACGACGGGCTGATATATCTTATCATCTGTTCCGTCTCGTACCGCAGCTGTTTTACGGCTGCGGTATATTCTTTTTCGTCGCCTGACGACGCGGATGATATCAGACGCTGTACCGCGTCGGCGATCCTGTCCGCCTCCGTCCGGTCCGTGAGGATTATCACGGCGGCTCTTCCCCTCTCCCATTCAAGAAAAACGCGCCCGGCTTCGTCCTCACAGCCGTCCGGGCTTTCCGGCAGGCTGTCGATTTCCGTGAGGAAGCCGTGAAAAAAGCCCGACAGATAAACGGTCGATGAAAAAACGTAGATTGCGATAACGCAAAGCAGAACTGCGGCGACCGCAAGCGACCTCACATCACACCTCCTGTTTTCGTTTTTTGACTATTCTGACCGCGGACGAATCGTCGCAGGTCATTATGAATATATCGTCCGGCTCAAGCTCAGCCTCGGCGAGTCTTTTTTTGAGCCAGCTTTCGTCCTTGTCAAGGGCGGAAAGGTTCTCTCTGTTTATTTTTCCGTCGGATATGATCAGCCTGCTCATGCCTTTTTCGGGCGTGCTCACACCGGCATCGTCCCTGCTCGGAGGCGTAGAACCGGCGTTTTGTATGACGGAGATCGTGCCGTTTTCCTCCATGACGGCGTAATACACGTCGCCCGGATCGCCGACGCCCTTTCCCCGAAGCTCCGACATCAGCTCCTCCACGGTTACGCGCTGACGGAGCAATTCCGCCTGATCTATGACGCCGCGCTTTATCAGAACGCTCGGCTTCCCGATGAAGATACGTTTCAGCGCCGGTACTCTCGCCGAAAGATACGACGCTATGACCTCGATGCAGACGACGGCGACGACAGGTACGATGCCGTACGACAGCGGCACGCTCTGAGATATGATCGGCTGCGAGGCGATCTGTGAGAGTATCAGCGTGGTAACGAGCTCGGACGGCTGCAGCTGCCCGATCTGTCTTTTTCCCATGAGTCTGACGACGCAGAGCAGGACCGCGTAAATTATAACGGTACGTAAAAAAATAACAGCCATAAAAACCCCGGTCCGATTATAGACGGACCGGGGCGATGTTATTCCGTTCAATCAAGCAGTTCGAGTATTTTTACGGTCAGATCGTAAACGCGCCCGACGGAGGCGATGCCGAGGCGTTCCCTGACGGAGTGAACGTCGTGAAGCTCCGGACCGTACGAAACACAGTCAAGCCCGGGGATCTTGTCGGCGAAAAGTCCGCATTCAAGTCCGCCGTGAGTCGCCGAGACGACGCCCTCGCCGCCGTAGACTATGCGGTATGCTTCAAGCACCTTGTCGCGCAGGGCGGATTCACGCGCGTATTCCCAGCCTGGATAGTCTCCGTGCGTCGCAACGCTGCCGCCGAGCAGCTTCGTGACGGTTTCGACTCTGTCGAGCAGCTCCTTTTTCTGAGTGGCGACGGAGGAACGGATCGCATAGCTGTAATCGAAGCTTTCGTTTTCAAGTCTGAGAACGCCCATATTGAGTGACGTCTGGACGAGACCTTTTATATCCATGCTCATATTCTGTATGCCGTACGGCAGGATGCGGAGAGCCGTGAGGATCTTTTCGGTATCGCAGACGGTGAGCGGATCATCCGTGTTCTTTGTCGGATTGGCATTCAGGAAAACTCCCGGATCACAGCTTTGAAGCTCCTTTTTGTATATGGCATCGTATTCACGCGAAAGCTTTTCGAACGCCGCGCAGTCGATAGCGGATACGGCGACCGTCGAGACGGTCTTGCCCGGGATCACGTTATCGTATTCGCCGCCGCTCATGCTTATGACGCGAAGAGGCATGCGCTTCGACGCCTCGTGAAGGAATCTGCCGGTCAGTCTGTTGGAGCTCGCGCGCTCCTTGTCTATATCGCAGCCGGAATGACCGCCGAGAAGTCCGCCGACGGTCACTTCATATGAGACGAGTCCGTCGCCGTACTTTTCACGCTTTACCGGTATCGAGCAATTCGCGCGGACTCCGCCGGCGCAGCCCGCGGTGAAAACGCCCTCCTCCTCGGAGTCGAGATTGAGCATGCGTCTGCCGCGCAGGCGCGAAGCGTCAAGCCCGGCGGCGCCGAACATACCCGTCTCCTCGTCTGTGGTGAACACGGCTTCGATAGGCGGATGCGCAAGCGTATCGTCGTCGAGGATCGCAAGCGCCATGGCGACGGCTATCGCGTTGTCGCCGCCGAGGGACGTGTGCTTCGCGTGCAGATACCCGTCCGTTATCTCGAGCTTTATCGGCTCGGTCGACATATCGGTTGGATCGTCCGGCTCCTTCGCGCATACCATATCGAGATGGCCCTGGATTATCACGGGCGCGAGGTCCTCCCTGCCCGCGGATCCTTTTTTATAGATAATCACGTTGTTGTATTCATCACGGTAGCAGTCAAGTCCGCGTTCGGCGGCGAATCTTACGCAAAGCTCGCTTATCGCGCCGGTATTGCCCGAGCCGTGCGGCACGGACGAAAGCATTTCAAAGAATTTAAACACCGACAAAGGTCTGCATTCACTTGTAAATTCCATTTTATTCTTCCTCACTGTCTTTTAGATCCGAGATCATCTGTTCCTCGGTGCGTACCTTCAGCATCCGGGCGCCGGGGACGTATTCGCCGCCGCTTTTGCCGGAGGCGGTGAATATGCGGAGCGCGCCGGGGTACGCGCGAAAAACGGGGTCGAGCCTGCGGAGCGTATACATGAAGCGCGAATATCTCATGATAACGTACCATATCTGCAGTTTTTTCATTCTGAGATCGAAGCATTGCAAAAACGGCAGGGCGGACCCGTTCTTTTTCACCGCGCCGCCTATGCAGTTCACGTCGCGCTGGACCGCGTCTAGCAGGTCAGGATGATCGGCGACGGTGCCGTCCGGCAAGCCTCCTATGTCGAGCGTCAGCTGACACACAGGTATATTCAGATCCGCCGCGATGCACAGCTTCCATTCATCGCTTTCCCGGAAATTTTCCGGCTTGAAGCCGGATATGACCGGCAGGGCGACGTTTTCGCACAGCTCGACCGAGCGCGAGCTGAAAAGCATGCCGTGATCGTTTACGATTTCCTCCTCGTCGGAGTATCCGTCGAGTTCTTCGAACGCCGCCGGCGGAACGTATACGTTCGTCACGGGAGGCGGGAACAGCCTTTCCTCCGGCGGGATCCGTTCGTACAGCTCCGTGACAGCCGTCAGAAGTCCTTCTTCATCCGTTTCCGTCATTTCTTCGTCCGTGTTTCCGTATATCTGCAAAAAGCGCGCCGCGCTTTTAAGCTCTTTTTCACCGCACAGTCCGCACACGTAGCAGAATTCGGGAAAACCGCCGTCACCGGCTGTTGTGAACGCAACGCCGAACGGCGCGATCCTGCCGTCGGGATCCTCCGGCGTGCGGTATATCCTCTCCGGCTCCCTCGCGCAGGGCGGATAAAAGCCGCGCGGTATGTAATTGAAAAACTCCCAGTCCTCCCCGTACGCCTCGGCAAGCTTTTTCATGACGTATTCGACTATGACGCCGTCTCCGTCGTGCGCCATCGTGGTCATAACAGCCCGGTATTTCCCTTCTTCTGTCTTGTAAAGCCACAAGGGGTATCCGGGGACAGCCGTTTCGTCACGGAGCATTTCGGAAAGCGCTGCCTCCGCTTTTTCCGTCTCGCCCGCGTCGATCAGCTTCTTCAGCCCGAGCACGGGAAACTTTTCCACGGCGTTCGACACAAAAACGTCGACCGGCGGAAAATCGTGTTCTTCATCGTTATGCTCTTCTTTGAGAAAGCAGACGCCGTCAAGCGTGATCTCATCGTGATGCCCGTTAAGAGAGTCGTCGCCGTCGTCGATCTGCGTGTAACCCGCACAGCCGGCGCAGCGTCCGGGAATTATCCCGCGCAGACGGGAATTGTATTCCTCCAAAGTCAGAAGCTCGGCTTCACAGTCGAAGACAGGGGAGTCTGACGAAAACGTCAGCGTTTTACGCGAAATATTATCAAGGACGAAATACGGCGCCATGCATTTTATTTCCCGCAGCCACGGCAGAACGACCGGCTTGCCGGAAAACCTGCCGATCAGTTCGGAAGCGCTCTCGCATCCCTCGGGGAGCATGAAGTACTCGCCGTCGAAAAATATGGCTTTTACCCTCACTGTCATCCTCCGTTTTTTCTTTGATTATATCACAAGCAAAGACAAAAATCAAGTCCGGAGAAGGCTGTTTTCTCCGTTTTTGCGTTCATCAAATTTACACATTAATTTCAATCTTTTGTCTTGATTTCCGTTGACCGTTGTGCTATAATGCTTGTCACAACCGATGAGGAGACATAGCTCAGCTGGTTAGAGCATCCGCTTGACGTGCGGAAGGTCTAGAGTTCGAATCTCTCTGTCTCCACCAAAAATCCTGCGCGACAGCGCAGGATTTTTTTTGAGGTAAGAGGTAATAGTGAATAGTGAAGAAGGAGAAATAACAAGGGAGAAAAGGAAAATGTACGACAGTCCGTTGATGATCAAATCAAAAGAACTTCGGGACTTTGTCTTCACTCTGAGCACTTGCGAAAACAAGTGCTTTTTTCAACGGAACAGATCCACCGCTTTATATTTCGAATTCGAAGTCTGCTTTGTCCGAGCGGGTACCGATGAGGAGCCTGAAATCTCCGCCGTGAGCCGCGTACACCATATCCGCGTCATAATAGCATTTGACCGACGAAGGAACGCCGAGGCTCACTCTCGCCGTATCGCCCGCCGGAACCGTTACGCGACGATACGCGACGAGGCTGCGCAGCGGCTGAACCGTTTCCGTGCACGAAGACGACAGATATACCTGAACGACCTCGTCGCCGTCCCGGTCTCCCGTGTTCTTCACGTCGACGGTCACGCACCAGCCGTCCTCCTCACAGGCGACGGACGCGTTTTCAAGCGAAAACGACGTGTAGCTTTTTCCGTATCCGAACGGATAAAGCGGCGTCCCGTCGTCGTTTTCGTAACCGTAGCCGCGTCCGCTCGGCTTGAAAGAATAGTAAAGCGGAAGCTGTCCGACGGATCTCGGCCAGCTCACGGGAAGCTTGCCGCCGGGATTGCACGCTCCGAATACGACGTTATAAATCGCCTCCGATCCGCCCTCTCCGGGATACCACGCCTCGAGCACCGCGCCTGCGGCGTCGATCCACGCCGACGTATCGACTGGCGCGCCGTTCATGAGTATGACAGCCGTTCTCGGGTTAGCCCGCGCGAGCTCCGATACGGACTTTTCCTGATCCACGTTTATTTCTATCTCCGCTTTGTCGACGATGACGGCGGCTCCGTCGGAGGACGATACACGTCTGTACGAGGGAAGTCTCAGATCCGATCTGTCAAGCCCCTCGCCCTCGACGATCGACGTAAAATAAAGCGCCGCGTCGCACATGGGCGCGAGATGCGGGATATCCCGGTCGTCGCCCGTGATTATTCTGATCCCGTTCGCGTGTGCTCTGAAATAAGCGAGCGGCGACAGAACGTCCTCCGCCTCCCAGAGGTGGGCGTACGGACCGGAATAATTGCTTCCCGTAGGCAATATATCGGCGGACGGCCCGAATATGCCGAGCGTTCCGATTTTTTCGTCAAGCGGAAGGACGCCGTCGTTTTTCAAAAGCACCATACTCTTCTCCGCCGCCTTTACCGCGAGCCTTTTATGCCCGTCGCATCTGACGGTACGGTCGGCAAGCTCCTCGTCGACGTACGGACACTCGAACAGTCCGAGATCGAATTTCAGCTTCAGTATGCGGAATACCGCGCGGTCTATATCGTCCGAGGTGAGCAGACCCCTGTCATACGCTTCCTTCACCTCCGCGTACGAGCAGTTCGGAAGGTCGCAGTCGAGCCCCGCTTTTATGCATTTTGCGATAGCCGAGGCGCCGTCCTTACAGACGCGGTGAGCCGAGTAAACGCCGTCAACTCCGCCGTAGTCGGAGACGACGATCCCGTCGAAGCCCCATTCCTCGCGCAGGACCTTCGTCAGAAGCCACGGATCGGCGTGCGCGGGCAAGCCCGACGAAAGGCTGTTGTACGACGCCATGACGCCGTGCGCTCCGCCTTCTTTGAAGCACGCCTCGAACGGTTTCAGATACACCTCGCGCAGCTCGCGCTCGGAGCGTACGGAATGATTCGAATCACGACCTCCGTCCGCGCAGTTGTCGACGAAATGCTTCGGCGTCGCGGCGACGCCGTTTTCCTCCAATCCGCGGCAGACAGCCGCGCCCATATCCGAGCAGAGCTTCACATCCTCGCCGAACGTTTCGACGGTGCGACCCCATCTGACGTCGCGGCAGACGTTCACGACCGGGGAAAGAGCCTGTCTTACGCCGACGGCAGCCGCCTCTTTGCCGATGACCGAAGCCGCCTCCCCGACGAGCTCCGGATCGAACGTCGACGCGAGCCCTATCGGCTGCGGAAAAATGGACGCCATTCCCCATTGAGCGCCGTGAAGCGCCTCTCCGTGCTCGATCGGCGGTATGCGGTGCGGCTGCGCCTCAATGCTCTGCTTCACGTCGAGATTGATCCTGTGCGCGACCTCCGAGGGCTTCGATATCCTGCCGTTCTGATGCATGAAATGACCGGGATTGCGGTAATTTCCGCAAAGCGGATCCCTTCTGCTTTCATATTTTTCATCTATATCGAAAATGATCTGCGAGGTGAGCTGATGCAGTTTTTCCGAAACGGATAAACGCGACAGCAGTTCTTTTGCTTTTTCTTCGTTCGTCATAGTATTTTTTCTCCGTCAAATGCGAATAAACCGAATCCGCGCCCCGTTTTGCCGCCGCCGCAAAGCCTTTCCGCGTACGCGGCGCGAAGCTTCGTATCGCGCGGGAGCTCGTTATCGGGCAGGTCCGCGTATCTGCCGAAAACTCTCCATCTGTCGTGGAAGTCCTCCGTGTCGCCTCCGCGGACCATTTCAAAATCTTTGATGAATTTCCTTATATTCATATCCTCCGGCAGAAATTCGAGGTGAGCCGGATACAGAAGCCACGACGAACAGCCGAAAATGACAACGCCGTCCGGGAAAAGCGGCGCAAAGTGCCGGTACGCCCGTCGGTATGAGTCAAGTCTGACCTCGTCCGTCAGAGGTATTCCCCTTGACGGTATGTGCATGTTTATAAACGTATCGCCGGTTCTGACGGTCTTTCCGCACCTTAGCGTGAAGTCCGGGTCCGGAAACTTCAGCGCCTCGTACTGGAACCTGCCGAAGCCGAAGCACGTAAGCTTAAAGAATCTGTCGTACCAGTCCGCGACAAACGTTCCGACGACCCCCTTGCATTCTACGCATTCGTTTATCTTGCATCTTATATCGTCCATCGACTCGTAGAACACGCCGTCCGGGATATTGTGCTGTTTGTATTTTTCATGAAGGTTCGGCAGGCTGTTGACGATCAGCAAAAGATCGAGGCTGTATTCGTTTTCGCCGTATTTTTTCGATATTTCCGCTATTTCGGCAAGCGCGCCGTCCATTGACAGCGTTTCGTCGCCCGAATACCGGGAAACCACGCCGTCCATCTCCGCGGCAAGCGCGGGCTTCCGGTCGAGCATTTTTTCAAGCGCCGCAACGCCCTCTCTTACCTCTTCCGTATAGCCGTTTTGCAAAAGTCTTTCAAGCTCCGCGTTCATATGCATGCAAATCACCTCTGTGCTTGTCTGTACTGATACGGCGACATGCCGTATTTTTCTTTAAAATTCCTGTTAAACGTATGTATCGATCTGAATCCGCTTTCGTATCCGCAGTCCGTTATAGAACCCTCTCCCGTCTTCAGCAGATAACAGGCGCGGTTCAGCCGCATCAGATTCACGTAATCGTTGAAGCTCATCCCGACGAGCTTCTTGAAATTTCTCGATATGTAAGAGTAATTCATGCCGATGTGCTTCACCGCGTCGCCGAGAGTGCATTCGTTAGTGTAGTTCTCCTCAACGAACGAGAAAAGCTTGAAAAACGGACCGTTTTCATAGCCTTTCGCAACGTATTCCGCGCCGCGGTCGAATTCAGCGCAGACGGAATACAGCACGCCCTTTTTCATTACTAAAGGTGAATCCGGCTGAAGCGCGCGCAGGGCGCGAGAAAGATCCTCCGGTATCCTGAACACAGCCGAAGAAGGGACCCTGTCGGTCAGTGCAAAATAGTACGAATTCACAATCAACGGCGAAAAAATATACGTTACGTGGCTGCTGTGCTCCGATTCGAGCGAGTGGACCTGATGCGGGAAGATCAGGGCGGCGTCGCCTTCCTTCAGCGTATATTCATTTGAACCGACGGTCAGCTTCATCTCCCCGCCGTTCATGAGGATTATTTCAAACGAATGGTGTATATGGCGCGGAAAGTTCATGTTGTTTTCCGTATCCACGCGCAGATATTCCGCGTCGCCGTTGTTTCTTATCTCGTAAAACATACCTCCGCTCCCCTCCCTTGTTTTGTGAAATTATATCACTTTACACGTATAAAGTCAACATTCGTTCGCGATTTTTATTTATTTTTTCACGAAAAAGCCGGAAAAAGTAAAATTTTGCACACTTTGCCGCACAATATGATTTGCATTTTGTATAATCGCGTGATATAATAAGAAAAAAAACGGAGGTTACACAAATGAAGAAAATAACGGCTGCCGTGCTTATGGCGTCGATCATCATCAGCTGCTTTGCTTTCATTCCGGCGCACGCCGAGGAGGCGAAGGCGGTGGCGCACTGGAAGCTTCAGAACGAGCAGGGATATTTCGTCGGCGACATTGAAAAAGACAACCTGCAGTTTATAGACCTGACCGGCAACGGAAACGACCTCGTGACAAGGACCGTCGGCAACGGATCCCAGCTTGACATTTTCACATGGGACACCGGCGCAGACAAAGGTGAATCAAAATCCGCATCGGCTCTGAAAATGGACAACACCAAGGTGCTCGCCGAAGCGGTAGACCCTTATAATGAAGGCGAGACGAGCTGGACGGGCGGCTACACCTCCGGCAAATATCTTGAAACGATAAAGGGCTCGCCGATCAACTCGAACGAATTCGACGAAGGCTTCTCAGTCGACATAATAGTAAAGCTCTCGCCCGAGCTTGACAACGACTACAACCGCTACTGCGGCATATTCTCAAGACAGGGCGTTATCGAAGAACAGAACGAGCCTCCCTTCTCGATAGCTTTATCCGAATGGACGGACGACGCAAACGGCGTCATGGGTGAGAACAAAACGTGGCTCCAGTACCTTCACTGCAATTATGCCTCGAAGGTGAACGTTGAAATGAACGAGATCACGATCGGGGCGGACGGCTGGCATCACATCCTCGTTTCAAGCGACGGCATCTCGACCACGTATTATATCGACGGCGAAGCACTCCGCACGATAGGCGATTTTCCGTACCTGGAATACACCGAGCCTGATTATTCATGGGAAGTCGGCGTGGGACGCAAATGGGGCGCCGGTCATGAAAACGAGTGCAAGAACGAGGACGCGCCCGAGGGCATGATCAGAAGACTGTTCGCCGGATCGATCTCCGAGATAAGAGTCATGGACGGTCCGATCGAGCCCGAAGATTCACTTTATTACAAGCCCGTAAGCTATTCGACGATCCCCGGACCCGCAACGGCAAAGGAATACAATCCCGACGAAACCACGACTGAGGAGCTGACGACCGAAGAGGTGACAGACGCGCCGCAGACAGATGAAGAGACGAAGAACACCGAAGCCGTGACGACCGCAGCCGACACCGAGGACAAAGACGAAACGACCGCCAAGGCTGACGGCACAAAGCCCGAAGCGACGACGGAAGGTGAAAAAAGTCAGGGCAAGGGCTCCAATACCGGCGTCATCATCGGGATAATCGCCGGCGTTGTCGTCGTTGCCGCAATCATCTCGTTCATCCTGATTAAAAAGAAAAAGAAATAAATCAGGGAGGTATTCATGAAGATAACGTTAAGACTTCTCTCCGCGTTTATCGCGGCGGTCATCATCGCATCCGTCGTTCCCCTCACCGCTTCGGCAAAGGACGGGATAATAATGGACGGAATAGTTGCTTATTACGACGGCGCGAACAACTCGAACGGAAAACAGGATCTCAACGCCTCGATCTGGCGCGACCTCTCCGGCAACGGATATCACTTCAGCGTTGAAACGGATGAAAACACGAAGTGGACCGAAAACGCGTTCCACGTTGACAAAAAGCGCACGTATTTCAACGAAAACGTCAGAAGCGTCGCCAACGCCAAGCAGTATACGATAGAAATGGCGTTCGGCGAGCTCGAATACTACGGCACCGACTGGCTGACGCTCGTCGCGTCCGACAACGACGAATTCTCGATGTTCATCCGCGTTCAGGACGGACTTGACGATCTGGAATACAAGTATAATGACAACAACAGAGACAGACCGATCGCAAAAAACGGACGTGATCTCGTAAGCAATTCGACGCTCGCGGTGACGTTCGACATCGACGAGCCGATATGTAAGATCTACATTGACGGCGAGCTTGTGTCATCCGGCGTACCCGTTGAGATCAACATAGCAGACACGCTTTTCTTCGGTCATGAGAATCCCAAGAGAAGCTGGTCCGGTGACGTTTACTCCTTCAGATTCTACGACAGAGTCCTGTCTGACGACGAGATCAAGCACAACTGCCTGGTCGACGACGACAAGTACAGAAGCGGAAAGCCCTACACGCCCGAGGTGGTAGATACGGGCGCCGCAGAGGTCACGGAAAGAGAGCACATTGATTACAATATCGGCGACGTTATCACCGTTGTGGACTTTTCCGACCCCGAAATGTTCAGCAAGATGATAAAAGCGGAGCCGCAGCGCTGCACACTCGAAATGGACGATTCCGGCGCGGTCAAAGTGACGATCACCGGAGCGCAGCCGTACTTTTACGTTCCGATAGATGAAACGAACTCGTTTGACGGCGACAAATTCACCACGCTGATTTTCAACTATAAAACCGGCGGCGGATTCGAGGATAACGTGGCGGACATCTATTTCTCCACAAAGTATTCCGAAGTTTACTTCACGGATAACCATATCACGTTCGACATTGACGCCGCCGATGATTTCACGGATCTTGAGGTCAACATGCGAGACGATGACAACGATACGTGGCACCATGAGGTGAGGATGATCAGGGTCGACTTTGCATCATTTGCCGCCGAGCCCGGTCAGGAGTTGTATATCAGATCCCTGAAGGCAAGATACGACGATCCGAACAGCACTACTGACGCCGTCACCGACCCCGAGCCCGGCACGACGGAAACTGTCGTAACGGACAAAGAGAATAACGACAGCACGGCTGAGGTCACTTCTCCGGCGACTGACACCGATAAAGCCGGGTCGACCGGTGCTGACAAAACCGGAAACAGCAGCAAAACGGGTATCATCATCGGTGTTATTGCCGCAGTTGCGGTAATCGCCGCCGTCTGCGTTGTAATTTTTCTCAGAAAAAGAAAAAAATAAACAGATTTAAAAAACGCCGGATAGTGATATAATACACTTGACAAATTCTGATATTTGTGTATAATTTCACAATGGCAGTCGGGATACGCTGACGGTGAGTGTAAAGCTTATCAATCAGCGGGTCCGTACACGGACGCTGCGTTTTCCGGCTGCCGCTATCGGGTGTCACGTTTAACACTCTTGAAATCATATTTTGTGCATTATTATTAAGGAGGCATGACACAAAATGAAAAAATTCACAGCACTGGCAATCGTTCTTGCCATAACCGTCGCTCTGTGCACGGCAGTATTCGCTGACGGCAGCAAACTGCATGTAAACAAAACGACGTTCGCGGTAGGCGAGCCCATACTCGTCACTGCAGCCGGATCCGGCACCGACTGGGTCGGTATCCAGAGAACCGAAATCAAAGAAGGTTCCGCCGGTTGGGTATATGTTGAGACCGTAGGCAGCGGCACGCAGTTCAATCTGCTTGAAAATCTCCGGGACGTCAACACCGAATTCACCGCCGGCAAATGGACCATCGCTCTCGTCGGCAATGACAACCCCTGGGCTAACACTGCCGAATGGATCGAATCCATTGAGATCGAGATAACCGATGCGTCGTCTTCCTCTGCGGCTGAACTGAAAAACAAGTCCTGGGACGGTATCGCCGTTGACGGCACTCTTGTATCGCCCGCTACCGGTCAGGCAGACGTCTGGATAAAGGAAAACGAAGTCAAGGGCGAAATCTCGACGATCAACGTACGCGGCTGGGCGTTCATTTCCACCGCCATCACCGGCTTCGCTTACACGATAGACGGAAACAGCGCCGTATCTTCCGCCGATTATATTCAGGACAGACCTGACGTAAAAGACGCGATAGATCAGACCGCCGAAGGCTTCAATATTGATATCGACGTCTCCAACGTCGGCAAGGGCGCTCATACGATAAAGATATTCGCCGTTGACGCCAACGGTGAGCTTGTTGACACAACGTTCGAGCTTCCCTTCACCCAGGAAAAAGAGGCTGCGGCCCCTGAGAATCCCGGTACTGCCGATGCTTCCGTAATAGCTGTGACAGCGGTCGCCTGTGTCGCGCTCGCAGGTGTTGTCGTTGCAAAGAAAGTAAAATAATCGGTACCAAGACAACGCACAAACCGCCTCCTCAGGCAGTTTGTGCGTTTATCATATATCAAAAAAAACAAAGGTAAAACAATGAGAAAAATCAGTATTCTTATAGCCGTGCTGATGATCCTTGCCTCGGTGTTATCGTCAGCAGGCTGTTCGGAGAATCCGGAGTCTCAGACCGATTCGTCCGACAATACAACAAATGAGATAACGGAGACCGACACTATGGAAACAACGACAGAAGCAGAGACCGAGACTGTGACTGACGCTGCCGAGCCCGAGGTTCCGAAAAAAGTCGAGCTGTATCAGCTTGCGCCCGAATCCTCAAGTCTGATGATGAGTTACGTTGTCGTCACGCCCGAGAAGAAGATCATAGTGATCGACGGCGGCATTTACGGAACGGGCTTCAACGCAAAACCGTACCTTCCCGCAGCAATAAGAGCCATTCTCGGATTGAACGAAGGCGATTACTTTGAAGTTGAGGCATGGTTTTTGTCGCATATTCACAGCGACCATTATTACGAGCTTGCCAAAATGCTTGATTCGTATAAAACTGAAGACAATTACAAAATCAACAACTTCTATTTCGATTTTCCCGAATGCGGCGTTGAATGGGACAGCAAACAAAACGGAGATTACGAGCCCGCAGAGCATTCAAAGCTGATAAGAGGATTTCAGAATTATTATTCGACAGTCGGTTTCAGCGGCATCAGCGGCGCAGATATACCGGAAGACAAATGGACCGCTCCCGAGGGAGACGACAAATATTACTATAACCTCATAAACGGCGCCGTAATAACCGAGGAGGCGGTAGACAAAGGTCTTTCGATAGACATAGACGGGGTAAAATTCAGAGTGCTCCTCACGTGGTGTATGGACTCGGCTAATATAAACGATACAAGTATCATAATTCGCATGGAATACGGCAATCACTCCGTTCTGTTCACCGGGGACTGCGGATCACAGGAAAGCGACAGACTGTTGGAAAAATACGGTGCGGAGCAGCTTAAATCCGAATACGTGCAAATGGGACACCACGGTCAGGGCGGTCCGAACGAGAATTTCTATAAATCCATAGAAATCGAGAATTCGATCAGGCTGTGGCCCACGCCTCTCTGGGTCTGGAACGACGCGAAAACTTACGCCATAGGCGCAACAAGAACCTGGGCGGGTCTTCCGTTTGAAGCAAACGACTTCAGAAAGCAGGGATTTCTCACTGCCGGAAAAGATTTCGTTGCTTCATTAAACAAAAAATATCCCGGCGCCAAAGCATTTTCAGTTGAAAAATGGACACCGCAAATACTCGAAACACAGCGGGTTGCTGTTTTTGAACTCGAAAAATAGTATCACATGACTAAAGACCTCCGCTCAATTGCGAAGGCGGGGATGCCGGATGTTTTTCAGCCGGCATCTTTTTATCGTTCACACTGCTTTTTTATATTGACTTTACGTTTTTTGTATGTTATACTGCATACGGAGGGATTCGGGAAATGAAATACAGACACGTTATACTTATCGGGGTCGACGGCGCGGGGAACTTTTACAGGAACACGAGCGCAAAAGCGATCAGAAGAATGTTTTCAGAAGGCGCCGGGACCGACAGCTGCATCACATCGTACCCTTCGGAATCGGCTCAATGCTGGGGAAGCATGCTCATCGGAGTACGCCCTGAAAAGCACGAAATGACAATGGAATCGACGGATACGACGCCGTACGGGAAAAGAGACGTGTATCCTACGATCTATAAGATCATAAGAGACGCGATACCGGACGCCGTCATAGGATCGTTCTCGCATTGGAACACCGTAAACACGATGATAGCAGACAATGACATCGGTATAACGAAGGCGACGGGACAAGACGGACCGCTCACGGATATGATCTGCGAATATATCGAAAAAGAAAAGCCGACGTTTCTGTTTATACAGTTCGACTCTATAGACGACGCCGGGCACGGATACGGCTACAACTCGCCGAAATATCTTGAACAGCTTGATATCGTTGACGGATACGTCGGACGGATAAGAGACGCCGTCGCCCGCGCAGGGATAGAGGATGATACGCTCGTCATAGCCACAGCGGATCACGGCGGCATCGGCGGCGGTCACGGCGGCAGCTCGCCGGAGGAGATGACGGTGTTCTTTGTCGCAGTAGGAAAGACCGTTAACCGCGGAGCCGAGATAAAACTCGAGGTCAAGGATATACCGGCGGTCGTCGCGTACGCACTGGGTATCGGAACCGACAGGAACTGGGACGCAAAGCTCCCGGACAACCTGTTTATAAAATAAACGGAGAATCAACATGAAAAAGAAAAAAAAGCTCTTTCTCGTCTCTAACGCGCATCTTGACACCCAGTGGAACTGGACGATACAGGATACGATAAGAGACTGCGTCAAACACACGCTTGAGGATAACTTCGCTCTGTTTGAAAAGTATCCCGAATACGTCATGAACTTCGAGGGCGCATTCAGATACAAGCTCGCGAAGGAGTACTACCCCGAGCAGTACGAAAAACTCAAAAAATACGTCAGGGAAGGCCGCTGGAACGTAGCCGGCAGCCAGTGGGACGCAAGCGACGTCAACGTCCCGTCATCCGAGGCTCTGATGCGTCAGATCCTATACGGAAACGGATTTTTCGAGGCTGAATTCGGTAAAAAGAGCGCCGATATATTCCTGACGGACTGCTTCGGCTTCCGCTATTCCCTGCCCTCCATCGCCGCGCATATGGGACTCAAGGGCTTTTCGACGCAGAAGCTCGTCTGGGGCGTAGGCTCGCCGATATACAATAAAGACGGCACCGTGTCGCGCCCGATGCCCGATAAGGAAGCCCCGCGCATGGACCTCGGCAAATGGATAGGTCCGGACGGCAATTACGTCATAGGCTCGTTCCTGTGCGGCGACTACACGAAGCGTCTCGAAAAAGACGACGACAGGCCGCTCCATGAAAGAAAAGAATATTTACAGGCGATAGAACACAATGAAAAATATACCGGCGTACCGTCACGAATGATGTACTACGGCACGGGCGACTACGGCGGAGCGCCGTCAGACGGCTCCGCAAAGCTCGTGAACGACGCGGTAAAAGCGAACGGAGCGGACAAGGATTTTGAGATCATAGCCGCCTCGAGCGACGCGATATTCAAGAGCCTCACCGAAAAAGAGATCGAAAAAATGCCGTCGTACCGCGGCAATCTGCTCATACCGCACGGCTACGGCGCCGCGACCTCGCACACGATAAGCAAGCGCTGGAACAGAAAGAGCGAGCTTCTCGCCGACGCGGCGGAGCGCGCCGCTTCCGCCGCCGCTTATCTCGGCAGAGCGGAATATCCGAAGGAAAGACTCGATTTCGCGTGGAAGCTGTTTTTATGGCATCAGTTCCACGACGATCTGCCCGGCACCTCGATCCTCAACGCATACCGCTTCAGCTATAACGATTACGTGATAGCTCAGAACATACTCGCCGAAGAGCTGAAGGCGTCCGTCACCGCCGTGTCCCGCGCGCTTGACACGAACGTTTCCGGCGCTCCCGTCGTAGTTTACAATCCCGTTTCATTTGCCCGCACGGACGTCGCGGCGGCTCCTTTGCCCGACGGTGCGGAATACGCTCGCGTATTCACGGCGGACGGCGACGAGGTCCCGTCTCAGATATCGGTCCGTGACGGACAAAAGCTCGTGCTTTTCACCGCCTCGGTCGCTCCCGTCAGCTTCACCGTATATAACGTAGTCGCCTCGGACGCGCCCTGCGCGCTCGACACCGGGCTGTCCGTTTCGCTTAACACGCTTGAAAATGAAAGATACAGCGTCAGGATCAACGGAGACGGCGATATATGCTCCGTATACGACAAGAAAAACGGAAAAGAGCTGCTTTCGTCTCCCTCGACGCTCGGTCAGAGAGACGACAACAGCACGAACTGGCCTTCATGGGAGATAAATTACGACGACACGCAGAAGCCGTTTGAAAAGGTCGACGGCGTATGCTCCGTCGAGGTCGCCGAGAACGGGCCCGCGAAGGTCGCGCTGAAGATAACGCGCCGCGAAGGCGGGTGCGTATACGTGCAGACCGTTTCCCTTTACGCGGGCGGTGAAAACGTATCGGTAGACTGTGAGGTAGACTGGCACAAGAGCGGCAGGCTTCTGTCCGTCGGATTTCCTTTCACGGTATCGAACGGGGTCGCGGAATTCGATCTCGGGCTCGGAGTCGACGTCGGCGGCAACACCGATTCGTTCCCGTATTTCCAGCACCTCGTCCACCAGTGGGCTGACCTGTCTGACGGCAAATTCGGCGTATCGGTCCTGAACGACTGCAAATACGCGATGGAAAAGCCGGACGATCACACACTAAGACTTACGCTCATCCACACGCCGACAGCCGATTTCAGAGACGATTCAAAGCAAAGTCATCAGGACAACGGCAGAAATATATTCAGATACGGTCTGACGTCGCACAAAAACGGACGCGACGCGGTCGCCTCTGAAGCGTCCTGCTTCAACAGTCCGCTCATCTCCTTCGCCGTGCCGAAGCACACCGGCAGGCTCTCTTCCCTGTCGTTCGCGTCGGTAAACAACAAAAACGCCGTCATAAGATGTCTGAAACGCGAGGAAAAGGGTGAAAGGCTCATCGTCCGCGTTCAGGAAACGTCCGGAAAACAGCAGAAAAACGTCCGCGTAAAATTCGCCGGCAGGATCGTCTCCGCCGTCGAAACGAACGGCTATGAGGAGGGTTCGGCGCCCGTGCTCACCGGCGCGCATACCGTGACCTTCGATATGACGCCGTTTTCCGTCAGGACCTTTGCCGTAGAGCTTGAAAACAGGGCTCCGGCAGCGGATCGCGGAACGCCCGTAAAACCTGTATACAACACGAGAATAACGACGTCGAACAAAGAAAAAAGCTCCGCCTGCATCAGCCGCGGGATATCCGTCCCGTCGGAGCTGTTCGGGCAGAAGCTCGGCTGCGCCGGTCTTGACTTCGTATTCGGCAGCTGCGATGAAAACAACGCCGTAATATGCGAGGGTCAGACTCTGGCGATGCCCGCCGGCGCGAAGAAAGCGGTCGTCATAGCGGCGAGCGCCGATGGCGACGTTGAGGCGACGTTCAAAGCCGGAAAGAAGCCGCACTCCTTCACCGTTTACGATTTCAGTGAAAACGTAGGCTGCTGGGATCAGGTCGCGGCGGGCGACAAGGCTTATATCAAACGTCAGCCCGTGGCTGTGAGCTACTCGCACACGCACGACGAATACGGCGACAGGCTGTATAAGTTCGCAAACTTCTTCAAGTTCGAAATACCGCTCGAAGGCGGCAGATCTCTGAAGCTGCCGAACGACAGGCGAATCATCGTCGCTGCCGTCACGGCGTCTGCCTGCGCGGACGACGCCGAGCCGGTACTGCCGCTTTACGACAAAGTCGACGGATGAATACGGCTCCGGCGCGGGCCGCCGCGTCGATCTGTCAGATATAAAGATACGCTGTTATAAAAGCAGGCTGTGATTCCGGCCTGCTTTTCTTATTTACGCGGTAACGGCGCTTATCCGATCCCGTCGGGATAAGACGTAAGCGCAAAGTTTTTGACGTACATCGTATGGTCGAACGTGCCGATGGTCTCCCATCCCATGTTCATGCCGTTCAGGCAAAGTCCGTTTAAGGTATTCGCCTTGAAATATCCGTCCGCCTGTCCGTGTTCAAGCATATCCTGCAGATACGGGCTGATATCGAGCTCGATATGGACCCAGTCTCCGTTCGGGGCGGGAGCGCCGTTTTTCCACAGCGATTCCCCCGGGTAGACGTATTTCGATCCGATGGAGTATATCATCGCGCCGGAAGCGTCCGCTTTTGCTCCGTCGTATCCGATGTAATGATCGTTTTTATCCCATCTGTTATCGAAAAGCTGTATGCCGAACCAGCAGAAATCGTTCGTGTTTATGCCCTTGACGTAGAAATAAAGGAGAAACTGCGCGGCGCGCACCCAGTCGCCGTCCACGGGCGTTTCGGTATAGTCGCCGAGACGTATATCCATGGACAGAACTATGCTTTTCGCACTGCATCTGTAATATTCACGTGAGGCGCGGTCAAGATCGCGGAAGCCGAAATCATCCTGCTCTATCAGAAGATGCGGCCAGTAATCTCCGTAAACGGCGGGCTTTCCGCCGTAGTATGCCGATGTGTCGAGACGGAACGTGATCATATCCTCCGCCGGATCGTATGAAAACGTGCGCGCCTTGCCGTCGGTGACCGTACCGTCGTCCGTCTCGATCATGCACTCGGACAGATCCGGTCCGGAATCCCATTGGGCAAGTCTCCATTTCGTCTTTGCGAGGTTTACCGGCACGCCGTAGAACCCGGTTTTTCCGAAGGTCCTTATCGCGTCGCCGTTTTTGTGATCCTTCTGGGTGATGAGCCTCATTCCCGTTTCAAATTTTTTGTCCGGTATGATCTGCATGCTTTTGATCTCCTTTTCTTCTTTTCCGGTCGTCTCCGGTTCCGTCTGCTCCGTCACGGACGTCTGTTCGGTGCTGTCCGGGCTCGCATGCCCGCAGGCGCACAGAACGGCAAGCAGCGCCATTATCAAAGCCGTAAATCTTTTCATATAAGCTCCTGTGTTTTGATATCACATTATATCACGCGGCGCGTTATCTGTCAATACCTTATTACTTTGAGGCGATGATCTTGAGAAACGCTCCCTCAAGCTCGCGGCAGACCTGTTTTTCGCCCATAATCACCGCTATGACGTTTTCGTATCTGACGACTGTCGCGTCCTCCGCTGCGGCGCAGACCCACTTTGATTTGTTTATATTCCGTTCTATTTTCTTGCGCTCCGCGTCATAATCGGCGCCCTCTTCGAGGCGTATCACGCAGAACGAGTAGGTCACGGGCTGGACGAATGCCTCGGACGCGGCGCCGGATGCGTAAGGAACGCCGGCGACGCCGAGGTAGTATTCCTCGTTCTTTTCCGTTATCTGCTCCGTGATGAGCTGCGGAACGTATTCAGAAGCGGCGGAGCCGTCTTCAAGCGCGCCGTAAACGGAATCGATAACGGCGGACGGATCCGCGTCGACGTATACCGCTGAGTTTTTCCGGCACGAAACGAGCACGAGCAGGGCGCACAGAAGCACGCAAAGTGTTTTTTTCATGGTGACCTCCACCGTGGCAGCCACGGATTTTTTCTCTTTTCTCCATCATACCAAAAAAAAATTAAAAAAAATCGAAATTTCATCTTGACAGATGAAAAAAAATGTGGTATTATATTCGGGCAATCGGAAATAAACATCCCACGGGGCATTAGCGCAGCTGGGAGCCCAAGGCACTCAGTTACGTACCCTCATAAACAATCCCAAACGGGGCATTAGCGCAGTTGGGAGCGCACGACACTGGCAGTGTCGGGGTCACGGGTTCGAGTCCCGTATGCTCCACCAAAAATCCTGCGCGACAGCGCGGGATTTTTCCTTCACTAAACCTTTCCCCTTCGCTCCTTCCCGCGCAGGATTTTCGGGAGGTAAGAGGTAATAGTGAATAGTGAAGAAGGAGAAGTAACAAAGGAGAAAAGGGAAATGACGGAAAGTCCTTTAATGATCAAATCAAAAGAGCTTGCGCTTGAAGTTATCAAGGCGTGCAAAGAATTAAGGATCTCAAAGTGCGAAAGCGCGCTGATCAGTCAGTTTCTCCGTTCCGGTACATCAGTCGGTGCAAACGTGCGAGAGGCGCAGTACGCGCACGGAACCGCAGATTTTATCGCAAAACTGCAAATAGCGCTCAAAGAATGCTCCGAAACCGAATATTGGATCGAACTTCTGCTCGAAAGCGGGTATTATTCCGATAACGGCGTTTTAGATAAATGTGTTGAAGTGAAAAAGATCCTGATTTCTTCTGTAAATACAGCGAAAAGCAAGCAGTCTTAAACTCCGGAAGCAGCACAGATGTTTTCGCCCCGAAAAACATCAAAATAAATAGATACGAAATTGGGTTTCGGGGGTTTCTGCCTGAATCGGACGGGAAAATACTCGGAAACTTGATTTGTTCACAGACGTCTGATAAAATATGTTTGGTACGGAAGTATATACAAGCTACTGAACTTCATATACGGGACTCGAAGGAGCGGAAAAAGAAAACGGTCCGGTGGACCGTTTTCCCGCGGTGACCGAAGGATTTTGCAAAGCACAAACAGACAAGTTTGTGCAAATTGCTTTGCAAAATCCGAGACGAGTCCCGTATGCTCCACCAAAAATCCTGCGCGACAGCGCGGGATTTTTCCTTATTCACTATTCACTCTTCACTATTCACTGATCCTTTTCCCTTAGTTCCTTCCCGCGCAGGATTTTCGGGAGGTAAGAGGTAATAGTGAATAGTGAAGAAGGAGAAGCAGCAAAGGAGAAAAGGAAAAGGAAAATGAATGATAGTCCGCTGATGATCAAATCAAAAGAGCTTGCGCTTGAAGTTATCAAGGTGTGCAAAGAATTAAGGATCTCAAAGTGCGAGGTCGCGCTTATCAATCAGTTTCTTCGTTCCGGCACATCCGTCGCCGCAACAGGCAGACGCAGCGAGTGACGAGGTGCTTCAAAGATACGAAAAACGCGGACGGCAACGTCCGTTTTTTATTTTTTTAACCTTAGTGTCTTGACTTTTGTATTGTATTGTTTTATAATAACTTTATATCAGAAAAAAGGAGGGAGTGCCGGATGAAAAGGCGGGAGAATTCTTTTTTATCGAGTCTTCGCGGACTTGATTTCATACTTATCGCCGCGGTGCTTCTTCTGACCGTTTACGGCATCGTCTGCGTCAGCACGGCGACGGCGTACCACGGGACGAACAGAAACGTCGTCGTTCAGCTGTTCGCCTCGGTCCTCGGGATCACCGCGATGCTCGTTATCTCGCTGATCGACTACGACGCGCTGCTGTCGAAATTCTGGGTATTCATTTTCCTTGCCGGTCTCGCGCTCCTGCTTCTGCCGCTGTTGTCGAGCATACCGCAGATGCTCCGCGGCAATTTCGGCAGCAACAAGAACTGGATCACGCTGCCGGTCATAAACGTCGACTTTCAGCCGTCCGAGGTGGTGAAGCTGACGTTCATCGTATCCTTCGCGTATCTGCTCGGTCAGCTGAAGGAGGACACGAACAGTCTGAAAAGCGTAGCCATGATACTGCTTTTCTCCGGAACGACGATCGGCTTCGTCCTGCTTGAAAAGGACCTCGGCGCCGCCGTCGTATTCGTCGTGATATTCATTTTCATGTGGATCGCCGCGAAGATGAGCCTGTGGTACCTGTTAGGCGGCGCGGTGCTCACGGCGGTCGCCGCCCCGTTTCTGTGGAGCAGACTTGAAAACTATCAGAAAATGAGGATCCTCGTCGGCTTCGATCCGTATCTCGACCCGACGGACAAGGGCTATCAGGTGATACAGACTATCCGCGCGCTGCAGAACGGCGGGGTGACCGGGATGGGCTTCGGGAAAGGCACCATCACTCATTCACCACTGAAAGGAACGTACCCTGCGCGTGAGACGGATATGATCCTCGGCGTCATGGGTGAGGAATTCGGATTCATAGGGATCCTGATCTATATCGCGCTGATAAGCGTCGTGATATACCGCATACTGCGCGCGGCTCAGACTGCGCGGCACGAATACGGAGGTTATATCTGCATAGGTATCGCGGCGCTTCTGATATTTCAGACGATCGAAAATATCGGCATGTGCCTCGGCACGCTGCCGGTAATAGGACTTACGCTTCCGTTCATCAGCTACGGAGGCTCGTCCATGGTAAGCTTATATATGTGCATAGGCGTCGTGATGAGCGTACGCACGCACAGACATAAATATTATTTTGAAAGAGAGTCCGTATAATGAGAGACGAAACAAAATGCATAAGATCAGGCTACACGCCGAAAAACGGCGAGCCGGGCGTAATGCCGATAGTACAGAGCACGACTTACGTTTTCGATACAGCTGAGCAGATCGGAGATCTGTTCAACTTCCCGAACGCGCATATGTATTCGCGCTTTTCCAATCCGACGGTAGAATGCGTCGAGAAAAAGATCGCCGACCTTGAAGGCGGCGTAGGGGCGATGTGCACGTCGTCAGGTCAGATGGCGAGTCTGATGAGCGTTCTCAATCTCTGCCGCGCCGGCGACAGCATAATTTCCGCGCCGACCATCTACGGCGGAACGATCAACCTCTTCGCCGTAACGCTCAAAAAACTCGGGATCGAATGCATCTTCGTCGACGCGGACGACGACGAGGAGAAGATCGACGCCGCTTTCGCTGACAATACCCGCCTTGTTTTCGGCGAAACTCTCGCGAACCCCGCGCTTTCCGTATTCGATATCGAAAAATTCGCAAGGATCGCGCACAGACACGGCGTTCCGCTGATAATAGACAACACGTTCGCGACGCCCATTTTGTGCAAGCCGTTCGATTTCGGCGCCGATATAGTCGTCCATTCCACGACGAAATACATGGACGGTCACGCTCTGCAGGGCGGCGGCGTGATCGTTGACTCCGGAAAATTCAACTGGGCAAACGGCAAATTCCCCGAATTCACGGAGCCCGACGAATCGTATCACGGCTTTGTTTACACGGAAAAATTCGGCAGCGCCGCTTATATAGGCAAGGCGCGTATGCAGCTCATGCGCGATTTCGGCGCGTACCCGTCTGCGCACTCGGCGTTCCTGCTCAACCTCGGTCTTGAAACGCTCGCCGTCAGAATGGACAGATACTGCGAAAACGCGATGAAGGTCGCGGAATTCTTAAGCCGTCACCCGATGGTCGAAACCGTAAGATATCCGGGATTGAAGGGCGACAAATATCACGCTCTCGCGGAAAAATATATGCCGAAGGGCAGCTCCGGCGTCATCTCCTTTGACGTGAAGGGCGGACGCGGACCGGCGGAAAAGTTCATGGATTCGCTCCGGATGGCGTCGCGCGAGGTACACGTCGCCGATATACGCACCTGTGTTCTCCACCCCGCTTCGATGACTCACAGACAGCTTACCGACGAACAGCTTGTTGCCGCCGGGATAAACGCCGGCATGGTACGCCTGTCCGTGGGACTTGAAAACTGCGACGACATCATTGAAGACCTTGACAAAGCGTTATCTTCGCTTTCGTCAAAAGGAGAATGAATTGAGGATCCTTCTTGCTAAAATAAAAGAAGCGGCTTTCTCCGTGGCGCCCGTCGCGGCGATAGTCATTATCATGTATTTCACGCCGTTCGTCAGTCTGAGCGGCGCCGAGCTTGCGGCGTTTCTTGTTTCCGCCGCGATGCTCGTCGTCGGCATCGGTCTGTTCGATCTCGGCTCCGACCTTGCGATGTCGCCGATGGGCGAGCATATCGGCTCCGGTCTTTCAAGATCCGGCAAGCCTGCTCTGCTTCTGATCGTCTGCTTTGTCATGGGCGTGATGATCACAGCCGCGGAGCCGGACCTGACGGTCTTATCCGGGCAGGTCTCGGATATGGTGAAGCCGATCGTCCTTATCGCCGTCGTCGGCGCGGGCGTGGGTCTGTTTCTGCTTTTGTCCGTGATAAGGACGCTGAAAAACAAGCCCCTGCCGCAATATCTCATGTTTTTCTATCTTGCGCTTTTCGCGCTCGTAGCCGTTATGATACTCCGCGGAGGCAGCGGCTTCACGGCGCTTGCGTTCGACTCCGGCGGCGTAACGACGGGACCGATAACCGTGCCGTTCATCATGTCGCTCGGTATCGGCATAGCTTCATCCGTCGGGCGAAGCAAGGGGGCGGAAAACAATTTCGGCTCCATCGCCATGTGCTCCGTTGGTCCCGTGCTCGCCGTCGTCATGATCGGCGCGTTTTCGACGGGCGGCTTCAGATATGAGCTGCCGGATTATTCCGTTTCGTCGAAGATCGGCGTGCAGGTCCTTCACACGCTGCTTGACACGGTGAAGGAGGTCGCCGCTGCGCTCGTTCTCATCTCCGTATTCTTCTTCATCCTTCAGTTCACGGTGCTGAAGCTTCCGGCGAAAAAGCTGTCTCAGATAGTTCTCGGGATACTTTACACCTTCGTCGGGCTCGTGATATTCATGACCGCGGTAAAGATAGGCTTCATGCCGGTCGGCTTCAAGCTCGGCACCGAGCTTTCGACGGGCAGCCACCCCGCTTTACTCGTTGTGTTCGGATTCATCACCGGTATGGCTACGGTCCTCGCCGAGCCCGCGGTACACGTGCTCAACAACCAGGTCGAGCAGGTGACCGGCGGCGCCGTCAGCAAGCGCTCCATGATGATCGCGCTGTCCGTCGGCGTAGGCATATCCGTCGCGCTTTCGATGATAAGGATCATCTTCGATTTCAGTATCCTTTATTATATAATTCCGGGTTACATCCTCTCGCTCGGGCTTTCACTGCTCGTTCCCGGAGTTTACACGGCGATAGCGTTCGACTCCGGCGGAGTCGCCAGCGGTCCTTTGACCTCAAGCTTCATCCTGCCGTTCGCCGTCGGCGCGTGCGCGACAGTCCAGGACGTTTCAAAGATCCCGTTCGACGCGTTCGGCGTCGTTGCGATGGTCGCCATGACTCCTCTTATCACGATCCAGCTCCTCGGCTTCCGCGCCGTAACGGCGGAGCGGCTCAGATCCCGCCGCGCCATGGCGAAGATCCTGTCGGCCGACGACGAGCAGATCATCGAATTCATGTAACGGAGGTATGATATGAGCAAAAACGAACAGGCTCCCGCGGTAAAATCGCCGGACGGACTCAAGCTCGTCATAACCATCGTAGACCGTGAAAAGTCGGAATTCTACGCCGATCTGATACAGAACGGCGGTGCGAATCTTCAATGCTTCTTATCCGCGCACGGTACCGCGAGATCGCAGATGCTTGAAATGCTCGGTCTTGCAAACGACCGTAAAAGCGTCATACTCAGCATGATTTCAGCCGAGCGCGCGCCGGAGCTGCTTTCGATGCTTTCCCGGAAATTCAAAAGCGTGAAGGGCGGCACGGGTATCGCGTTTTCGATCCCGTTCAGCAGCATGATCGGCGCGACGGCTTACAGGTTCTTATCCGACAAGAGAGAAACACAGAGGTTATTATGAGCGAATTCAAACACGAAGCCATATTCTGCATTATAAACGAAGGCTACAGCGAGGTCGCCATGGAGGCGGCGCGCAAAGCCGGCGCTCGCGGAGGCACGGTTACCAGATCGCGCGGGACCGTCAACGCGGACGCGGAGAAATTCTTCGGCGTGACGGTATCGCCTCAGAAAGAGGTGATAATAATACTCACCGAAAAAGAACTGCGCGACGCGATACTTCACGCGCTTTATACGACCTGCGGGCTCGACACGCCCGGTCAGGGCATAGCGTTTTCACTTCCGGTCGACGGTGTCGCCGGATTCGGAGAACAGGACAAAGATTCCTGACGCAGCCGTAAACGCTCCGTATATCCTGCGGAGCGCGTTATCCGGCACGGCAGGAGCCGCCATCGCTCCGAACATACAGCCGACGCACGCGCAGAAAGAAAGAAACGCCGTAAGCCTCATATCCGGGGCGTATCTCCGGTATCCGATGAACGAAGCCGGAACCGACGCCGCGACGTAAGAAAAAAGATTCATTCCCTGCGCCGCCAACTGTCCCGTGCCCGTGAGCGACAAAAACACCGTAAACAGTCCGCCCCCGCCGACGCCCATTCCCGCCAGCGCGGACGTGATAAAGCAGACCGCCTCCCTCATCTGACGGTCATGATCACGCCGCCCGTTACGGCGAGCGCCGCCGTGATATACCCGAGCGCCCTGACGCGGAGCCTGCTCATAAGATATGCTCCGAGCGCGCCGCCCGCCGCGGCGAACGGCAGCAGCGGCAAAGCTTCAAACAGAGTTTGAGGCGATCCGCGGACGTAGAGCGCCGCGGAAAGGACAGCCGTGGGCAGCGTCGCACAGAGCGCGGACACGTGCGCGGCTTTTCCGCCGACGATCCTGCGGCAGATCATGAACAGAAACAGCCCGGCTCCCGCGCCGAGAAGTCCGCCCGCAAAGCCCGCGAACACCGCGGCGACGCCGTAAAAGGCGAGTCTCGCCTCGTCGGCTTTCCTGACGTTCATAAAAAAATTCATCGGCATACTTGAAAAATCTCTTTATTTTTGTTATAATATGATTTGAATATGCATATCCTGCTTACCGGAAACGTACGGGAGGCAGGTCATGAGTATATTATCGGCATTGATACTCGGGTTGATTCAGGGAGCATGCGAATTCATTCCGGTTTCTTCATCGGCTCATATTTGTTTATTCGAGGCGGTGACCGGCTTCGGTCCACAGCTGCCGGGGCTTGACGCGGTGCTTCACGCGGGGACTTTGTTCGCCGTGCTTTTCGCTTACCGGAGAGAGCTGCCCGGGCTTTTCCGCGCCTGCGCTTCGCTTCCACGCCGGATCGCCGGAAAAAATCGGCTCAGCCGTGACGAAAGAACGGTCTTGTTTTCTCTTCTCTGCGTCGTACCCGTAGTCGTTGCAGCCGTTTGCGGCGGCAGCGAGCTTTCGGACCGGGTATCGTCGTCCCCTGCAGCCGTAGGCGCGCTGCTCATACTCAACGGCGCGATCCTGCTCACGGGAGACTCGGCAAAAAACGGAACACTTATCGCGGAGGACACGCGGTTTTATCACGCATTGGGCGTAGGTCTGTTTCAGGCCGTCGCCGTGCTTCCGGGGATATCCCGCTCCGGCGCGACAGTAACCGGAGGACTTCTGCTCGGGATCCGGCGTGACGAAGCCGTGCGGCTTTCATTCATTTGCTCCGTCCCGGCGATCCTCGGCGCGTGCGTTCTGAAGCTGCCCGCGGCGTTCAGATACGCCGACGCCGGTACGGTCCCCGCGTATCTTTGCGGCGCCGCCGCGGCGGCGCTGTCAGGCTTTGCCGCAGTTAAGCTGATAAAAACGATCGGCGAAAAGCCGACCTTCAAATACTTTTCAATCTATTGTTTTGCCGCCGGGATCTGTGCGGTACTGTACGGGATCCGCGGCTGAGAGGACAATTATCAAATGGCAACGAAGAAAAAAGACGTAAAAAAGACAGGCGCCAAAAAGACGGCGAAAAAACCGATGCCGAACAAGTCCGCCGGTGAAAGCAAGCCGCGATCCGGCAGCAAAACGGACGGCATACTGCTTCTGATACGGTTTCTTTGCGGTATGACCGCTCTGTTTTTACTGTTTTGCTATATCTGGCCCGACGCGTCGGGCGCCTTCGGGCGCGCGATAAGGAACGGGCTTTTCGGCTCGTTCGGCGTGACGTCGATGCTTTTGCCGACGTTCCTTATACTGATCGCCGTGTTTTTAAAGAGGCTCTGGTATAACGGAGCGCTGTATTTCCGCATGGCTTGGGCGATACTCGCGCAGATCAGCATAGCGTCGTTCTGCGGCGTATTCACGCTGGAAAGCCCCGCAGTACTGACCGCCCGTGATTTTTATGAAAAATGCACTCCCTTCCGCGGCGGCGGAGTCGTCGGCGGCGTTATCGCGCAATGGATGCACGCCGGTGTCGGCAGCGTTTTCACAGCCGTCATAACGATGATCCTCTTCATCATTTTCGGCGCTCTCACGCTCGGTATAACGCCGGTCGTTATAGCCGAATTCATAGGGCGCAAGGTCAGATCCGGAGCCGAGGCTCAGAAAGCCAAGCTTGAAGAGCACAAAAAAGCCGCCGAGCTGAAAAAAGCCGAGGCGCAAAGATACAAAGAGCAAATGCAGCAAAAACGTCTGCAGGAACAGATACTGCCGGATCCCGAACCGGAATCCGGACGGAAAAAGAAGAAAAAAGCATACGATTTCGACAGCGAGGAGCCGGACATCGTTCCGCACAAAAAAGACGCGCTCGACGAGCTGCTCGAATCGGATGACGAAGGCGTGGAGGAATTCGTAAGAAAGCCCGCCGAAATATTCTTCGAGGACGGCATCCTCGTGGACAAGCCCGTGAACGAAAAGCCGGCGAAGATCAAGCCGGAGCCGGTAAAAGACCCCGAGCCCGAACAGGACGACGGGGACGATGCGATAGACGCCGTCACCGCGCCCGTCGGCGTCAGGATCGAGGATCTTTCTCCCGAGCCCGCAAAACAGCCGCCGAAGGAGCCTGCGCCGTACAGATTCCCGCCGATGAAGCTTCTCTCCCTGCCAGACGGCAAGGGTGCCGGGATCAGCGCCGAGGAGGCGAGGAACAACGCGAAAAAGATCGTTGAAACTCTTTCCAATTTCGGCATCACGGTATCCGTTGAAAACATATCCTGCGGTCCGACCATCACGCGGTACGAGCTCCGTCCCGCGCCCGGAGTCAGGATATCCAAGATCGGCAACCTCATAGACGACCTGGCGCGCGTGCTCGCGTCCGGCGGCGTAAGATTTGAAAGCTCCATCGAAGGCAAGGACACCGTCGGTATAGAAGTCCCGAACAAGACTCCCTTCACCGTCAACATCAGGACCCTGCTCGATACCGATACGTTCAAAAACGCGAAAAGCCGCGTATTCTGCGCGCTCGGCGTCGACGTATCGAACGAGCCGACTTATCTCGACATTCAGAAAATGCCGCATATGATCATCGCCGGCGCCACCGGTATGGGTAAATCGGTCTGTATAAACAGTCTTATCGTAAGTATCCTTTACAGGGCGAGACCGGACGAGGTCAAGCTTATCATGATCGACCCGAAGAAGGTCGAATTCGCGCCGTACGTCGGCATCCCTCATCTGCTCGTCCCCGTAATCACGGATATGAAAAAAGCCGCCGGCGCTCTCAACTGGCTCGTACAGGAGATGGAACGCCGCTACGATCTGATCGAGGCGACGGGCTGCCGCAACATATTCGGCTATAACGACGTGGCGAAGAACGATCCGTCGATGGAAAAGCTGCCGATCATGGTCATAATAATCGACGAGCTCGCCGACCTTATGGCGACGTCGAAGGACAGCGTTGAAAGCTCCATAGCGCGTATCGCCGCCAAGGCGAGAGCCGCCGGAATGCACCTTATAATCGGTACTCAGCGCCCCGACGTTTCCGTCATCTCCGGTACGATCAAAAACAACATCCCGTCGCGTATAGCCTGCCGCGTCGGTTCTCAGATCGACTCGCGCACGATCCTCGACGAGGGCGGCGCCGAACGTCTGATAGGCCGCGGCGACATGCTTTACAAGCCCGTCGGCGCTCTGAAGCTGACGAGACTTCAGGGCGCGTTCGTCTCCGACGACGAGGTCGAAGCCGTGGTAAGCTTCATCAAGAATCAGGGCATCGAGACGAATTACAGCGACGAAGCGATAAAGAACATAGACAAGGAAGCCGAAAACATAAGCGACGGCAAAAAGAAGCTCTCCATGGCAGGCGCCGAATCCGGCGACGACGAGCTGCTTCTTTCCGCGATAGAGATCTCGTTCGACGCCGGCAAGGTCGCCACCTCACTGCTCAACCGTAAGCTTTCGATCGGTTACGGCCGCGCGGCGAAGATAATCGACCGGATGGAGGAGATGGGCATCTGCTCCGGCGCGAACGGAAGCAAGCCGCGCGAGCTCATAATGTCGCGCGAGCAGTTCATGGCAAAATACGGCAACAACGAGGAATAAATGTATGTTATATATGTTTTGTGCAGACGGCCTTGAAGAGGTCGAGGCGCTCGCAACGCTCGACGTACTGCGCCGGGCTGGTATAGAGGTAAAGACCGTGGGCGTATCGGGCAAGACCGCCGCGGGTCCCCACGGGATCTGTTTCACTACCGATATCACGCTTGACGAATATCCGTCGGACAAAGCTCCGGACGGGGTCATTCTTCCGGGCGGCGGCGTCGGCACCGAGACGCTTTACGGCAACGAGACAGTAAAGGACGCGGTCCTGAAAACGGCAGAAGCAAAAGGTCTCGTCTGCGCGATATGCGCGGCGCCCTCCGTTCCCGGAAGGCTCGGCCTGCTCGAGGGCAGGTCCGCCGTATGCTATCCCGGATTTGAAAAATGCCTTCGCGGCGCGAAGATCAGCGAAAGCCGCGTCGTGCGCGACGGCAATTTCATCACAGCCGCCGGAATGGGCTGCGCCGTCCGGTTCGGACTTGAGATAGTTTCCGCCGTCAAGGGCAAGGAAGCGGCGGACGGCGTCGCCGCCTCGATTATGCTCTGATATGACCGATCTGAAAAAACAGAAGGCGTCTCTGCGTCGGAAATACCTGGAAATCAGACGCGGTCTTGACCCGGAGCTGAAAAAGCTGTATGAAGAGCGGATCTGCGCGGCGATCACCGGCAGCATATCATATAAGTATTACGACACGGTGCTTTTATACGCCGCGCTTCCGGACGAGCCGGATCTTACCGCGGTCGCGGAGGCGGCTGTAAAAGACGGCAAGCGCATAGCCTATCCGTACTGCCTTTCCGGCACGCACGATATGGTTTTCCGCTTAGTCTCGTCGCCGTCGGAGCTGGTCACCGGTCACTACGGCATCGCCGAGCCGCCGGACGGCTGTGAAGAATTTTCACCGGACGAGCCCTGCTGTTCTCTCTGCCTTGTTCCCGCCGTCGCCGTCGACAGGCACGGTTACAGGATCGGTTACGGCGGAGGATATTACGACAGATTTCTGTCTGCTTTCAGGGGAAGTCTCGCCGCGGTAACGTTCTCGTGCCTCGTCACGGACGCGGTGCCGCACGGAAAATACGATCTGAAAACCGACGTCATCATTACGGAAGGAGGTATTCTGACAGTTGACAAAGCTCAAGCTTAAGGGATACCATATAACTCCGGTATTCTGTTTCGTTGTGTACGTGCTCGTGTTCCTGTCGTCGTATATAAGAATGAAGGAACAGCTTTCCGTAAACAGATTCCTTATAACGCTCGTTTTGCAGCTGATGATCTTCGTGCTGCCCGCCGTGATATACAAAAGGCTGCAGGGACCGATAGACTACGCGGGGCTCGGCATAAGACCGTTCCGCGCGTCCGGGATACTCCTTGTTATATGCGCTTCGGTCACGATGTTTTCAGCCGCCGTGCTGATGGGGCTCGGCTCGCGCGCCGATGCGGGTACGGTTTCAGTAAACCTCACCGGATCGTCGTTTGCCGACGTCGTTTACACGGTAATAATATACTGCCTTTTACCGGCGATATTCGAGGAGATAACGTTCCGGTCCGTGATCTACGGCGAATACCGCAGATACGGCGTGATCGGCGCCGCGCTTCTCTCCTCCGTCCTGTTTTCGCTTATGCACTTCTCGTTATCCGGCTTTTTCACTTATTTCATATGCGGGATAGCGCTTTCGCTCGTGTACGAGGTGACTCATTCGATCTTCGCGCCGATGCTCGTGCATTTCATTTACAATCTTTTATCCGTATTCTCATACAGGCTGCTGAACGACGCCGCCGCCAAAGCGGACAGTCTGATACCGTTCGTTTTCGTGTTCGCGTCGCTTCTGCTTCTGTTCCTGTTTTTCTCGCTTTCACGCGCACAGCGCCTGCTCGAGCTTGACGCCGAGTCGATACCCGAGTCGGAAAACGAAAAGTTCCCGAAGCTCACAGAACGCCTGCGCGCCCTGCTCATCTCCATTGTGTCTCCCGGCTTCGTTCTCTGTATAGGATTCGCGTTCATCGCGGGTATAATGAAGATCAAGGGGTAGACGTCATCAAGAAAGGATGGACTCATGTCTGAAATCAACAAAAACAACGCGCCGCTGACGCGGTCCGGCAAAAAGAAGCCGACCGACGAGACGGGACGCGTGCTGAAGGTCAAGGGTCACAGCGCGATATACAGCATAACGATAGCCGTTATGTATATAACGCTCGTGCTCATTGCCTCGGCTGTGCTTTCATACTTCATACTGTCGATCGGAAACGACGTTTTCGCTCTTAAAAAAGGCGACGTTACCGCCGAGATCGATCTCGGCGCGAATCCGACCGTTATCGACGTATCGAATCAGCTTGCCGAAAAAGGAATAATCAGATACCCGGCGATATTCCGCCTCTACGCGAGACTTAAGCTCGACGACGGAGAGGTCTTTATCCCCGGCACATACACCGCGTCCTCGAAACAGAACTACGACAGTCTGATCAAGACCTTCCTTGCGCAGACGGGCGAGCGCCGCGTCGTCACGATAACCATACCCGAGGGTTATACCGTCGAGAACATTATAGATCTTTTCATAAGCGAGGATATAGGCACGCGCGAGGGCTTTATCGACGCGATACAGAACGGCGAATACGATTACGAATTCATCAAGCGCCTCGACTCGCTGCCTCCGGATCCCGACCGCAGATACAGACTTGAAGGATATCTGTTTCCCGATACGTATTATTTCTATTCCGACTGGGATGAGACGCAGATCATAAACAAGATCCTTGCGGCGTTTGATTCCAAGGTCTCGCAGGATATTTACAAATACGTCGACGCCTCCGGCATGAGCTTCGACGACTATATAAAAATAGCGTCGATAATACAGCGCGAAGCGTATTTCAACACGGATATGGAAAACGTATCGAGCGTCATACACAACAGACTGAAAAACGCGTCGAAGTATCCGAAGCTCGAATGTGACTCGACCGTGCTTTACGCAATGAACGTCCATAAGACGGATATTACCGACGAGGACCTGCATTTCGACAATCCCTACAACACGTACGTTTACGACGGGCTTACCCCCGGCGCGATCTGCAACCCCCGCTGGTCCGCCATTTACACCGCAATAAACCCGGCTGATACGGAATACTTTTATTTCGTATCGCGCAAAAGCGGCGAAATGCTGTACGCCAAGACGCTGGCTGAGCATCAGAAAAACGTAGCGCAGGTGAGAGCCGAAAACAAATCGAATTAAAAAGAGGTCAACCGACCTCTTTTTTAATTTCTATTATTATGATCTCGTAATCGTTGTTGATCCGCGGTACGGAATGTGAATCGCCGACGCCCGCCGACACGACGAGTCTGCCGTCGTACAAGCCGGACGTGTATTTCGGGAAGATACCCTGCCCCGGCGCGTACAGACCTCTGCCGAAAAATCTCCACTGTCCGCCGTGCGCGTGTCCGGAAAGTATCAGGTCTATACCCGTGTTTTTCAGATAACGCGGATAATATTCGGGATGGTGGCAGAGCAGGATCTTAAAGCCCGGCTCGCCGTCGAATTCCTTTATAAATCCGGTATCGGGCGGGGGCGTTTTTTTGAACGTACCCTGCCGCGCGCCTTCAAAACCGGACGTCAGGCCGCCGATCTTAACGGAGGAAAACTCCGTGAAAGAACCGTCGAGCAGAGACGCCCCGGTTTCACGCGTCGCGGCTCTTATATCGCCGCCGAATTTGAATTCGTGATTTCCGAGCGATACGAACACGGGCAGTCCGGCGGAAAGCTTTTTCAGCAGCGCGAGCCCCTTTTCGTATTCGCCGCCGTTCTGTATATAGTCACCGGAGACGAGCACGGCGTCCGGCGCCGCGGAAACGGTTTTCGCGTACGCCTCGTCCGTGTTTTTTTCGTGTATATCCGACAAAAAAACAAATTTCAGGTCCGCGGGAACGGGCGCGTTTATTGTATATACCGTTGTTTTCATTTCTTTTTCGAGCAGAGCCGTTCAGCCGCCCACAGCCCGAGCCCTATAAGATAAGCCGCGGCGAGCATGGCGGCCATGCTGATATACCATTTGCCGCCCATATTGAAGCCGTAGAAATCAGCCCAGCCGCCGTTCTCCTGTCCGACGATAATAACCATGATGAAATATACGACGCCGTATACGACGGTCGGCAGTACGGACAAAAGCGTATACGGCGCTTTGACGCACCCTTCCGATTCCGAGTCGAACACGTATGAGGCGATGCACAAGAGCGGGCAGACCATATGAAGCCACAGATTATTGCCCGTGTACATGCTCCCGAAGCCGAAAACAGGTCCGAGGAACAGCAGTACCGTCATAAAAGTGACCGTCACGGATGACACGGATATAAGGCTGAGTGTGATCGCGGCGCGCGGCAGAGGCTTGCCGGTTTTAAGCCTTCTTATTTTGAACGGCAGAAGGATCAGCGCGGACAGACCCGCGAGGATGTTGGAATCCACCGTAAAGAACACGAATCTGTAAGCCCCGGACATCCAGAGCCTGCCCTCTGTCGTGAAAATGCCTAAAACGGCGGAAAGGATGATCAGCACCGCCGCCGCGATATCCGCGGTGATGAACACGGCGCGTTTTGCGTTTGTCTTCACAGCAGCCTCCCGAGCTCTTCGATCTGAGAAGCAGCCGTCGACCAGCTGGTGACGAAGCGTGCGACGGTATCGCCCTCCGCAGTCTTTTCCCAGACCTCGAACAATACGTTTTTCGAAAGCTCGCGGGCTTTTTCATCGCTCAGCACGACGAACTGCTGATTCGTCGGCGAATCTATGAAGAATTTGTACCCTTTCGCCGCAAAGACCTCTTTCAGCTCCCGGGCGCGGTCGATCGCGGTTTTGGCGATCTTATAGTAAAGTCCGTCGGTAAACAGCGCGTCAAACTGCACGCCGGCGAGCCTGCCCTTTGCGAGCAGCGCGCCCCTCTGTTTGATAAGCGTCATGAAATGAGCGGGAAGCGCTTCTTTTTTGAACACGACCGCCTCGCCGCAAAGCGCGCCTACCTTCGTACCGCCTATATAGAACACGTCGCATATGCGGTGCAGATCAGCCATTGTAATATCGCACTCCGGGCTTAAAAGGCCGTAACCGAGTCTCGCTCCGTCGCAGAAGAACAGAAGCCCGTACCGTTTGCATACGCGGGAAAGCTCTTCAAGCTCCGTAAGCGAATACAGCGTGCCGTATTCCGTGGGGTATGAGATATAGAGCATTCCGGGGAAAACGGTATGATCGCGGCTTTCGTTTTCTTCAAACGTCTTCATATAAGCAGACAGATCATGCGCCAAGACCTTTCCGTCGTGCGACGGCAGCGGCAGGACCTTGTGTCCCGTCGCCTCTACGGCGCCCGCCTCGTGTCCGTTTATATGACCCGTTGCGGCGCACAAAACGCCCTGATAAGGCAAAAGGCACGAGCTTATCACCGTCATATTCGTCTGCGTGCCGCCGGCGAGGAAATACACGGGGGCGTCTTTATCCCCGATCTCGGCTCTGATCTTGTCGGAGGCGCTTTTGCTGAACTCGTCAAAGCCGTATGTACCGGACGTTATGCCGTTCGTATCAACAAGGCGGCGCAGCACCGAAGGGTGTGCGCCGTTGTTGTAATCACAAGTGAAGTCAAGCATATTACAGGGGAAGGGGTTCGCCTTCGGCGTCGAACAGGGGCAGGTACTGAAGCGCCTTTATGTCGTCTCTGTTCCACGCGTCGCCCTCGGCGAGGACAGCCATGCGTCCGGCTATGATGCCGCCCGCCTGCTCGACGAGCGCTTCAAGCGCCTTGAGCGATTCGCCGGTGCTTATAACGTCGTCAACGATGAGTATGCGTTTGCCGCGCATAAGCTCCGCGTCATCTCCGTCGAGATACAGCGTCTGTACCTTTGCGGTGGTTATGGATTTGACCTCGCATTTGAGGATGTTTTTCATATACAGCTTGGGCGCTTTTCTCGCGAGGAAATATTTGTTCTGTCCGCTCTGACGCGCCATTTCGTACACGAGCGGTATTCCCTTGCTCTCGGCTGTGATCATATAATCGTAATCAGCCGGCGCGATCTTGAGAAGCCCAGCCGCCGAAGCCTCCGTCAGCTCCACGTCGCCGAAAATGACGAACGCGCCGATCTTGAGCTTGTCGTTGAGCGGGCAAAGCGGCAGATTTCTTTTAAGACCTTCGATCTCGATCTCGTAAAATTCTTTCATCGTATTATCTCCGTAAAGTAGAATTATCTTAATATTACCATCAAAATAATAAGATTTCAAGCAAAATGAGTTAACTTGTATGCAAAAGAGAGAAAATGCAAAAAAACAACCGTCGAATTTTTCAACTATTTGCAAGTATCGTATTGATTTTTCGGAATCGGTTTGATATAATGAATATACTGTCTTATCAGAGGATTATATAATGGTAAAAATATTACATATGGCGGACTTGCATCTTGACAGTCCGTTTTCACTGAAAAACGCGGAGACCGCTCAGGCGATGCGCCGGATGCTCAGAGGCACCTTCACCTCCGCCGTTCTTTACGCGAGGACCGCGAAGATCGACCTCGTGCTTATGCCGGGCGATATTTTCGACACCGGCTTTGCCGCGCGTGAAACGCTCGCTCTTCTCTGCTCGGAATTTGAAAAAAATCCGGATATCAGATTCATAATCTCTCCCGGCAATCACGACCCGTACAAACCCGATTCGCCGTGGGCAAAGACCGAATTTCCGAAAAACGTTTATATTTTCCGCTCGTCGTCGCTGTCGAAGATCAGCTTTGACGATCTCAACTGCGACGTCTACGGCTGGGCGTTCACGGACGATACGATGTCCGTCGACCCTCTCGCCGTAAAACCGCGGCTCGATTTTGACAGGATCAACGTTTTATGCGCTCACTGCGAGCTTGACGGTCCCGTCGGCGGAAGATATTGCAGTATAAGCAAAAACGAGCTTGAATCATCCGGATTCGATTTTGCCGCGCTCGGTCATATACACAAGGGTACGGACGGCGCCAAACGGCTGAGGAACACTTATTACGCGTATTCCGGATGCCTTGAAGGCAGGTCGTTTGACGAATGCGGTCAGAAATCCGCGCTCATCGCCGAGCTTGACAAGCGCGACGGTCATCTTTACGCCGATTTCAGGACAAGATCCTTCACACAGCGCAGATTCGAGGTCACCGACGTCGACTGCTCCGGCTGTGAGGACTCGGTCGCCCTTGCCGACCGTATCAACGCGGCGATCCGCGCGGCGTCCGTCGGAAACGAGGCGTGCGTACGCGCCGTGCTCCGCGGATCCGTGCCGCCGTCGCTCATCGTGAACGAACAGGCTCTTTCACCGCGCATATACGGCGTGAGATATATAGAGATCGAGGACCGTACCGAGCCCACGCTCGATATGGACCGTTACGAATCCGAGCCCGGCATCCGCGGGGCTTTCTGCCGCGCAATGGCGCCGTATCTGTCCGATGGGACGGAGGAGGAGCGCCGTATCGCCGCGCTCGCCCTCAAGATCGGGCTTGAAGCGCTTTCGGGAAGGAGTCTGCAATGAAAATCAACGAACTTCATATAGTCTCCTTCGGAATGCTGTCGGACAAAGACGTCAGCTTCTGTGACGGGCTCAACGTCATCGAAGGCGACAACGAGACGGGAAAAAGCACCGTCGGCGCTTTCATACGCTTCATTTTCTACGGGCTTGACAAGCCCGGCCGTGAAAAATACGTCGCGTGGGGCAGATCCGGCTGCTCCGGTTCTCTCACGCTCACGTCCAAAGGCTCCGAATACAGGATCGAGCGCGAACTGCTTCTGACCCGCGCAAAGGACAGGATAAGCATTTATAAGGACGGAGATACGCTCCGCACCGACAAAGCGCCGTGGGAGCTGTTCATCGGCGTGCCGGAGAACGTGTTCGAAAACACGGCGTTCACCGGAGATCTCGGCTCCGCGGTCGGCGGCGCCGGTCTGCCCGAGGCAATCGAAAACATCGTCTTCTCCGCGGACGAGGCGGTCAGCACCAAAAAAGCGCTGAAAAAGCTCGATGAAAGCCGCGTCGCGCTCTATTACAAGAACCGCAAGGGCGGAAAGATTTACGAGCTTGAAAACAACGTATCCGAGCTTGAATTCAGACTCAACGCCGCAAAATCCGAGTCCGAGCATATATTCAGCCTCGACGATTCGATCCGTACGCGCCGCGCGCGTCTGCAGTCGAACAAGGAGCGCATAGACAAAATAACGGCGCAGCTTCACGATCTCGACACGTACCGCCGCCTGCGCGAGCTTGACGAGCACGAAGAGAATCTGAGGAGTCTTGCGGAGGGTCAGAGCAAGCTTGAAAAGCTCGCCGAAAAATACTCTAACAACGGCTATCTGCCGGACCGTGAATTTGCGGACGGTCTGCACTCTTTACAAGCGAGCGCCGTTGAATTGAAGGAAAACGCGGGAAAAGCCGCGCTTGAACTGCAAAAAGCCGACGGAGAGCTGAAAAACTCGAAATCGTCCGGCATTCTCCGCATCGCCGCGGGAATAGGCGGCGTGGACGCTCTGCGCGATATGTACGACGGCTTTGACGAAAAGCTGTTCAAATACAAAAAATACACGGCTCTGCCGTTCATTCTGGCGGCAGCGCTTGCCGTCACCGCCGCGCTTCTCGCGTTTATCGGGCTGTTTCTGCCGTACGGCGCCGTCTGCGCCGCCGTCGCCACCGTATGCGTGATCATAGGAGCTTATAACGCCGGAAAGACTTCGAAGCTGAAACGCGGGCTTGAAAAGCTCGCCGCGAAGCTCGGCTGTGACGATCCCGATGAGATCCCGGATCTTCTCGCCGGACTTGACGACGCGAAGGACGCCTCCGACGAGCGCACCGCGGCATACAACAGGGCAAAGGAAGAAAAGGACCGTGCCGACAGACGCTTATCCGAGCTTGACGGGGCTGTACGCGGATTTTCCGCTAAATACAGAGAGACCGACGTATCCGGGCTCCCCGGACTCATTTCCGAGGTCGAAACCGTCGTATCCGAGGTCTCTAACGTCCGCAAGCAGATAGAAATGGCGCAGTACAGGACGAGGACGTCCGCGGAGCGCGTTAAGGGCGACGACCGTGAAACGCTGCGCGCCCGCCTTTGCGGAGCGCTTCAGCCGGACGAGCTCGACTCCTTCAACGCCGACGAACGCAGGACCGAGCTGAATCTTCTCGTCCGGCAGAACGAAGCGATCTCCGAAAAGATCTCCTCAGAGGAACAGAGCTTCGCGGCGGCGAACGCCACGTTCACGCTGCCGTCCGTGATATACGCAAAGCTGCTTGACGCGCGCCGCCGGCTTGAAGAGGCGCAAATGGAATTCAAGGCGACGAGCATGGCTTACGAAAAGCTCGCCGAAGCCTCCGCGGCGCTCAGAAGCAGTATTTCTCCGACGCTTGCGCGCGGAGCCGGTCAGTATATGAAGGGCTTTTCCGGCGGCAAATACGACGGGCTCGGGATATCGAACAAGCTTGAAATATCATATACCGGCGGCGGTATGACACACCGCGCCGACACGCTCAGCAGCGGCACGCAGGATATAGCTTACGTCAGTCTGCGTCTGTCGCTCATGGATCTCATATTCCCGGACAAGGCGCCCGCGTTTTTCGACGACACGTTCGCCCGCGTTGACGACAAGCGCGCCCTGCGCATAATGCAGACGCTCGCTTCCTCCGGGACGCAGTCGATCGTATTCACGTGCCACAAGCGCGACCGCGATTTCGCCGCGTCGTCCGGCGGCAGAGTCATAACGCTATGACGCTCCGTCAGTGCTTTGAAGAAAACGGCGCGGATAGGCTTCTTGACGCGGAAAAAGAGGAAAAGCTCATCGCGCTCGGCAGGCTCCTGCTCGAATACAATGAAAAAGTCAATCTGACGTCGCTGAAAACCGAAGAAGACGTCTGGGGCAGACACATGGTCGACAGCGCGCTTCTTGCTCCGTATCTGTCGGGCGCGTCAACTCTGCTCGACGTCGGCTGCGGCGGGGGATTTCCGTCTCTTCCGACGGCGATCCTCTGCCCCGGGATCAGCGTAACCGCCATGGATTCGACGGGCAAAAAGCTCGCTTTCGTCGAACACGCGGCGAAAACGCTCGGACTGTCGAACGTGACGACCCTGTGCGGACGCGCCGAGGAGCTGTGCAAAAAGCCCCTGCGCGAAAGCTTCGACGCCGTGACAGCGCGCGCAGTCGCCGCGCTGCCCGTTTTATGCGAGCTCTGCCTGCCTTACGTCAGACAGGGCGGCGCGTTCTACGCGATGAAAACGGACGTGTCCGAGCTTGCCGCTTCACAGCGCGCCGCCGACGTACTCGGAGCCGGCGCCGTGACGGCGCACGGACACGTGCTGAAGCTTTCCGGCGAGGATGCGGAAAGATGCATCATAGAATTCAAAAAAACAAAGCGCACCCCGGATATTTATCCGAGAAGGTACGCGGTGATAAAGGTCAAGCCTCTTTGAAATGACGTTTGAAAAAGAAAAATACGCTGTCGCCGTCGGCAATTTCGACGGCGTGCATATCGGTCACGCGGCGCTTATAAGCACCGCGCGTTCCCTCGCCCGGGCGACGGGCGGCAAGGTCGCCGTTTTCACGTTTGACGGATTCGCCCCGAAGGGGTCGTCAAAGCATCTCATAACGCCCGAACAGCGATCGGAAATTCTCCGGTCCATGGGTGTCGACAAAATTTTCAGCCGTCCGTTCGAAGCTCTCCGGGATATGAGCCCGGCACAGTTCTGCCGGCAGATACTCGCCTTACAGTGCGGCGCCTCGTACGTTGTATGCGGATATAATTTCCGCTTCGGCGCGGGAGCCGAAGGCGACGCGGATACCTTATGCTCCGAGTTGAGAGAGCTCGGCATAGGCGCCGCGGTTCACGACGAAGTCAGATACGGCGGCTTGCCCGTCAGTTCCACGGCAATTCGCAAGCTTCTTTCAGAGGGAAGGGCGGATCACGCCGAAAAGCTCCTCGGACGTCCGTTCTCGCTTTGCCTTCCGGTCGTCCACGGCAACCACATCGGCACGGGGCTCGGATTCCCGACGATAAATCAGAATTATCCGGACGACATAACGCCGCTTTGCCGCGGAGTGTATTACTGTCTCGTCCATATAGACGGCAAGACGTACCGCGCCGTGACGAACGTCGGCGTAAAGCCTACCGTCGGATCTGACCGTGTGACGGTCGAATCGCACGTGCTCGACTGCGATATGGATCTGTACGGAAAAACCGTAAAAACGGAATTCAAATCATATCTGCGCGGCGAGCGCAGGTTCGATTCACTCGACGAACTCAAAGCGCAGATAGCCAAGGACGTCGATGCAGTCAGGGAGATAAAATGAATTTTAAAAGAATAACGGCTTTGCTTATCGCTTCGCTGACAATTCTCTGCACCGCCGCCGGAGCCGTTGACACAACAGCCGGCGACAACGCATCCTCCGATCAGGTGCTGGTACCGAAGGACTACGTCATACCGCAGGACGAAAGCGTTACGATAAGATCGAAATACGCGCTCGTTTACAGCGAATACGACGACAGGATACTTTACCGCAAAAACGACGATCAGCTGCTCCGTCCCGCCTCGACGACGAAGATCATGGTCGGTATAATGATTTTTGAAAAATTCGGCGACAGGCTCGACGAAGAGATAACCGTAACGAAAAAACTGCTTGAAGACAAGGCGGGGCTTTCGATCTATCTCGAAGAAGGCGAGGTCCTGACCATCCGTCAGCTTCTGACGATACTGCTGATGCACGGCGCGAACGACGTTTCGACCATACTCGCACATTATTACATGCAGAACGTGGAAACGGACCGTCCGGACCTTGAGGAATTCGCGTCGCTTATGACAAAGCGCGCCGCCGAGCTCGGCTGTGAGAACACGGTGTTCAAAAACGTGACCGGGCTTGAAGCCGACGGCGACCGCGCGATCCTGTCCGATATAATAAAGATCGCCGTTCACGCGGCGTCGATCCCGGGATTTACCGAAATGACGTCGACGGAAAAACTCACGGTCGGCAAGCACGTCGTCCTTTCGCGCAACTTTCTCATAAGCTCATATCAGACGCCGCTTTATAAGACCGCGGGCGTCACCGGCATGAACTACGGTTCCACCGAAACGATGGGCGAATGCCTGCTCACGAGCGCGGAATACGACGGAAAGCGCTATTTCTCGATCATAATGGGCGGCAGAGACGACTCGGAGACCGGGCGTCTCACCGAATACGACGACACGATCAAGCTGCTCAACTACGCAAGAACGGGATTCACTTATATGGACGTGCTGAAAAAGGGCGTCATCGTCACCGAGACGGGCGTCAGATTCAGCACGAATACCGACGTCGTCACGCTTTGCCCCGCGCAGACGGTTTCCATGTATCTGCCGGTCGGCACCGACGTCAAAACAGAGATAACGCTCCGCTCCATAGTTCCCGAAACCGTGCTTGACGCGCCGGTAGCGCAGGGTACGCAGGCGGGCGAGATCATAGTGGAATACAACGGCTCCGAGGTCTGCCGCGTTCCGCTCGTCACAACGACCTCCGTCGCGCAGAGCAGGATCCTGTATATGCTCGATCTGACGGAAAACTTCGTAAAGCGCCCCGTTGTGATCGGCTCGATCGTCGCGTTTTTCGTATTTCTGTTCCTTTACGTTATCGGAAGAGCGATATACCGCGGACAGAAGAAAAAACGCAAGCGGATAAGATAATGTTACAAATACCGCTTGATATACTTTAAACAATGTGATATATTAAATTAAAAGGGGGTGGTGTCTTGGACCGCCTGATGCAGGATTCCTCGCAGGATTACAGGCACGAGCTGAAATACTTCATAACGCCGGTACAGGCGACCGAGCTTACCTCGCGTCTGTGTCAGGTGATGAAATTCGACAAATACGCGGTAGACCGCGGCAAATATCTTATAAGCAGCGTGTATTTTGACACGCCGGACGAAAGATCGCTTGCCGGCACAGCCGCCGGGCTTCTGAAGCGTAAAAAATACCGTATCAGATCGTACAACCACAGCGATTCTTTCATCAGCCTGGAGCGTAAAAGCAAGCGCGGACCGCTCGGCAAAAAGGAATCCGTCAGGATAGACCGTCAGATCTACGACGATATAATGTACCGCCGCGGCGAAAGCCTTCTCTCGCTTGACTCCGATCTTGCCCGTGAGTTTTACCATATGATAAACGTCGAGGGATACCGCCCAAAGACGATAGTCGAATACACGCGCCGTGCGTTCGTATGCGACGCGTCGAACGTGAGGATCACGCTCGATTCAAATATCAAGGGCTCCGGCGCCGGCGTCGATATGTTTCTCGATTACGGAACTCTTGTTTATACCGTACCGCCGTGCTGGGTCGTGCTGGAGGTCAAATACGACCATTTCCTGCCCGATCATATAAGAAATCTGCTTCCGGATGAATCCACGATGCAGAGCTCATGTTCAAAATACGTGTTCGGAAGAACGTTTAGTTAAGAAAGGACCACCGTCATGATATACTCTTTAACCACATTTTCAGACGTTTTCAAAAAAGGCTTCGTCGAAAACTTCAACCAGGATCTCGGCATGGGCAGATTTCTGCTCACCATGGCGGTATCCATACTCATCGGACTTCTCATAATCGTCGTTTACCGCATCAGCTACCGCGGCGTGCTCTTCTCCCGCACGTTCGCCGTTTCGCTTCTTGCGATGGACGTCATCACGACACTGATCCTCATGACGATAACGTCGAACATCGTTCTTTCGCTCGGTATGGTCGGCGCGCTTTCGATCATCCGTTTCAGAACGGCGATAAAGGATCCGCTTGACATAGTATTCCTGTACTACTCCATCTGCGCGGGCATCATGTGCGGCGCAAACCTGCTCGGTCTCGCGGCTGTCGGCGCCGTTGTCGTCGGCGTGATACTCATCGTCGCCTCCCGCCTGCCCTCCGCCGCGGATTCCTATATACTCATGATAAACGTAAACCCCGACGACGAGGAACCCGTCGTCCGCTATATCGAAAAATCCACGAAGAAAAGCCGTCTGAAATCAAAGGCTCTCGTTGAAAACACCGTCGAGCTTTCGATGGAGGTCACGCTTATCTCCGGTTCCACAAAATTCCTGAACAAGCTCAACGCATACCCCGGCGTATCCTCCGTGACGCTCGTAAAGAGCACCGGCGAATACATTTGATAAGAGGAGTAAAATGAAAAGAATTATATCGGTTGCGCTCGCGGTCATTACGCTTTTAAGCCTCGCCGCGTGCGATCTCAGCACTCCCGACGATTCGTTTGACGTAAGCGGCACGGCGCCGTCGTCGTCGGCGCCCGGTTCCGATACAGCGATCGAAACGCTGCCGCAGCCCGAGGTCATCATCAAGCCGAACGAAAACGGACTTATGCTGTCCGAGGTCATGGCGTCAAACAAATCCACGTTGACGGACGACTACGGCGAATACAGCGACTGGATAGAGCTTTACAACGGCGGCTCATCCGAGATATCGCTCAAAAACTACCTGATAACCGACAATCCGGACAACCGCACGAAGGGCATCCTGCCCGACGTTAAGCTGAAGCCCGGCGAATACATAATCATATGGGCGTCCGGCAGAAACGTTTATAACGAACAGACGACGTCGATACACCTTCCGTTCAAGCTCAGCAAAGCCGGCGAGACAGTTTCCCTGCTCACCTCCGGCGGCACCGAGATCGGCAGGATAACGATCCCCGCCAACTGCCCGTCGGATATATCCGCGGCGCCCGCGCCGGACGGTCACACCGTGCTTTTAAGCGAACCGACGCCCGGTGAAAAGAACGGCACGGCGGAATATCAGCCAAAGCAGTCGACGGACGAGCCCCTGAACCTCACCGACAAGACCGTAAACACGGTACGCATAAACGAATTCGCAACGAAGAAATGCATCACGTTTACCGACGAGGAAGGCGATTACGGCGCCTGGGTCGAGATATACAACTACGGTGAAAAGGTAGTAAAGCTCAAAGGCCTGTTCCTTTCGGACGACGAAGCGGACAAGACGAAATGGGAATTCCCGGACGTAACGCTTCAGCCCGACGGATATCTGACCGTCTTCATGCTCGGCAAGGACAAAGAATACGCGGGCGGCGAGCTGCACGCAAGCTTCACCCTCTCCGGCAAGGAAGAGTCCCTCGGCATTTACAACGGCAGAGGCGACGAGATGGACAGATGCACGGTCTACGATCTTGAATCGAACATGACCTGCGGACGCGATCCCGAAAATCCCGATAAATGGCTGTTCTTCCCCCGCGCCACCAGAAACGCAAAAAACGACGTGCCGGGCTTTGAAGACATAAACAGCGCAAGACATCCGGCGTACAAAACAGCATATATAAGCGAAGTGGTCGCAGTCAACGCCACACTTGACAGCTCCCCTGACGGAAAATCATATTCGTCGGGGGAATTGTACGATTATTACAAGCTGTACGATTTCGTTGAGATAAAAAACCCGACGGAAAACGATCTTGATCTCTCCGAGCTCTATATCGGAAAAAAGACGTTCGACCGCGCGGTATGGCTGCCGACGGTAAAGGTCAAAGCCGGAGGCTACAGGATCATATATTTCGGCGACGAGACGAAATACGACAGCAAGACGGATTCCGTCTACGTCGATCTCGGTCTCAACCGCTACGGCAACGACATTTATCTGTACGATAAAAACGGCACCGTGGTCGACAGCGTCGTCACCGGTCTTCTCTTCGACCGTACCTCGGCGGGGCGCGTATCAGACGATGACGACACCCTGTATTATTTCACGCAGGTCACTCCCGGTGCGAAAAACAGTACGGTGACTTATTCAAAATCCGTAGGCGCGCCGTCTTTCAGCCTTGAAGGCGGATACGTAGAAGCGGGGACCGCCGTGACGATAAAAGCTCCCGCGGGATGTATCGTTTACTACACTACGGACGGCACCGCCCCAACTCAGGCGTCGACGCTTTACCGCTCTCCCATAACGATCGATAAAACGACGTCGATACGCGCACGCGCTTTCAAGAGCGACGCCCTTCCCTCGGACGAGGTCTCGGTCTCGTTCATAGTAGGCCGCGTGCACAACATGCCGGTCGTATTCCTCAACGCCGATCCGAACGATCTTTTCTCCGAAAAGACGGGTATATTCGCCGACGGTCCGAACTTTGATACCGAGTCGATGAAATACGACGATCCGTCGCTTGGCGGTTCGGAGAAAGAGAATCTGTTCTTCAAGGACGCGCCGAAGGCGAACTACTGGCAAAGCTGGGAGCGTCCCGTCAGCTTCACGTATATCGACGAGAGCGGCAGACAGGTGCTCAACTTCAACGCCGGCATCAAGGTATTCGGTCAGTACAGCCGGGTACACGATCAGAAGAGTGTTTCGATCAATCTGAAGGACAAATACGGTATAAAAGAGGTCGTATATCCGTTCTTCGGCGAGGATTACATTAACGTCTTCTCTTCACTCGTTCTCCGCGGCTCGGGCCAGGACGCGAACCGCTCGCACATACGCGACGCGTTTATCGCCCGCGCTCTGCTCGGAAAGATAAACTGCGAGGTCATGAACTACCGTCCGGTCGTCGTTTATCTTAACGGCGATTATTACGGCATTTACGATCTGCGCGAGCGTATTTCAGACGAATTCGTCGCCAACCACACCGGCGCCGACCCCGACAACCTCGACAGGATGAAGGGCTCGTCGATCGTTCAGTCCGGCACGAGCACGAATTACAACGAGCTTTACAAATTCGTAACGACAAAGAATATGTCGAACGAAGACAATTACGCCTACGTCTGCTCGCGTATGGATATTGACAACTATATCGACTACTGGATATCGCAGATATATTTCGCCAACACCGACCCCGGAAACATCAAATTCTACCGCGAGCGGACGGACACGGCGAAATGGCGCTGGATCCCGTACGATTTCGACTGGAGCATGTCATCCGAAGAAAGCAGATTCAACTACGTTTTCAAGCAGGATAAAAAGATATACGGCATAATCCAGGGACTTATCAAAAACAGCACGTTCAAAAAGAAATTCATTTCAAGATTCTGCGAGCTTCTGAACGACACGCTCAATCCCGACAGGCTGCTTCCCCTTCTCCGCGAGCTTACGAACGAGATAAGCGAGGAGATGGAGTATCACATCGCGCGCTGGGGCTTCCGCAACAAAAACGACGACAGATATATCTCAGGCATACTCATGTCGGCGCCTTCGTCGATGACGCGCTGGGAGACTCATATAGCGTCTGTCGAAGGATGGCTCCGCGAACGCGACGTTAACGTCATAAAGCACATGAAATCGTATTTCGGTCTTTCCGACGCCGATCTCCGCTCCTACGGGCTCAAAATATAAAACAAGGGGCTGTCGCATAGCATTAACAAACTCAACAAAAAATCAGTCTCGTTTTTAATGTGCGAGACTGATTTTTTGTTACATTTGTATAGAGCCAAGCGCAAAAATCATAACTTGCGACAGCCCCTTTGTTTTGTAACGTGTGATATAAGTCTTGCCCACGGACAGACGGGAAACTGCCGGAACAGCGTCCTCATCCTCCGGCACATACCGCGGCACACGGACAGATACGGGCAGAGACGGCAAATCTCCGCGTTTTCACGGCTGTCGCGGATAAAGCGCCTCATCCCTTCGCTTTTAAGCGTTTCGTCGATCGGGGTGTCGAATACCGATCCCGTCCTGTATTCCGGCTTCACGTAGAAGTCGCACGGATACAGATCTCCGTTCGATTCGACGACGAACTGCGGCGTGCAGACGCCGCCGTACCGGCAGCCCGGGCGCCCGCCGCGGAGCGCGTCCGAAAGCTCTGAAAACTCGCGCACGTCAAATACGGCTTTGCCGGATCTGACGTCCCGGTACCACAGATCAAAGAATTCAATGAAGAAATCCGACACGTCGCAAGACTCGCCCTCCATGCCATGAAGCGGCGGCAGGCACGGTATGAGCTGAACGATACGGAATCCGCGTTTTTTATAATCCGCGTATATTTCCGCCGCGCCGTGACAGTTGTGCGAGCCGACGACCGTGAGCACGTCGAACGGTACGCCGCAGCTTTGTAAAAGCTCCGCCGCAGCGATCACCCGGTCATACGTTCCTTTGCCGTTTTTGTCGACCCTTGCCGCGTCGTGGCAGGCGCGGGTCCCGTCGAGCGACAGACCAACAAGAAAATCATGATCGCGGAAAAGACGGCAATACTCACGGTCGATCATGACGCCGTTCGTCTGTATGCTGTACGCGGCGTCGATCCCTGCCGCCTTTACGCGCAGGGCGAAATCACGGTAGAAGTCCGCGCCGCGCAAAAGCGGCTCCCCTCCCTGAAACGCGAAATTGACCCGGACGCCGCGCGGCAGAAACGACAAAAGCGCGTCTACGGTCTTTTCATCCATAACGCCTCCACCCGGGTCGAGCTCGCGGTAAAAGCAGTATTTGCAGTCAAGCCCGCAGGCGCCGGATACCGGCTTAATAAGCGCTGTTATCTGTCCTTTCATTTCACTCCTCCCGGCGGCGTTTTATTATATTATAACGATTTTTTTCCTCTTTGTCAAGTTTTTATCGTCTGACCCCTTGCTTTTTACTCTGAATGGTGGTAAAATGTATCTGAATACCGTTAAAGAACACGGAGTATAAGAATGAATATTATTATCATAGGCTGCGGCACGGTCGGCTCCGCCATCTGCATGCAGTTATCAAAAGAAGGACACGATATAACGGTCGTCGACGACGATCCGATCGCCTTATCGGAGCTTTGCAACAACTGCGACGTTTACGGCGTGGAAGGCAGCGGCGCAAGCATTTCCGTCCTCCGCAAAGCCGGGGCGGACAAGGCTTATCTGCTTATCGCTGTCACGTCGTCGGACGAAATAAACATCCTTTGCTGTTCAGCCGCCCGCAAGCTCGGCACGCATCATACGATAGCACGTGTGAGAAACCCCGAATACGGCGAGCTTATGCAGCTGATGCGCGCGGATATGAACCTTTCGCTTACCATAAACCCGGAGCTTTACGCGGCGAAAGAGATATACCGCATGCTCCGCTTCCCGTCCGCCGCCAAGCTTGAAACGTTCTGCCGCGGCAGAGTCGAGCTTGCGGAATTCGTGATAACGGCGGAATCGCCGTTTATCGGGAAGACTCTGCACGAGCTGCGTTCGGAGCTGAATATGAAATTCCTCGTCTGCTGCGTGCTTCGCGGCAACGACGTAATAATCCCGTCCGGCGATTATCACGTTGAAAGCGGCGACGTCATCGGCGTGACCGTACCCGAGGATCATACGAACTCGTTCTTCAAGGCGGCGCAGATCTACCGCCACAGATTGAAGGATATGATGATATTCGGCGGCAGCCGCGTAACGTACTATCTGCAGGGACTTTTGAAGAAAAGCAAATTCACCTCGACCGTGATCGAGAAAAACAAGGAGATCTGCCGCGATTTTTCCGGAGAGTTCGACTGCTCCGTCGTATGCGACAACGGCGCGCGGCAGGAGGTTTTGCTTGAAGAGGGCATAGAGCGCACGGACGCGTTCCTCGCTCTGTCCGATTCGGATGAGGAAAACGCGATCGTTTCAATGTACGCCAAGTCGATCGGCGTGCCGAAGGTAATAACGCTGATAAACCAGATGTCATACGTGGATTTCTTCAAGAGCGTAGGCATCAACAGCGTCGTTTCCCCCAAATCATCGACAGCCGGCTACATCCTGCGCTACGTCAGATCCAAAATGAACGCGACGGGCGTTGAAGAAATTGAATCGCTCCACAAGATCATGGACGGAAAAGCCGAAGCCGTTGAATTCGTCATAAAGGACGAGATCGAAGGGCTGACGGGCATACCGCTCAAAAAGCTCCGTCCGAAGCGCGGCGTACTGGTCATCTGTATCTCCCACAAGGATCAGATCATCATCCCGTCCGGCGATGATACGATCAACAGCGGCGACACGGTCGTCGTCGTATCCGCGGGCGAGAAGATAAGCAGCATCAAGGATATTTTAAGATAATGCGAAAAACCGTAAGCAAACGCGTGCGGTGGAAGGGCTTTTCCTCACCGCAGGTCATAATAAGCGGTTTTCTGCTCATAGTCCTGCTCGGCGCGGCTCTGCTCTGTCTGCCCGTATCGTCGGCTGACCGAAGCTTCACGCGTTTTTCCGACGCGCTGTTCACGTCCGTTTCGGCTGTGTGCGTCACCGGACTTGTGACCGTTGACACGGCGACGCACTGGTCGCTGTTCGGACAGATGATGATCCTGCTTCTGATACAGACGGGCGGCATGGGCGTCGTTACGATAGCCGTCGCCGCCGCAAAACTATCCGGGAAGCGGATCGGTCTGCGCCAGCGCAGTACGATGATGGAATCAATCTCCGCGCCGCAGGTCGGCGGCATCGTTAAAATGACGGGGTTCATACTTAAAACCTCCGCCGTGATCGAAGGCGCCGGCGCCGTTCTGCTCTGCCCCGTTTTCATACGTGATCTCGGCGTTTTGCGCGGGATATGGTATTCCGTTTTTCACTCCGTTTCGGCGTTCTGCAACGCCGGCTTCGATCTTTTCGGCGTCCGATCGCCGTTTTCATCTCTGACGTCCTATCACGACAACGGATACGTCTGCGCGGTGGTGATGATACTCATCATCTCGGGCGGGATCAGCTTTATGACGTGGGACGATATGAGGCGGTTCGGACTCAGGCTGAAAAAGTATTCCGTACAGTCAAAGATCATACTCGTGACGTCCGCGGCGCTGATTGTTTTGCCGGCGGCGGCGTTCTTCTTCACCGAATACCGGAGCGAGCCGTTCGGTGCAAGACTTCTTCACAGTCTTTTCCAGTCCGTAACGTCGAGGACGGCGGGCTTCAACACAACGGATCTGTCCGCGATGACGGGTCCCGGCAAAATGCTTATGACGGCGCTTATGCTCGTCGGCGGCTCCCCGGGCTCGACCGCGGGCGGCATGAAGACGACGACACTCGCCGTTCTGCTTATCGCCGCCGTATCCGTCATCAGACGGTGCGACGACGCGGAGGCGTTCGGACGCAGGATCCCCGAATCCGCGGTAAGAAACGCGGGCGCGATACTGTTTATATACCTGTTTCTTTTCACATCGTCCGCGGCGGCGATAAGTCTCATAGAAGGACTCCCGCTTTCGGACTGCCTGTTTGAAACGGGCTCCGCGGTCGGCACGGTGGGTCTTACTCTCGGGCTTACGCCGTCTTTGTCGACCGTTTCCCACGTGATCCTTATGGCGTTGATGTTCCTCGGCAGAGTCGGGGTGCTGACGCTTATATACGCGGCTCTGCCGTCCGGTACGGATACCGATTCGCGGCTGCCGATGGAAAAAATTTCGATAGGATAGTATTATGAGATCAGTTCTGATTATCGGCGCCGGTCAGTTCGGCTGCCACGTCGCCTCCACCATGAACGCGCTCAGATGCGAGATAATGGCGGTGGATACGGACGAAAAAAGCATAAACGAGATCCTGCCGTACGTTACCGACGCAAAGATCGGCGACGCGACGAACCCGGAGCTTCTGCGCTCTCTCGGAGTATCCGATTACGACGTGTGTATCGTCAGCATCGGAGACAATTTTCAGTCGTCTTTGCAGATAACCGCGCTGCTCAAGGAGCTCGGCGCAAAACAGGTCATATCCCGCGCGTCAAACGACGTGCAGGAAAAATTCCTTCTGCGCAACGGCGCGGACGAGGTCGTATACCCGGAAAAGCAGACGGCAAAACGGCTTGCGATAAAGCTCTCATCGGACGCGATACTCGATTTCATCGAGCTTGATTCCGAATATTCGATATATGAAATGGCTCTGCCCGGGGAATGGGTCGGGAAGAACCTCGTACAGCTTGACGTGCGCAGAAAATACAGCGTCAACGTGATATCGTTAAAAAGAGATCACAAGGTCATCATACCGGGTCCCGATACCGTAATGGCGGAGGGCGACGTGCTCTACGTCATCGGCGATATGAAGGATCTGCGCAAATGCTTCAGATTATAAGGCAGACGTTATTATGAATTACAGAATGCTATTATACCTTTTGAGCGTGATACTCTTGATCGAGGCGGCGTTCCTTCTCGTACCGATGCTCGTCGCCGCGATCTACGGCGAACCTGTCATGCCGTTTCTCATAACGGTCGGGATACTCGTCGCCGTTTCGCTTCCGGGTATACTGCAAAAGCCGAAAAACACAAAGATATACGCCAAGGAAGGCTACGTAACGGTGGCGCTTTCGTGGCTTCTTATGTCGCTTTTCGGCGCGCTTCCCTTCACTCTTTCCGGCGCGATACCGAGCTACGTCGACGCGTTTTTTGAAACGTGCTCCGGCTTTTCGACGACCGGTTCATCCATACTGCGCGTGATAGAGGGACTGCCGCGCGGCGTCCTGTTCTGGCGCAGCTTCACTCACTGGATGGGCGGTATGGGCGTGCTGGTCTTCATGCTTGCGATACTGCCGCAGGGCGGACACGCGATATATCTGCTCCGCGCCGAAGTCCCCGGTCCGACAAAAGGCAAGCTCGTCCCGAAGCTCCGTCACACCGCTATAATCCTCTACGGCATATATATCGTTCTGACGATAACGGAGGTCATAGCGCTGCTCTTCACGGGGCTGCCGCTATACGATTCGCTCGTCAGCGCGTTCGGCACAGCCGGTACCGGCGGATTCTCGGTCATGAACGAATCCATCGCCGGGTACAACAATCCAGCCGCCGAATGGGTCATATCCGTATTCATGCTGATATTCGGCATAAACTTCAACCTCTATTTCTTCATACTCATAGGCAGATGGCGCGAGATCTTCAAAAATGAAGAGCTGAAGGTTTATCTCAGCCTTGCCGCGATCTCCGTCGCCGTTATATGCGTACAAACGTATCACAGCTTTGAGAATTTCGGAGAATGTATCAGAGCTTCGTTTTTCCAGACGACATCACTTATTTCGACGAGCGGATTTTCCACGCGTGATTTCAGTCAATGGCCGGGACTGACGAAAATGCTGCTCGTGTTCCTTATGTTCACAGGCTCCTGCGCCGGATCGACAGCCGGCGGCGTCAAGCTTTCGAGGCTTCTGATCGTATTCAAGAACACGATTCGCGAGATAAGGCACATGCTCCATCCGCGCTCCGTCAACACGGTGCGTATAGACGGCGAGCCGGTCCCCGAGGAGACGGTGAGATCAGCCGTCAACTATATCGCGCTTTATCTTACGGTCCTCATCATCTCGGCGATAGCCATTTCCGTTGACGGATACGGCTTCGAGACGAACTTCACCGGAGCCCTCGCGTGTCTGAACAACATCGGACCGGGTCTCGGCGACGTTGTGGGACCCGCCGGCAACTTCTCCGGATTCTCCGTTTTTTCGAAGATCGTCCTTTCGCTCGATATGCTTTTCGGCAGGCTTGAAATAATGCCGATGATCATCTTATTCTCACCGTCCACCTGGAGGCACAAATAATGCACGAGCTTTGTATCAACACCGGGATAGGATACGGGCTGAACGTACCCGAAATGCTGCCGCATATAAAAGCGGCGGGCTTTGACGGCTTTTTCACCTCGTGGCACGAGGGAAACACAAGGCGTATCGCGGAGCTGGCGGACAAAGAGGGGCTGTTGTATCAGTCCGTTCACGCGCCTTTCAACGAGGTCGACGCTATGTGGGAGCCGGGCGACAAGGGAGAATACGTAAAGGAAAAGCTGATCGCCTGCGTAAATGAATGCAAAGACGCCGGCGTGCCGCGCATCATCATGCACGCGATAATCGGTATGGACCGTCACGAGCCGACGGAGATCGGCTTGCAGAGATTCTGCCGCGTCGTAAAGCGCGCCGAAAAAATAGGGATAGAAGTTGCGTTTGAAAACACGGAGGGCGCGGAATACCTCGCCGCCGTGATGGACAGGTTCCGCTCCGGTTACGTCGGGTTCTGCTGGGACACGGGTCACGAGCTGTGTTATAACTACGGCAGAGATATGACTGAGCTGTACGGCAGCCGTCTTTCCTGCGTTCATCTGAACGACAACATGGGAATGACGGACAGAAACGAAATGACTTGGCTTGACGACGCTCATCTTATGCCGTTTGACGGGATCACGGACTGGAGATCGGTAGCGGACCGCTTGAAAAAATACGGCTTTTACGGCGAGCTTACGCTTGAATTGACACGCAATTCAAAGCCGAACAGAAACACGCACGACGTATACAAGGATCTCGACGCAGACGGCTTTCTTTGCCTCGCGCGTGAAAAAGCCGCAGAACTGAGGCAGATGCTTTCGGTATGAAGCTGAAAAAATACATAATGCCGATACTGCTCTTCACCGTATTCGCCGCCGTCGGGCTGACGCTGTGGCTTACTAAGAGCAACGTGTTCTATCTTTTCAATTTCGGATATATCGGTACAGCGATCGCGCTCGGGCTGATACTGTTCATAAACAGATACCGCCACGCGAGGCGCGTTACGCAGATCCTCGTCGGCGGTTATATGCTCATATATCTCGGGCTTATCTGCCGCGAGAATATGCAGCTTGAAGGATTCTTCTACTATCTTTTCACCGGCGTTTTCGAAGCGGCGACGATCCATTACGCCGTCGCAAAGATATTCGGTCCGCTGCTGTTCGGGCGCGGCTGGTGCGGTTACGCCTGCTGGACTGCCGCCGTACTCGATCTTTTGCCGTACAAGACCCCGGCGCATCCGCGAAAAAAGCTCGGCTTCATCAGATATATAACGTTTGCGGTATCGCTTGTTTTCGTGTCCGCGCTGTTTCTCTGTCACGTCGGCGACCTTGAGCGGATCATGTTTTACGCGTTCATAATAGGGAACGTACTGTATTACGGATCAGGCGTAATCCTTGCGTTTGTGATGAAAGACAACCGCGCGTTCTGCAAATACCTTTGCCCGGTGACTGTATTTTTGAAGCCGATGAGCTATTTTTCGCTTCTGCGCGTCAACTGTGACAAGTCGCTGTGCGTGAACTGCGGCAAGTGCCGCCGTGTCTGTCCGATGAACGTCGATATGACGGACAACAGCCGCAGGCGCGAAAACGGGACGGAATGCATTTTGTGTATGGAATGCACGAAGGTCTGCCCGAAAAACGCGCTCGGACACAGATCCGGAAAAAACAAGGAATAAAACGTCAAAAGGACGCCTGCCGCACGGCATGCGTCCTTTTTTGTTTTATACGTTATTATTCCGCTTTGAATACGACGTGCTTTGATACCGCTCCGTTTTCATCGAGTGCGGCAAGATCGTACAGCTTTTCGCCGTTCTGCTCCCGCGTACCGGTGACGCTCACCTCACCGCCCGCGACGGTGACGCCCGGCTCCGTATAAAGCGCCTTATCAAGCGTCGTTGCGCGGATCAAAAGCGCGGCGTCGGTGCCGAACAGCTCGACTTCGGCGCCCTTTTTGATCATGACGCACGAGGGGCTCGCCTCGCATTCGAGCGTGAACGCCGTACCGTAGTTGAGTCCTTCGTTGATCTTTAACGATCCCTCACCGCAGAACGTGACGCTTCCGCCGTACATGGCTCCGTATATCTTCAAGGCGCCTATCGTGTTTTCACCGATCAGCTCGATTTTGAAGCCGTTTCCCATAAGGTTGGTTTCTATATATCCGCCGTTGTAGTTTTCGAGCGTCAGCACGTTTTTGCCTTTGTCATATCTTGCGCCTTCAAGCGTTTCTATCTGTTCTCCGTTCGGTCCGTAATACGTTCCGGCGTGGAGAAAATGGGAATCGACGAGAACGTATTCCTCGGAGCCCTGCCCCGCCCAGGCGTAATCGCCGCCGAAATCCGGATCCACGTTCGGCAAAACCGGAAAAGACAGAGACGACACGATCTTATCCGCGCCGAATACGTCAGTCCCGAGCGGATCGACGCTGAACGAAGCGAAAACAAGCGATACCGCGGCAAGCGCCGACGAAAGCGGTATGAACAGCAGCTTTTTGAGCCTTTTTCTTCTCGTCTCGTCTTTATCCGCCGTTTTCGCCGTCGTCACGGCGTCAAACTCCTTCGGCTCGCGGTATTCGTCAGCCAAGGTGAATTCGCGGGCGACGTGACCGTCTTCAAGCTCAGGATCAAAGCGGTATTCATCGTAATTACCGGATCTCACAAAGCCCCGCCTCCTTTATCCGCACGGTTTTCATCAAGCCTTGTCCGGATGAACGTCGATCTGCGGGAACGGGCATTCGACTCCGAGCGACCTGAAGCCGAGCAGAAGATCGCGGTTGAGCAGTCTGCTGCCGGAATATATGTCCTTTTCGTCCACGTTCACGACGAATTTCAGCACGACCGAGCTTTCCGCCAGCTCCTGCACGCCGAGATATTTCGGCGGAGCCTTGAACACGTCCTGTCTGTTCACGTAAATGCGGTCCATGAGAGCCGGGATCTGCTCCTCGAGCTTTTCAAGATCCGTGGCGTACGGGATAGCGATCTCGCTTACGCTTCGCGACAGCTTGTCCGAGCGGTTCAGTATGTTCTTCATCGCGGAATTGTTCACGATCTTCACGTTGTCTCCGGGGTCGGTCAAAGACGTCGTACGGATGCCGATATTCGTCACCGTGCCGCGGAAGCCGTCCACCTCGACGATATCTCCGACGTTGTACTGGTTTTCAAAAAGCATGAACGCGCCGGTCACGACGTCGGCTATGAGGCTTTCAGCCGAGAAACCGACGACGAGCGCGATGATCCCGACGCTTGCGACTATCGTCGACACGTTGACGCCGAGGATCGAGAGTCCCCAGCAGAGTATCACGATGAACGCGATGTATTTGAGCAGGCTCGACAGGATCGAAAGAACGGATCTCGCTCTGTGATTCTCGGGCTTCGGCAGAGACAGAGCGAGCGACAGGACCGTCTCGACCGCGACGACCGAAAGCGCCATTATTACCACCTTCAGTATCGACGCGAAATTCATCCGCAGATCGATCTTTGTAAAATCAATTGCTTTCGTTATCACCCCTATAACGACCGCGACAGCGATTATGACTAAGCTGATGATGAGTTTGATCACTTTCTTTTTCATATCAGACTCCCCTTTGTCTTTATTTTATGATCTTATACGGCTCAAGCTCAACCGTATCATTCTTTTCGGTCACTTTCATGACAGCCACGTGCTCGTAAGTTTCCACCGCCTCGTTCGGCGTGTGGAAGGTCATGTACAGCGTGCCGTCATGCCCGTAAAACATCATGGCGTGACCGCCGTCGTATATGAATTCCGGTCTTTGCCCGCGGCTGTATATTTCCTTATCCTGCTGTATCCACGGACCGGTTATCAGTCCCGTTTGCGAGAATGCGACGCCGACCGCGTATCCGTACGGCGTCTCGGGGATGAAATTCGACCACGTCATGATCATCCTGCCGGAATCCGTGATACCGATGAAGGGACCGTCCGTCACACCGTGATCGGTCCAGGCGGGTTCGTTTGCGAGAAACAGCTGCACCGGCTCCGAAATAAGATGCGACAGATCGTCCGAAAGCTTCGCCGTCACCATGGCGCCGACGTTATCCGGCATACAGGTCCACTCGTGAACGAATACGAGCCACGGCTGACCGTCGCCGTCAACGTAAAGCGTGCCGTCTATGCAGTCCCATTCGCGCGGCGAAACGCAGTAACCGGCGATATCCGTAAACGGTCCGAGCGGGCTTTCCGCGCGATAAACCGAAATACTTCTGTGATTTATTTCCCGGTTGAATACCGAGGTGAACAGATAGAACGCGCCCTTGTAATAATGGCACTCGGGCGCCCAGAAAAAGTCCTTTACGCCCGGATGACCGTCCGGTTTTTTATAAACCGGGATCGGATCGGACCAGTTTTCAAGATCGCGGCTGACAAGGACCTCGACTCCGCGCTCACCCGCCGATCTGTACAGAAAATAGTCACCCCCGGCGGGCATTATGAACGGATCGCGGCAATACAGCTTGTCCGATACTCTGTTCGGGAATTCCGTTATAAACGAGGTGTCGATTCCGGGAACGTTCATATTTGATATTTTCATAACACTTCCTCCGTGTATTTGCTTACGATCCTGCAATATCTGCCGAGCTCAGCCACACCGTCGTGAGGCTCTGCGGTATACGCAAACGACATTTTGTCCGGCGGCGTGATCCGCACGACCCCGGCGCGAATTACGGTATTCTCAATTCGCTCAAGCTCGTCGCCGTCCGCAATCACCGAAGCGGTCTGCAAGTATCCGCGCTTTCGGCGCAGAGTACGGAACAGCTCCTCCAAAGACAGCGCCGTGACGTCAACGTGCCCGAAGAATCCGGATATTTCAAGCTCCGGGTCATCCTTTACGGAAAGCGAGCATCCGTCGCCCGTATAGACCCTGTCCGCGGTTTTTACGCCGGTCATAGCCGCCTCGACCGATCGCGAACAGCGTATCAGCGTCGCCTCCGCGACGGCTCCGATATCCTTTTGCGGTCTTTTGTATCTTTCCTCCTGTAATATCGGCAGGAAAAAGCGGCAGAAACGGTCAGCCGAATACGGATCCGGATCTATTACATAGATCCTCTGACAGCTGCTGCAAAAAAGCTGTGACGTCTTTATTATATGTTCCGCGAGTTTGTAAAGCTCATCTTCATGTTTTTCAAAACCGCCCGTCACACAGCAGAAGCCTATCCTGTGCCCCCATTCGACTATCGGCACGCTCGGCGGCGCGATACGGCGCACGGCGGAGACAGCCTCGTCACCGCCCCATACGACTATCCTGTCGGCGACGTTCGCCATTTTGATCATCGAAGGCACGTCGGACGACGGCGTGTCGAAAACGTAAATATACTCCGCAAGCTCCGGCATTTCTTCAACGAGTCTAGACATTATTTTCACCGTGATCCCGTTGTCCTGCGACGGAAGCTTTAAAACGTTCACGTTTCCGCAGACAAGCCCCGAAAGCACGCTGTAAGCCGGCAGGACGTCCGCGTTTCCGGCGGCGATATGGAACAGTACGCCGGACGGCATGATATACCTTTTCACGCCCTCTCCCGAACCGGCGTGCGGAAGCTGCGCTTTTATAAGCTCAGCCGTGTTTTCGTATCTCATCAGCTCCGCGGCGCGTTCGATCTGCCCGTCGAGCCCGTCTATATCAAGCTCTTTTATCAGATGACTGTATTTCCCGGACAGAAGTCCCGACGCGATCTTGTCGACCGAGCGCAGAAGCTTTTGTCTGTCAAGCGTGCTTTTGTACAGCGTTTCGTTCACGTCATCATAAAGCGTGGACAAAAGTTTGTCACGGCACGCAGTATCGTAGATTTTTCCGCGATATAGGATCATAGCTTCACCTCGTAAAGCAGCTTTGCGGCGCCGGCGGCACAGGTCTTGATATCCTTCAGGCCAACACGCCCGATTATTTCAAAATACGGCGCTTCTATGCCGCATCCGCAATCGGATCCCGGGCGCATCACGCCGAGATCGTCCGTCATAACGGCGGTTATCGGCGTAGCCTTTATCATCGGCGTTATAAGCTCTACGAGCCCCGGCTCGCCGAAAGGAACAGGCTTCAAAGTGCTTACGTCGCGTATTATGACGCGGCTGTACGACGTTACGTGAAAATGATGGTTTTCGCAGTCGCAGTAAGCTATCGGATGCTCGACCGCGCCGTAAAATTCGACTATATCGCGGTCGTCAACGCCGAGCACGCGTTTCGCCGTTTCGTAAAACTCCTCTTTGTCGACCTGCTCGCGGTAATACTGCTTCCATCCGCCGGCGAGCATTATTTTAGAGCCGCGCGGAAGCTTGACTTTTATGCCCTTCTGCTCGAGCATTCTCATCGTAAAATACGTATATGACGGAAATCCCATAAAGCGCACCGGATGAGACGAGCGTGAAAATCTGACGATCGCTTCGCATACTTTGTCAAGATCAGCCTCGTATTTTCCGTTTTTCCTTGTGAGCGCATAGACGCGGTGACACGCCGGCGCAAAAAGAGTTGCGCCGAACGCCGTTTTTGATACCGCCGTTTTGTTTTTTGAGTCGGGCTTGTAGCCGAAGACGATATAGTTCGTCAGCCGCGGCGAGAAAAGGCGTTTGTATGAGAATATTTTAAGCGTCATTTTCAGCGCCTGCCAAAGTCCCGACAGCTCGAAGCCTATAACGCCGGCGCCGCCCGACGTGCCGGACGAAGTGACCTTGACCGGCACGGCGCTCTTCTTCATTGAAAAAAGCTCGTGCTTTTTGAACGTTACCGTCGGAATGAACGGCAGCTTGTACAGCGATCCGTCGTCAACAAGGCAGTCCGGATCAAAGCCCTGCGCCTGTGTAAGCCTTGCGTATTTTTCATTGTGCTTTATATGATATCGCGTAAGCTCCGCGACGGCTTTTACAAAGTCTCCGTTATCGTGCGCGTCAAACGGTTTTTTTGAGAAAACCCTGCGTCTGTATCGCATTCATTGCCCGCCTTGTCATATTTATTGTACATATTTTAACATACGCGAATAATATTGTCAATCGTATAATTGAAATTTCATGATAAAATATACGTTGGAGGTGCGTTATGGTTTTACTCGGCATTGACAGAATAAAAGAGTATGATGTACGCAAGCTTCTTTCGGGAAAGAGGCTTGCCGTTATCTCGTCCGCTTCGGGGCTCGGATCGTCGATGAGATTTCCCGTTGATATACTGAATGAAGAATTCGACGTCCGGTGCATTCTGTCGCCGGAGCACGGTCCGCGCGGCGTCGCAGGACCCGGCGAAAAGATCTCCGGCGGCATCGACCGTTTCACGGGGCTTCCCGTATACAGTCTGTTTGAGGACTTTTACTCATCCGCCGACAAAACCGTCACGGAGCGCGCCTACTCGCCGTCGGACGAGGCGCTTTCTCTTACCGATATGATCGTTTTCGATATGCAGGACGTCGGCTCACGGTATTTCACCTACGTTTCCACGCTGTTTTACGTTATGCGCGCCTGCGGCGCACGCGGCATACCGCTTACCGTGCTTGACCGTCCGAACCCGATCGGCGGCGCGGTCGAGGGCTGCCTGCCCGAGCGTAAAAATCTCTCTTTCATCGGGCTGACGGAGGTACCGATACGTCACGGAATGACCGTCGGCGAGCTTGCGCGGTTCTATAACGGACGGTACGGTCTGAACTGCGAGCTTCACGTAGTCACAATGAGCGGCTGGCGGCGCGATATGTTCTGGGACGACACGTCCCTGCCGTTCGTCCGTCCGAGTCCGAATCTTCCCACCTTTGATTCCGTTCTGCTGTACAACGGCACTTGTATGCTCGCCGGTACGAACGTTTCGGAGGGACGAGGAACAACTCTGCCGTTTTCGATGATCGGCGCGGGCTTTATCGACCCGTACGCTTTTATCGAAGAACTGCGCAAAGCGGAGCTTCCCGGCGTTGATTTCAGCCCGGCGTACTTCCGGCCCGATTTTTCGAAATCGGCGGGAGAGACGCTCTACGGCGTCACGATACACGTAACGGACAAGCGTGCGCTTCAGCCGGTGCGTCTCGGCGTTGCGGTGATCAACACGCTCAGATCGATGTATCCGGACGATTTCATCTTCACTCCGCCGAAAACCGAAGGCGGCAGATACCATATAGATCTGTCCGTCGGCAACGGCGATCTCAGGCTCCTGCCGCCGGATACCGACGCCATTATGAAAAAATGGAACGCGGACGCCGTCAGATTTGACCGTGATAATGAAAAATACAAGCTTTATGAATAAAGAGGAGCGTCTGCTCCTCTTTATTCGTATTTGACTTCAGATCTGCCCGGTCCAAGCGGAACGTAACAGACGCCGCGCTTTTTTATTATACGGTCGTTTTCATTGTTCACGAAAACCGTATTGACGCGGCACGGAAGCACGACGGCGGCTTGCCTTCCGGTCCTGTTGTCAAAGACAAATCCGTTGTTCTCTACGTCCGTTATCGCGCATTCGGCGCGGCTGTGCCACCACTTTGAAAGCGCCTGCGGCGCGGTGAACCACACTTTCATTTTTTTATTTCTTATATAAGCCAGCGCGTGATCGAGAGCGCGCAGAGCCGGCGACGGATCGAATCCGATCTTTCCGGAGATATAGTGCGGATGAAGGAAAAGCTGAAGCGTCATAGCGCGGTCTGAACCGGCGTCGAGATATTTTTCCAGTTTTTCATACTCCTCCGGCGCCCCGGTATATATTCTCGGCTCGTAATACGAGTTGTTTATCTCGCAGAACGGAATCGGGGCGTTGCCGTGCGCGGCGTTATCGAGCACAAAGCGCGGATACGAGGTGCCGGACGCAAATCCGGTAAGATTGAAAGCGTTTATATTGTTTTTATCGGGTTTCGTCTGAAAACGGTTGTTGTCGCTTATCGCTTTGCAAGCCGACTGATAACGGTATCTGTCAGCCGCCTCGCCTGCCTGAATCAGACAGTGGTTCACGGGACAGACAGGTTTATTGCCGAACGCTCTTTCATACATCCCCGCCTGCTTTTTATATCCGTCTTCAGAATATTCGAAACGGGTAAAATCGAAATGCAGATCGGTTTCGCATCCGATCGACCCGAGATATTCGTACTGATCCCTGTTTATAACAAAATCGCCTTCATCGTTTGCCGGCATAAGGTTTATATGATACGGCAGTCCGCGCTTCGCCATTTCGCGCGCGGCGTAAATATCGTTGTCGGCTGAGCCGGCGTCATCGTCGCCGGCAAAATAAAGAGAAAAGTCGTATATATCGTCGTTATCCGCCGGAAGCTCGAAAACGCGCGGAAAACCGACGGCATCGCATACTCGTTTCATATACTCATCGGCGTAAGGCACGTCAAAATCATAGTCGTCAGGCAGAACACAGCCGTCCGGCACGCGCCCGAACGGCACAAAGTCCTGGCGCGGCTCATACGTGGGTCTGCCGTCGGCGGCGTGCCATAACGTCAGCGGAAGATCGAACGAATAGTAATAAACACCGCCGTCAGCCGAATAAGCCGGGACCGCACAACCGTTCAGACTCTCAAACGTACCGAGAACGGGCGCGTTTTTTATTGCGGCGACACGCCCTATCACCGGAAGCGACACGCTGTCTGAATATCTGAAATATCCGCTTACGTCATACGCGCCGCCGCCCGGCTCGAACGGCTCCGTCTCAGGGAAAAGCTCCGGAGCCTCCGTGCCGAAACCTATTATCCGGCAGCCTCTGTCGGCGGCTTTTTTTATATCCTCCGCGGCGTTTGGGTCAAGAGTTTCGGCGCCGATGATCAGAACGTCGCCGGCTGACAGCTCACGGACGCCGGATGCGGAAACGGGCGAGCCCGTCAATCCGGCTGTTTTCAGCATTACGGGAATATACGCCGGGGTGTAATCGAGCCCCGCGCTGTTGCAGACTTTTTTTCTGCTTTCATCAAAGTAATAACAAATTTTCATACGTTTACGCTCTGAAATCCGGCACCTCGAGCAGCTCGCCTCCGCGTCTCGCCGATTCGGCGGCGATTATTGCAGGCGCCGCGGTCTCGACCGCTTTATATACGTCCATCGGAGGCGTCGTATCGTTCTTTATTGCATCGATAAAATACATGATCGGGTAGAAATCCGATCCTCCGTGAAGCGCCGTGCGAATAAACTCCGGCTGTTCCGGGTCGACCGTTCCCCAGTCCGCGGGAAGCCAGCTCGTCTCCGGATGGAATATCTTCATCGTGTCGATCGTGGTACGGCACGTTTCAACCGACGATTTGCTCCCCTTTATCTGATACCAGTGTGCGAACGTCTGGGCTTTGCTCCCGTACGGCGCGGAAAAACCGGCGCGCAGAGAGAATATGACGTCGTCGCTGTTATACATAAGCGCCGTCTGTATATCCGTCATATCGAAGTGCGGTTCAGCATAACTTCCGCGGCGCGTACCCATGCAGCTCACCTTAACGATCCTGCCGCCGGTGACGGAAAGCAGCGGGGACAGCTCGTGAGGCAGATACAGTATCGGTTCAATGAACGCGTAATACCTCCACGACGGCACGCAGTCCGGGTCGTTCATCTCGTCCGGAGTCTTCGGGCATACGGCGTAATTCGTCTTTTTGTTCCGAAGCAGATCCCAATAGGGCTCGTAGTGAAGATACTCGCCCTCAGCGTAATAGATCTTACCGAACTCTCCCGCCGCCGCCATTTTACGCCATTCCTTAACGAAGTTCCAGTACCTCGTCTGTTCGGCAAGCTGGTATTTACACCCGGTGGCTCTTGCCGCGTCCACAAGGTCGCGGCACTGTTTGATCGTAAACGCCGCGGGCACTTCCGTCATGACGTGAATACCTTTATGCATGGCGTCGACCGCGTAATCGACCTGTTTGTCCGGATCTATACCGATGATAAGCGCGTCCATCTTCGCTTCTTTCATCATATCCTCATAACAAGTGAACGCACGTGCGTCTCCGCCGTGATCACGGTTATACGCGTCTGCGACCTGTGCGGATCTGTTTTCCGCTATATCCGCAAACGCTACAAACTCAACGTCGTTATGCATGGAATAACAGTCAACAAGCTGTGATCCGCGGGGACCGACGCCTAAAAATCCGAGTCTGATTTTGCTCATTTTTTTGACCTCCGGTATTGACAAATATTATTTTATATCGTATACTCTTATTATAATCGTATTTATTGCGCTTCGCAATACTAATTTATCCAATAAAAATACGAATTCGGCAGGTCCGTATGAAAGAAGAAAACAAACGTTTATCGATTTCACCGATTCCGGTTTACCCGCTTCTCGGAGTTAAAAACTTTTATACCGTCATATATACAACGTATTCGGACGGTTTTGTTTTTCCGGGCGAGCGCCATCATTTCCGCGAGATTTCTTACGTCGACGACGGCGTCTGTACAGTCACGACGAACGATGACACCTATATTTGCCGTAAGGGAGATATGATCCTGCACTCTCCGGACAGTTTCCACAGCATGTGGGTGGAACGCGGAGAAAGCTGCCGTCTGCTGACTCTCACTTTCGATCTGTACGGATCCGCCTCTGATCTGTTTCCCGGCAAATACACTTCTTCTTCATCGGAGAACTCAGTATTCGACGGGATCATCGGTCACCTCGTCAAACTTTTCGGCGACGATGCGCACGGCGATCTTGCGCTGACGCGCGCGTTTTCGTCCGTCTCCGCAGACGACGTACACGTCCAGTCGATCAGGACTCTGCTTGAGCTCTTATGTCTTTCGCTTATCGAACGCGGCAAATCGGCGCGAGATATGCCGTCAAGCGACGCGTCGGCGCTGTGCTATGCGAAAATAATGGCATATCTGCGTGATAACGCGGACAAAAACCTCACGGTTGACGACGTGAGCCGGGGCGTATACGAGTCGCCCGGCAAAGTTAAGGAGGTTTTCCGCCGCTTCACCGGTTGCGGCGTAATGAAGTACTTCCACAGTTTAAGGATCAGCCGTGTAATGGAGCTGCTGTCCGCCGGACACAGCGTTAAGGACATTGCGTCCGTAATGGATTTTTCATCTCCGTACTATCTTTCATACTACTTTAAGCGCGAGACCGGTATGACAGTCCGGGCTTATCTGGAAAACAAAAAGTAAAAACCGGATCGCTCCGGTTTTTTATTATTCCGATGCCGGCAGTATGCTCCGTCCCGGCTCGGCGCTGCACCATGCACCGCCGTGATGCTTGAACGCTCCCGTGTCGTTGTAGTAAACGTAACCGACCGAGCCGTCATGATAAACGAACGCGATGATATAAGTCGTACCGCCCGAGGGCGCCGTTCTTTCCTCTCCGCCGTCAAGCGACTGTACCGTTTTGCCGACAGCCTCGATCTCATCCTTATCGTCGTACGTTTTCGTTTCGCTGACCGTACTTATGATCACGCGGCTGACGTCCGTGAATTTTACCGGTACCACGTTCACGTCTTTGCCTTTGTTTGCGTTGAACACGGGTCCGTCCGCTCCGAAGGTGACGGTCCCCGCCTCGCCGACCGCGACGCAGCCGAGATCTGCCGGGTTGTTCTTAAACTCCGTGACGGTGACGGTGAGAACGGAATACACGACGGGCATTCCCTCCCTCGCCTCTTCTCTGCTGAGATAAAGCTTGACGGAACCGTCAAATCTTGCGACAGACCTCGAATAACCGAGCACCCCGTCGTATATGCCTATGCCGCTGTTGCCCGTTGCGTCGTCGCAGTACGTGAAAAGAATGTCGGCTTCTCCTCTGCCGTAGGCGTCACACAGGGATGCGCTTATCAAACCGGGCGAACCGGAAATATCGACGTACGTATAGCTGTAACCCGGATACAGGGCGACGGTATACGCTGTCTCCGACGATTTGAAAAGCTTTACGTCGCCGAATCCGTCCGGTGTGATATTATACGTCGTCTTCTTAGTGAATCCGTTGTTTTTAAGCTCGGGATACTCGGATATAAGCGCGGCGACGCCGTCTTTACCGCAGTTGTTCGTCATATATCCTTCCCTGTCCGCGCACGAGCACAGGGATATAAGCAAAACCGCCGTGAGTATGATCGCGGCGGTGATTTTTTTCAGTTTCATCTCAACGCGCCCCTTGCTTTTTTTATATTATATCAAATTGCGCGCGGTTTGTCAAGTGGTGATCACGAAAGCTTCAGCTCAAGCTTTTTAAGCAGCGGAAGAAGCGCGGAATACGCAAGAGCGGCAATAAGCGTCAGTATCAGTCCCTTCGCCGCGTTGAACGGCGTGTTGAATACAAGCAGCGCCTGCGGCAGATCCTTTATCCACGGCAGGATCTTTGAATAAGTCTCGATCACTTTTTCCACCGATCCGCCGAAGTATATCCGCGTATAAGCGGGATACACGATAAAAAGATTGACCGGGAAAGCGGCCGCCGCCATTGCGACGGAGCCTGCCGCACCGCCGACGATAACGCCCGCGCGGTTCTTCATTTTTATATGGATAAGCGAAGACACGAGCACGTATACCGCGCCGATAACGAAGTTGGCTATCTCGCCGATACCGCCGGTGCTGCCCATCGGTATATGTATCAGATTCTTGATAAGGCACACGAGAACGCCCCAGAGCGGTCCCGCGGCAAATCCCGTAAACAGCGCCGGAAAATCCGAAAAATCGAATTTTATGTACGGCGGCATGAACGGAACGACTATTTCGAACATCGGCAGCATCAGAATCGTCGCGATAGCGGACATGACCGCTGTTATTATAAGCTTATAAAGAACTTTTTTACTCTCTTTTTTCATAATAGAACAAGCCCCCGATATAAAACCGGGGGCTTTAAAACCTTTCTTTAGGCGTGTTTGAAGCGCCATTATTTTCTCTCATCCGGACTTTACCGTCGGTGCAGGAATTTCGCCTGCTCGGCAGCTTGCGCTGTTAGTGGACTTTACCACCGGTTTGGAATTTCACCTGAGCCTTAAAGGCTCCCCCGAAAATAATAATATTCAGTTTTTGGGAAGCTCAGACTTATTCGTCTATTTCGGTAACAACGCCGGAACCGACGGTTCTGCCGCCTTCACGGATAGCGAAGCGGAGACCTTTTTCGATAGCGATCGGGGTGATGAGCTCAACGATCATGACAACGTTATCGCCCGGGCGGCACATGTCAACGCCTTCGGGAAGGCTGATAACGCCGGTAACGTCAGTCGTTCTGAAATAGAACTGGGGTCTGTAGCCGGGGAAGAACGGTTTCTGACGGCCGCCTTCTTTTTCGGTCAGAACGTAGACCTGGCCTTTGAATTTGGTGTGCGGATGAATGGAACCGGGTTTGCAAACGACCTGGCCTCTTTCGACCTCTTTCTTCTGGACGCCGCGGAGAAGCAGACCGATGTTGTCGCCTGCCTGAGCCTGGTCAAGAAGCTTTCTGAACATTTCAACGCCGGTAACGACGGTGGAACGCTTTTCATCGGAAAGACCGACGATCTCAACGGTATCACCCATTTTAACGGTGCCGCGCTCTACTCTGCCGGTTGCGACGGTGCCGCGGCCGGTGATGGAGAATACGTCCTCAACAGGCATCAGGAAGGGCAGGTCAGCCTTTCTGTCAGGAGTGGGGATGTAGTTGTCGACAGCATCCATAAGCTCGTATATAGGAGCGTATACGGGGTCGTTCGGGTCGGTGGAAGTGGATTCAAGAGCTTCACGAGCGGAGCCTCTGATTATCGGGATCTCGTCGCCCGGAAAATCGTACTCGTTAAGAAGATCTCTGATCTCCATCTCGACGAGTTCGAGAAGCTCGGGGTCGTCAACGAGGTCGGTCTTGTTCATGAAGACGACTATCGCGGGAACACCGACCTGACGGGCGAGCAGGATGTGCTCACGAGTCTGCTGAAGAGGACCGTCGTTACCTGCAACAACCAGGATGGCGCCGTCCATCTGAGCAGCACCGGTGATCATGTTCTTGATATAGTCGGCGTGCCCGGGGCAGTCAACGTGCGCGTAGTGACGCTTGTCAGTCTCATACTCAACGTGTCTGGTGTTGATTGTGATACCTCTGGCCTTCTCTTCGGGAGCGTTGTCTATCTGGTCGTACGCCATGAATTCAACGTTGCCGTTCTTGAGACCGAGAGCCTTGGTGATAGCGGCGGTAAGGGTGGTCTTACCATGGTCAACATGGCCTATAGTACCAATGTTAACGTGATCTTTGGTTCTGTCGAACTTCTGCTTTGCCATTGTTATTTCCTCCTTAATGTGAAACTGCGTTTCATTTTAAATTACTTACTTTATTTTCTCCCCGTTACAGGGAGTTTGATCATCTCTTTTTACCGGAGATGATGTCTTCCTGGATGCTCTTCGGCACCTGCATGAAGTGGCTCGGCTCCATGGTGTAGTTGCCTCTGCCCTGCGTGCAGGAGCGGAGATCGGTCGCGTATCCGAACATTTCGGACAGCGGTACGAAAGCGGTGATCTCAACGGAACCCGTGAGGTTCTCCGTGTTCTGTACCTGACCGCGCCTTGAAGCGAGATCTCCCAGGACCGTACCGTAGTACTCGTCCGGAGCGATGACCACGACCTTCATTATCGGTTCGGTAAGCACGGGGTCCGCCTTCTTCAGCGCGTCCTTGATCGCCATTGAACCCGCGATCTTGAACGCCATATCGGAGGAGTCCACCTCGTGATACGAACCGCCGAGCAGCGTGACTTTTACGTCAACGACGTTGTAGCCCGCAAGCACGCCGGATTGCAGCGCGCTCTGGATACCCGCGTCGATCGCAGGGATGTATTCCTTCGGGACTTCACCGCCGACGACCTTGCTCTCGAATTCGTAGCCTTTGCCCGGTTCGTTCGGCTCGATACTGATCTTGACGTGACCGTACTGACCGTGTCCGCCGGACTGACGGGCGAATTTCGTATCGGAATAAGCTTCCTTTCTGATAGTCTCTTTGTAGGAGACCTGGGGCTTACCGATGTTAGCCTCGACCTTGAACTCACGCAGCAGTCTGTCGATGATTATCTCAAGGTGAAGCTCTCCCATGCCGGCGATGATCGTCTGACCGGTCTCTTCGTCGGTATAGGTACGGAACGTCGGGTCCTCTTCCGCGAGCTTCGACAGAGCGATGCCCATCTTTTCCTGACCGGCTTTGGTCTTCGGTTCGATGGCGACGCGGATAACGGGATCCGGGAATTCCATGCTTTCAAGTATGATCGGGGCTTTCTCGTCGCAGAACGTGTCGCCCGTCGTGGTATTTTTGATGCCGACAACGGCGGCGATGTCGCCGGAGTAGCAGCAGTCTATATCCTTACGGTCGTTCGCGTGCATCTGCAAGAGTCTGCCCATACGCTCACGCGTGCCCTTCGTCGAGTTGTACACGGTGGTACCTGCGACGACGGTGCCGGAATAAACTCTGAAGAAGCAGAGTCTTCCGACGTACGGGTCGGTCATGATCTTGAAAGCGAGTGCGGAGAACGGCTCCGAATCGCTCGGATGGCGTTCAGTCGGTTCGCCCGTGCCGGGGACGGTACCTTTGATTGCGGGTACGTCCAGAGGCGAGGGCATATAATCCACGATCGCGTCAAGCAGCTTCTGTACGCCCTTGTTTTTGAAGGACGTGCCGCAGCAAACGGGTATCAGCTCGTTGGCTATCACGGCTTTGCGCAGAGCGGCTTTAAGCTCCGGGACGGTGATCTCCTCTTCGGATATGAACTTTTCCATAAGAGCGTCGTCGGTCTCGGCAATGGCCTCGACCATTTTTTCACGGTACTCTTTGGCTTTATCGAGCATGTCCGCGGGGATCTCTTCGATTTTTACTACTTTTCCCTGATCGTCGGTGGAGTTTATATCGGCTACCATCTCCATAAGGTCGATGATACCGATAAACGAATCCTCCTGACCGATCGGAAGCTGTATCGGGACGGGATTGGCTTTGAGTCTTTCCCTGATCATATCGACAACGCGATAAAAGTTTGCGCCCATTATGTCCATCTTGTTGACATAAGCCATTCTGGGCACATGATACTTGTTGGCCTGACGCCAGACAGTTTCAGACTGAGGCTCGACTCCGCCTTTTGCGCAGAATACGGTGACAGCACCGTCAAGTACGCGAAGCGAACGTTCGACCTCTACCGTGAAGTCAACGTGGCCGGGGGTGTCGATAATGTTTATCCTGTTTCCTCTCCAGAAGCAGGTCGTCGCGGCAGACGTGATCGTAATACCGCGCTCACGCTCCTGTTCCATCCAGTCCATGGTTGCGGAGCCGTCATGAGTCTCGCCGATCTTGTGAGTCTTACCGGTGTAGAACAGTATGCGTTCCGTGGTAGTCGTCTTACCGGCGTCGATATGAGCCATTATTCCGATATTCCTTGTTAATTCAAGCGGATATTCTCTCGGCATTTACAAAACAACTCCTGAAATCAAACTCTGTAATGTGCGAAGGCCTTGTTAGCCTCAGCCATTTTATGCGTATCTTCTCTCTTCTTAACGGCAGAACCGGTATTGTTCATGGCGTCAAGAATCTCGCCTGCTAAGCGAGCGGCCATCGTTCTCTCGCTGCGTTCTCTCGAATATCTCGTGAGCCAGCGGAGACCGAGCGTTCTCTGTCTTTCGGGGCGTACGTCCATAGGAACCTGGTACGTGGAGCCGCCTACACGACGAGCTTTTACTTCCAGCTTCGGCATGATGTTCTCAAGTGCCGCCTGGAACGCTTCGAGAGGATTCTTTCCGGATTTTTCTTCAACTATCTCGAATGCGTCGTAAACTATCTTCTGAGCAACGCCTTTTTTACCGTCCAGCATGATGTTGTTTATAAGCTTCGTTACGAGCTTGGAATTATACAGCGGATCCGGCAGAACGTCTCTCTTTGATATTTGACCTCTTCTCGGCATTATGCTTCCCTCCTTCATATAGATTTATGATATCATAGGTACTCGAAAAATAAGATCCGTAAATGCGGCGGTCAAACGGTAATACAAAACATTTCCGTATGATTTATGCCGTCATATATAGAATACTTTCCTGTACTCCTCTCACAACGACGTGAGATTATTTGGTTTTGGGTCTCTTTGCTCCGTAGAGCGAGCGGCCCTGCATTCTCTTGGCGACGCCCTGAGTATCGAGCGTACCGCGGATGATGTGGTAACGTACACCGGGAAGGTCACGTACTCTGCCGCCGCGTATGAGAACTACGCTGTGCTCCTGCAGGTTGTGGCCGATACCGGGGATATAGCACGTTGCCTCAAGACCGTTGACGAGCTTGACTCTCGCGATCTTACGGATAGCGGAGTTCGGCTTCTTAGGTGTAGCGGTGGTGACTTTGGTGCAGACGCCTCTCTTCTGGGGAGAGCTCTGATCCGTAGCGCGTTTCTTCAGCGAGTTGTAGCTCTTCTGAAGCACGGGAGCCTTGGATTTGTACACTTTCTGCTGACGGCCGTTCTTAACGAGCTGATTGAATGTCGGCATGGATTTCCTCCTTTCACACGGAATATGTTTTATACTAAAGGCAAGGCACCGGATAGCCTTTGCCGTTCGGTATCAGTTTTCTTTTCTGCGTACCGCGCACACGGCGCATCCCACGTCGATACCGCACATCTGCTGCAGCGCGGCCATGCCGCGCGTCTCATCAACGGGTACGCCGTATTCGTCCGCCATCTGTCTCGCCGCCGTCTTTATGTGCGGCGCGCAGTCGTTCGCGACATATAAAAGCGTCGCTTTTCCTGCTCTGACAAGCTTAAGCGAACTGTTGTAACCTACGGTGAGATCGCTTTTTGCCACATCTGCGGGCTTCATACTCTTTCCTTTCGGGGCGCCGCGTTTTTCGGGCGGCACAATACGTGGTTTATATACACAATTGTGGTCAGTATATCATAAAACGCGCGTTTTGTCAACAGCGAAATATAAAAATTTTATTAAATTAAACGCAAAGTTTGATATCTTTTTACATTCAGGCGTCTTCCTGCTCCGTTTTTCGCCTTTTACGGCTCATAAAACCGAGGATCAGGAGCCCTCCGACGACGACTGCGGCGCCTCCGGCGATTATTGCCGCCGTCAGAGTGCCGCCGCCGGACGGCTGCGGCTCGGTCTCAGCCCCCGTTTCCGTCCCCTTCTCCGTCACGGAAAGCACCTGCGACGCCGTTTTGTACTTTCTTCCGTCGTCGCCGGTGAAAGGACACGTCACGATGAATTCGCCGCTGCCTGAAACCGCGCCCGACGAAAGAACGGGAGAGCCGCTCACGGGCAGGATCGAGCAAAGCGCAGTGACGTCGCGCTCGGCTCCGTCAAGACAGCGCAGCTTTACGTTCAGCCTGCCGTCGGCGTCGACCGTCGCGTACAGGCCGTAAGGAAGCTTCGCCGTCTCGGACGACGGCGCGGCAAAGGCGTCGTATCCGTCGAGAAGTCCGGCTTCTCCCGATGAGGCGACGACCTGCACGCCTCTATCGTGAAGCTCGTAAAGAAATTCGGCGGGAACGTACGAGGGATCGCCGTAATAAACCGAATTGTACCTGCACAGCACGCCGATCATCGAGCAAAGAGACGCGTCCGTGCCTCTGCCGTCCCATACGTTTATAACGCCGGTGTAAGCCGACGCGCCGCCGTTCAGGGCGACAGCCGACAGGATCTCCGGATCGTCCGACAGGATCACGCAGCGCTGTTTCATATCGTATTCATCGGCGAGGGTGAGTATCCTCTCCGCGGTGGTCTTATCGTATACGTCTATATGGAACACGGAATCCTCATACTCGCGGTATACTTTTTCAAAAAGCTCCTCGAGCGTTGCGATGCGGTCGTCGTCGCTCATGCGGACGTCCGAATATGTCAAAGATTTCAGAGACGAGATACCGGACGAAGATACCGGGATCACGGACGACATCCCGACCGTCGTCTCGCCTTCACAGAGTACGGCGATCCCGTCACGGCTCGATCTGACTCTGAGCCTGACCGCGGACGCTCCCTTGTCGAGCGCCGAAAGCACGGCTTTGAGCGTGCCGTACGGGGCGGCGGCAACGTTTCCGCCGTCCGACACGGCGACAGGGCGTCTGACGGAAAGCGTATCCGTCACGGATGAGAGAAACGATGAGAGGCTCGCGTGATCGGCTGTGACCACGGCGTCGGCGCCGGACAGCAGCGCTTTTATCTCATCCGAGTGAGACGATCCCGCCGAAGACCAGACCGAAACGAGCATTTTATGCAGAGCGAATACGGTATCGGGATCCGCGGCTATCGAAGAAAGCATCACCGTTCTTATGCCGTTGGAATACAGGGTTTTTACGGTTTCGGAAACGTCCGCCGCGTCGCGCGACGACAGATCGAGAACGAGCCGCGCGTACGGATTGCCGCGAAACAGCGGTAAAAGCGACGTACGCGTAACGACGACGAACGCGTCAAGCACGCCGTTTTCCGTCATATATCCGGACAGAGCCGCAGCGGCTGTGTCGTCAGAGACGAAAAACGCGGGTATGCACAGATCCTTTATAAGCTCGAGTCTTTGATTAAGAGGTCCGAGATCGACCGCTCCGTCATACGCGTGAAGCACCCCGGAGGAAAACCGCACCGTCATCATCACGGCGCCGGGGCGCGCGGAATCGGCGGTATATCCGCCGGCGGTGTTCTTATCCCGCCGGATAAGCAGCGGCGGCTCGCATAATCCGCCCGGCTGACGGTAGGTACGGCAGCCGAACGCGTCCGCCGCGGACACCGCGTCCGGTACGGACGTGCTTACCGTGACGTTCGAAACGTCGAGCTTCACTCCTCTGCCGTCTATACCGACGTATCCGACCGTCCCGTCAGCGATCCTCGCTTCAAGCACGGTCACGCCGTCAACGGTCCCGTAGGCGACGCCGTTCGATACCGTGACAGCGAACCTTACCGCGGTATCGCGTACGATCCCGTTTTCGCCGAAGCTTTCAACGCCTTCCTGCCCGGCAAGAGTATGCAGACCCGAGGACGACAGCGTTTTCCAGGAAGAGGCGCCGTTCTTGAATCTGAAACAGACTCCGCCGTCGCCGCAGAACGCGGTGAACTGATAAGAAAGATCCTCGTTCACGGCGCAGAAGCAGAGCGAAAACCAGCAGTTGCCCGACAGATAATCGCGCACGACGATATCGGCGGAATACGTGAACACGGATTCCGTCACCTTATGCGGAAACAGTACGGTCGTGACCGGGGGATACGTCGCCGCAGCTTCGAGCACGAGCGCGGAGTCCTCGACTCCTATATACCCGTCGTCTCCGAATATGACGTCCGTCCCCGACGGAAGCCCGCCTCCGCTGAAATCGGGACTGTATATCAGCTGATCCGGAGAAGGCGCCGCGTGGACGAAGACCGAGAAAACCAGAAGCAAAGCCGTTATTACGGCTGCCATTTTTTTAATCATAACACTACCTTTTACAAAAATTCAACATTACAATCACAACATTTCACACCTGACGTTGTATAATCATACGTGAGTACTCCGCGGTCGCCGCGTTGTGAAGCGCGCGGCGGAAGCGGTAAAGTCCGTCGCTTTTGCGCGTGTAATGTACTCTGTTCGTCAGAAGCACGACGTACATGCCGGTCCTGCTGTCGCAGTAAAGCGACGTTCCGGTGAATCCGTTATGCCCGTATGAATACGGTGAAAAGAGGTCTCCCGTGGCGTTGTAGCCGCCTGTGGTGAGCTGGAAGCCGAGCCCTCTCGACTCCGGGCCGTACGGGGTATGGTTCTTTACCGAAAGCTCAAATGTATTTTCGGACAGGAATCTTTTGCCCTCGAACTCTCCTCTGCCGGAGAGCATGGCTCCGAAACGGCACAGGTCGTCGACGCAGGAGAAAACTCCGGCGTTTCCGGATATCCCGCCAGACCATCTCGCGTTTTCGTCGTGGACCACGCCGTGTATGTACCGGCGCGATCTCGGCGACCATTCCTCGGTCGCTATATCGGCAAGCTCAAACCTTGCGTTCTCCTTCGGACAGTAGCCGGTCCGTTTCATTCCGAGCGGTCCGAAAACGTATTCGTCGGCAAGCTGGTCAAGTCTTTTTCCCGTGCAGACCTCCGCCATTTTCGCAAGCAGGATATATCCCATGCACGTGTATTCGACCTTTGTTTCGGCTTCATATTTCAGCGGATAGTTCAGAACGGCGTGCGCGATATCGAACCCTTTTTCGCATTCGGATTCAAGGTTGAAATGAGCGGTGATACCGCTGCAATGCGTCATAAGCTGTTTTACGGAAATATTCCGTTTATCCTCCGGCGCGTCGGGGAAATATCTGCCGACCGTGTCCGCAAGTGTCATATACCCTTCCTCGACGAGGCGCAGAACGACCATCGTCGTCGAAAGCAGTTTGGACAGAGACGCCATGTCGTACACGGTATCGGTCGACGCGGGTATCGCGTTATCCGGTATCGGACCCTTGAAAACTCCGTCCGGCTCATCCTCGTTCATGATGACGCGCGACCATCCGAAAGCTTTTTTATAATATACTCCGTTTTTGTCGCCCACAGCGGCGACGGCTGACGGCACGAGATAATTCTCTGTCGCCTCCCGGCACAATTCGTCAATTCTTTCCCACATAACAACGACCTCCGTTTTCTTTATTATATACCATAAAAACGGATTTGTAAAGGATTTTTATGTTAAATTGCACACTTTGCCCGAGAAAATGCGGTGCAAAACGCCCGGATCAACGCGGCGTATGCGGCGCCGACACGCTCAGAGTATGCCGAGCCGCGCCGCATTACTGCGAGGAGCCGCCGATCTCGGGAAAAAACGGCTCCGGCGCCGTATTCTTTCCGGCGTGCCCGCTGCGCTGCGTTTTCTGTCAGAATACTCCGATCTCGCGCGGAGGCGCCGGCAAGCCGGTGACGCCGTACGAGCTGTCCGAGATATTCAAACGGCTCGAAGCGCAGGGCGTACATAATATCAACCTCGTATCCCCCACCCCGTACGTCACGGATATCATCAAAGCGCTCAATATTTACCGCCCGGCGGTTCCGGTCGTATACAACACGTCCGGATACGAGCGCGTCTCGACGCTGCAGCTGCTTGACGGATACGTCGATATTTATCTGCCGGATTTCAAATACGTAAGCCCCGGACTGTCAGCCGCGTATTCCTCCGCTCCCGATTATCCGGAGGCAGCGGAGGCGGCTCTGCGGGAAATGCTGCGCCAGCGCGGCGGCTGTGAATACGGAGACGACGGGATGATGACGTCCGGCGTTATCGTAAGGCATCTCGTTCTGCCGTCGCACAAGGAAGAAAGCATATCCGTGCTCGAGCGTCTTTCCTCTCTGTTCGGTACCGAAAAATATCTTCTGTCTCTTATGGCGCAGTACACGCCGATGTACGGCGCATCAGAACACAGGGAGATAAACAGACGGCTGACGAAGCTTGAATACAGAAGAGTATCCGACGCCGCGCTCAGGCTCGGCTTCAAGGGCTTTTTTCAGGAGCCGTCGTCAGCCTCGTCGCAATATACGCCGAATTTCGATCTGACCGGAGTTTAAAAAAATAAGGAATATAAAATGAAAAAAATACTATCCGTACTGCTTCTTTTGATCATACTCATCCAGGCGGCGTCGTGCTCAGCCGAGCCTTCCGTCGTCGGAACGGAAACCGTGACGGAATGCGTGCCGCGCGAGACGGAGACGGAGACCGCGCCCGTGACGGAAACGGAGCCTCAGACCGACACGGAAACGGAGCTCGTGTTCGAGCCCTCCGAGGATCCTTATGCCGAGCTTCACGTGCCTGCCGTATTCGGCTCGCACATGGTACTTCAGCGTGACCGTGAATACTCTGTCTGGGGGACCTCGAACAGAGACGGCTCCGTGATACGCGGCACCGTCGGTACGGAATCTTATCTCACGTCCGTTTCGGACGGACGGTGGAAGCTGACGTTTCCCCCGCGGCAGGCGTCGGCAGAGCCTGTATCCGTGCTCATAGAGGATGAATTCGGCAACAGGGCGGCGTTTGACGACGTGCTTTTCGGCGACGTTTGGCTGCTTTCCGGTCAGTCAAACGCCGAGGTGACGCTGTCGCAGATATACGGCGCGATAAACAAGACGGAGTTTGACGAAAACGAGCCGATCCGCTTCGTGATGCAGTCCGGCGTCGCCGCGCTTGCCGAGCGTGAAAAGCAAAAAACTCCGCAATCCGATCTGTTGTCGGACAGCTGGGGCTGAAAGCTTCCCGACGAGGCGAACTGCATGGGGACGAGCGCGCTCGCGTTCTTCTTCGCCCGCAGGCTCGCCGCCGGGACAGGCGTTCCCGTCGGCGTGATCTGCACCGGCGCGGCAGGCGCCGTGATACAGGAGCTTATGCCGGAGGAGCTCGCGTCGGAGCTGGGCTTCAAGGGCGGAGCCGTTGCGCTTCAAGGCGGCTATTACAATACTCTGATGCATCCGTTCGTCGGTCTTTCAGTCAGCGGCATGATCTTTTTCCAGGGCGAAAGCGAAGCCCAGAACAGCGGCAGCGCGAAGAAATACCCCGATCACGTGAACGGATATTTTACCGGGATGAGACAGCTTTTCGGATACGATTTTCCCGTATACAACGTTCAGCTCTGCTCATATACGAAAAAATCGGAGGCTCAGTTCGGATTTGTCAGAAACATACGCGTATCACAGTACAACGCCGCGAAGCAGATCGCGGACTGCACGCTCATCCCTTCGTTCGACCTCGGACCGGATGAATACTATTACGATCATATGCACTCGTTCAAAAAAGACGAGCTTGCGAGACGCATCGTATCAGCCGTTTTATTCCGTCAGTTCAACATCGGCACCGAAAACGACAGCCTCCCGCCCGAGCCCGTGTCAGCCGTTCTGTCCGAGGACGGTGAAACGGTAACAGTAAAGTTCAAAAACGTCGGCGAAGGGCTGAGATCGACCTCGTACAAAGAGACCGTCGCCGGGTTCTCCGTCGGCACGGCGGGCAAGCAGAATACAGCCGAAGCCGAAATAATCTCAGCCGATACGGTACTCGTACACGTACCGGCGGGCAGCAAGACCGCGATGCTTGCGTACGCGTTTGAAAACAACGTGACGCGGAACAGCGCGCAGCTTCAAAGCTCAGGCAAGATACCGCCGAACGCGTTCATGATCGGCGTTGAATAAAAAACTCCCCGAAAGGAGAGGCTGCGTAAGGAAGAAACAAACCGACGCAGGAATGATGTATAAATCAGCTGAATTGCCGCTTTGCGGCAGCTAAATTAAATTCGCCTGTAAGCTCGGCGCAGCCGAATTCAGCTTGCGAAGCGAATTTAGCTGACCGAAGGTCAATTTAGCTCGCGAAGCGAATTTAGCTGCGGTGTACTTCCTTACGAAGTACACCGCAAGCGCGTGCTTCGGGGAGCTTTCATTTACACGTTACTGTTTTTTATTCTTTTTTCCGTTTTTGATAAGGACGAATATTCCCGTGCCGGCAAGCGCGAGCGCGAGCACCGCGACGATTGCGCCGAGGATGATCACGGCTTTGCCGCGTCCTTCGGAGCCGCCGGGTACGTTATCCGTCTGTGTATCCGTATTATTCTCCGTGTTATGCTCTGTCTCGGTCCCCTCCGGGATGACAGCCTCGACGAATTCGACCCTGACCGGATACGTCAGGCTCGTACTGTCGTGCTTTCCTTCGACTTCGTTCCTTACGGAGCACATATAGTATGTCACGCCGGCTTTTGTATTGTCCGGGGTGAAGGTGTTTTTGTCGTTGTTCTCGATGCTTGAGATGATATTGCCCTTTTCGTCGCACACGATCCACTGATAGTGGAGCGTACCGCCGTCGTTGACGGAGGCGTTGACGGTGATCGTAATCTCTTCTCCGACGTGGGCTGTATAAGAATCCTTCAGATCCGTGACCTTCGGGAAATCGGCGTTCTGATCCGCCTCAACGGTGAGCAGAGCGTTTCTTGTATTGAATTCCCAGCCCTCCGGGGATTTGATCAGGCAGTAAAACGCGCAGCCGTCAAGCCCGGGCGCGGCTTTCACCGTGAGAGTATCCGTTTCCGCTCCCTCCGCCGTAATATCCGACGCGCCGTTGAGCGGGACCGGCGTACCGCCGTCCGCGGGGACAAGATACCAGAGATAGCTTGCGGCGTTCTCAGCCTGTACCGAGAATTTCACTTCATTTCCCGCCTTCGCTGTGGCGTCATAAGGCTCCTTCACTATTTTTACGGGCTTGTCGCCGGTGAATATGACCTTGACGTAAGGCTTGTCGTCGGCTGAGTTGTCGAATTCAAAGTCGTCGCTCGTCTTGTTCGTAACGACGCAGGTATAATACTCGATCGCAGCCTTGTTGCCGCCCTTGAGCGTGATGCTCTTTCCGTTCTCGCCGGGGATTTTTATATTGATATCCGCGGGGTGTCCGCCCTTATACCACTGATACGAGAGCTCGCCCTTGTCCTTTTCCGGGTCGATCGTGACGTTCATGTTTATCGTAACGTCCTCGTCCTCGAATACTCTGACCTCTTTCTTATCGAACGTCATATCGAATATAGGTTCGTAGACTCTCATATGCGTTACGCCGGTCTCATAAAAGAAATCGGTTATACCGTGTTTGACGTATATCTGGCAGTAGAAGGAATGGGGTCCCGGCGACGTAGCGTACGCGTCAGCCATGAGGATCGGATCGTGCTCGTCGAGCGCAACGCCGTGCTCCTTCTTTCCGTCCGGAGTTTTATACCAGTTGTATTCTATATCGTCATCCGTATATCCCGCGCCTTCGGGGATATACGCGTTGGCTGCGAGCTTTACGAGCTTGAAGCGTCTTACCGAAAATTCGGCTATAAGCTCGACCGTCAGCTGCTTCGGCGCGTTGTCGGACGTATATATTGTCGCCGGGTCGCAGTTTATTGCACCCGCTTTGTTCGCCACTGTGCAGGTCGCGACGGCGCCGTAGTTGAAATCGCGTATGTTATCGATTATCAGCTGATGCTTTACTCTGCCGTTTTCAAGAGTCTCGGTCTTGAACGATACCTTCATCTTGCCGGTGCCGTCAAGCGCCTCAAAGCCCTTAACGCCCGCGTCCTTTGTAAAGTCAAAGGTGCGGTCTTCTCCGCCCTCGCTCGTCTGCATGAGCCAGCTGAATACGAGATCGTCTCCGGACGCCGTAACGCTCAGAACGGCTCTTTCACCCGTTTTCACCGTACACGTCACGGGTTCGTATACCAGAGTCGGAAGGTCGTCGTCCGATACGGCAACGGGCGACACGGTAAAGGAAGCCAATATCATGACTGCCGCCATCAGAAACACGATGATTTTTTTCATTGTTTACGTACCTTTCTTGACTGTATTACTTTTTATTCAATTTTATCACCGCTGAACGCCTATTTCAACATTTATTTTTTACAGTAATAAGAACTGAATGTTTCCTATCAAAGACATTTTTTATTTCAAAAGGCTATTGACTTGCCGGATCAAAGGTGATATAATAAGAAAAAAAGGAGATGCGCTGCCATGAAAATGAGAGTGATTTATTTTTCGAAAAAGAAAAAGATGGTGGATCTTGCGGAGTATCTTTCAAAGAACTCGGATGAATACAAGCCGGACAAGATACCGCCGGACTACTCGCTTGACAGGGAAAAGCTTCTTGTGCTCGGTATGTCTTCGCTTCTGAAGCTGCCGGACGACGTGCGCCGTTTCTGCTCGAATCTGAAGCCGGGCACAGTCAAAAACGTGGCGCTGTACACCGACAGACCCGAAAAGGAAGCCGCGGAATTCATCGCAAAGCTCAGGGAAAGCGGCGCGAACGTGATAGACGACGTTCTGTTCGTTCAAAGCTCGTTTCTGCCGTTCTCCGGCGCGTCGGACGAGGAGAAAAAGCAAGCCGACGAATGGTTCGAACGCATACTTCCGCGTCTCAAATAACCTGCCGCGGATATAAAGGAAAGATACCGTTCCGGGCGATTACGCCCCCGTAACGGTATCTTTTTATATCTGTCCGCCGCGCCGTTTTACGGCAAATAAAGCGGCAGGACCTCCTTGTGTATCGCGTCAAGCGGCATATCGTGTCCCAGGACGCAGAACGACATTTTCTTTTCCGGTATTATGTACAGGCACTGCCCGTACGCGCCGCCGGTTATGAAAAACTTCTCCGAATGAGAATTGGTGAAGCCGTATCCGTATTCTCCCGGCTCGCCCTTGGCTTTTTCGATCCACGACGGCGTAAGGATCCTTTTTCCCTCGAATTCTCCGCCGCAGGCGAGCATCAGGCCGTAGGCGCAGAGATCGCGCGCGGTGGCGAAAAGCCCGGTCCCGCCGAGCGTATGGTTCTGCGGGCATACGCCCCACGCGTTTCCGCGCCATTTCAGCGGATTGAACATGCGCGTCTGCAAAAACGCGCCGAGCGTCACGCCCGTGATCTTTTCGACAACGCGGCCGATGAGATAGTAGTTCGTATCGCAGTATACGAACGGTCCTTTTCCCGGCTCGTACACGAGCGGCAGGCTGAGTATATGTTTCAGAAAATCCTCATGCCCGTCAGCCCGGAAGTCCATCACGTCGATATCGATGTTCGCCTCTTCTTTATACCCCGTTTTATGGTGCATGACGTCGGCAAGCGTGACGACGCTCCACTTCGGGTCGTGATCCTCCGGGAAAAGCTCCGGGATATGCGAATACACCGTATCCGTGTCCTTCAGCCTTCCCTCCTCCTCGAGCATGCCGACGGCGCACGAAGTCACCGATTTGCTTATCGAGTACAGATTATGAGCGCCGTCGCCCAAACGGAATTTCCGTTCTGCGTAACCGTCGACCGTCATTTCCGCCGCCATATACGCGCCGGGCGCTTTTTCTTCAAGGGTCTTGCAAAGTTGTTCAAAAGGTGTCATTTTATCTCCTCCCACGGGCGCCACATATCGTCCCCGTTGATACCTATTCTTTCCGCCGCGCGTCTTAAACGGGCGTGCGATCCGATGAAGGCGTCCGGCGCGTGCGCGTCGGAGCCGAAGTGGAATTTGCACCCGCATTTTTTCGCAAACGACAGTATTCTCAGATAAGACGGCGAAAGTCCCTCCCCGTCAAGCTGTGTTCCGTGTCTGTACAGACACGCGTGTATCTCAATGCTTTTTCCTTTCTCCCGCGCAAGCTCAAAGCATTCCGTAAGCTGTGAATCGGTCATTCCGTCCACGACCTCCTGCTCCCACGGACAGCATATCGGATAAAGCGGATGGCAGATGCCGGACGGGATCTCATATTCGGCCATGCACGCCCGCTCGAACTGCTTCAGGATCAGATCGCGCACCTTGCCGGCGTCCGACAGATCGTAATCGCGGTAAAAGCCCATCTGATTGAAAATATGGCTCGGCGCCAGTAACACGTAATCGAAGTTATGCTCATCCCGGTGGCTGAGCCCCGGCTCCTGTCCGTAAAAAAGCTCGGATTCACAGCCGAATATTATCCTGACTCCGGGGTCTTCGATCGCCTCGATCTCTTTTCTGCCGCGGAGTATATACTCCATATAATCCGCGCCGCGGACGTCCGTCATATGAGCGTAAAGATGGTTCGATATGCCGAGTATATCTACGCCCTCGTCGCCGCAGTACGGCAGATATGACGAGACGAACGTGGTCCCGGGCGCGCAGAGTGAAAGATTCGTATGTACGTGAAGATCCGCGCGTCCTGTTTCGTTTGTTTTCATTTCATTCCTCATATAAATCTGCCGGTGACGCTTTCCGGACAGCGCCTCATTTCATCCGGCGTGCCCTCGAATACTATCCGTCCGCCCTCGTCTCCTCCGCCCGGACCCATGTCTATGACGTGGTCCGCCGAGCGTATGACGTCCGTGTCGTGCTCTATCACGACTACGGTCGCCCCGTTATCGCGCAGGCTGAAAAGTACGGACAGAAGCGTTGAAACGTCGGACGGGTGGAGTCCTATCGTCGGCTCGTCGAATACGAATACGGCGTCGTCCTGCCCTCTGCCCATTTCAAACGCGAGCTTGAGTCTCTGAGCCTCGCCGCCGGAAAGGCTCGGCGTCTGCTCGCCGAGAGTCAGATATCCGAGACCGAGCCCGCACAGCGTCCGCAGACGCGGCTCGACGCTCTTTATATCCCTGCAGAACGAAAGAGCTGATTTTACGTCCATGCTCATAAGCTCCGGAAGAGACTTTTCAACGCCGTCCGCGTTCTTATACTTTATGCCGTACGCGGCTTTTGAATAACGCGAGCCGCGGCATTCCGTACAGGGGATCTCGACGTCCGGCAAAAACTGAACGTCAAGGCTGATGCTGCCGGTCCCGTCACAGACCGGACAGCGCAGGGCTCCCGTGTTGTACGACAGGTCGCCCGCTTTGCAGCCGGCGGCTTTTCCGTCTTTTGTCTTTGCGTATATTTTCCGCAGTTCGTCATGGACGTTCGCGTACGTCGCAACGGTGCTGCGGACGTTTATGCCGATCGGCGTCGCGTCGATCATCTTTACGGCGGTTATGCCAGGCGCGTCGGCGTATTGCACGTGGTCCGGCATCCTGTCGCCGCGCGTAAGCGATCTGAGCGCGGGGACGAGGCTTTCGAGCACCGCCGTCGTTTTGCCGGAGCCGGAAACACCGGTCACGACCGTGAGCATCCCTTTCGGTATCGACAGCGTGAGCGGCTTGACCGTGTGTATCGCTTTCGTCTTCACCGTGATCGTCCCGTTTGCGAAAACGTCCTTCGCGGCGGATCTTACCGTCGCGCTTCTTTTTCCGGACAGATACGAGCCTATGAGCGATCCCGGATCGTTTCTGACCTCTTCAAGCGACCCCTGAGCGACGATTCTGCCGCCGTCCGCTCCGGCGCCGGGACCGAGCTCTATCAGGTGATCCGCATGCGACATGATCTGAAGATCGTGGTCGACGAGGACGACGGAGTTTCCGTCCGCGACGAGATCGTCCATAACGCGGCAAAGCCCGACGATGTTTGAAGGATGCAGACCTATCGACGGCTCGTCAAGCACGTACAGAACGCCCGTCGTGCGGTTTCTGACGGCGCGCGCGAGCTGCATCCGCTGGCGTTCGCCCGTCGAAAGAGTGGAAGACGGACGGTCAAGCGACAGATACGAAAGTCCGAGCTCGATCAGCCTCGCCGACGCGTCGTCAAACGATTCGCAAATGCTCTTCGCCATCGGACGCATATATTCCGGAAGGCCTTCGGGAACGGAGTCGACCCATTTTACAAGCTGACCGAGCGGATACGCGCAGACCTCCGGCAGCGACCTGCCGCAGAGGCGCGGCGCGCGTGCGCGCTCGCATAAGCGCGTGCCTCCGCATTCGGGGCACGGCTCTTCCTTCAGGAATTTTTCGACGCGCTTCATGCCCGCCTCGTCCTTCACCTTCGCAAGGGCGTTCATAACCGTCGCCGTCGCGCTGTAATACGTAAAATCCATTTCTCCGGCGGTAACGCTTTCCTTGCTTTTCGGACGGTAGAATATGTGTTTTTTTACCATCGGGCCGTCGTATACGATCTCTTTTTCCTCATCCGTAAGCTCGCGGAACGGCACGTCGGTACGGACGCCCATGGCGCGGCACACGTCCGTCATGAGCGACCACATAAGACTGTTCCACGGCGCGACAGCGCCTTCGTCTATCGTAAGCGATTCGTCCGGCACGAGGGTGGAGCGGTCGACGGTCCTCACCGTGCCCGTTCCTCCGCATTTTCTGCACGCGCCCTCGCTGTTAAAGGCGAGCTCCTCAGCGGACGGAGCGTAAAAGCTTACCCCGCAGACGGGGCAGACGACAGCCTGCTCCGCGGCGACGGCGAGCGTCGGCTCCGCGTAATGTCCGTTCGGGCATCTGTGACTCGACAGACGCGAGAACATAAGTCTGAGACTGTTCAAAAGCTCCGTGCCCGTGCCGAAGGTCGAGCGTATGCCCGGCACTCCGGGGCGCTGATGCAGCGCGAGCGACGCCGGGACGTATCTGACCTCGTCAACGTCCGCTCTGCCCGCCTGAGTCATCCTGCGGCGCGTATACGTGGACAGCGATTCCAGATACCGGCGCGAGCCCTCCGCGTAAAGCACGCCGAGCGCAAGCGACGATTTTCCGGAGCCGGACACGCCGGCTACGCCCACGATCTTTCCGAGCGGTATATCGACGTTTACGTTTTTGAGATTATGGACGCGCGCCCCGCGTACGAGTATCTTGTCCGGTGTTTTCTTTGTTTCCATTTTACGGCGGAAAAGCCTTGAGGCTTACGCCCCAAGGCTGACCTTATTCTCCTATTATCATTATCTGCACGGTGCGTTCGCGTCCGCGCGTCTGATCCCAGTCTATGAAATGCACGCGTCCGAATTCACCGAGATCGGCTTCGCCGTCTTCGATGACTACCGTCACGTTCCTGCCGATTATCGACGAACGCAGATGGGCGTCCGTGTTGTGACAGCCGAAGTTGTCCTCACCGTGCTTCTCGGCGAAATCAAGCGCTTTTTTGCCGGGATGGAGATACATTCCCTCGTATCTGCACGTCGGGATCCACTCCTCGAACACGTTCACGAGGTCCTGCTGCAGCGTTTCAAGCCCGGTCATGGACTTGTCGAAGGCGCACTCCTGCGTTATGACGGAGCAGGTCGTATGATGAGAATATACGACGACGATCCCGTCCTTTATCCCGGATTCCGCGACGGCTTCCTTCACCCGGTCGGTGATATCGTGGAAGCTTACCGCGCGGTGATTTGACTGTACCTTGAATTTCTTTTTGAATACCATATCACGCCTCACGTTTTTTAAGATCGTCCGCGGCGCGTCTCGTCGCGGCTATCATCTCGTCTATCATCGCAACGGGATCCTTTGCGTTCATGATCCCGGAAGCGGCGCCCGCCGCCTCGGATCCCGCCATTATGAAATCGTATACCTGCTGACCGTTCGTTATGCCCGCCGCCTGTTCGACCAGGATGTCGGGGTATATCTCCTTTATCACTTTTATGGAATCCTTTACGTAATCCATCGGAGATACGCCGTTGCCGCCGCCTATGATCTGCGAGGGCTCGGGATTTATTATATCGGGGTGGAGCTGCGCAATCGCCTTCGCCTCCTCAAGCGTGTCCGCGCAGGCGAAAACGAGGAAATCGAGCTCTCTTGCGCGGTCTATCGTCTTTTTCATCTGCGGCAGGCTCATCGGCTTTTCGCAGTGGTTTATGACGACGCCCTGCGCTCCCGCGGCTTTGAGCGCCTCGGGGAGTATATCAGCCATTCCGCGGCCGGGGCGCAGCGTGTCCATGTACGGTGCGAGGACGATCAGATGCTTCGTGTTTTCGACCACTCGCCGTATCTCAACGGCGGGGGTGATGAAAAGCACGTCTATATCGTATTTTTCAGCCGCTTTGTCGGCGGCCTTCGCGTATTCGAGCACCGTGTCGCCGTATACGTAGTTCTTTGTTCCTATTTCAAAATAAGGCGTTCTTATTACAGGTTTCATCGTCTCTCCTCAAATGATCTCAACGTCAAATCCCATCATTTCACCGAAAGCCGCAAGATCGTCGACGTCGGCGCCGTAGACCATCGCGGAATGGTGCGTGCCGCCGGCTTCCGAATATGCTTTAAGAAATTCAGGCAGCGGCATATGAGGCTTCATCCAGCCGCGTACTTCCTTCACGTACGCCTGATCCGCGTTTCCGCTCTGAACGAGATCGACCTCGGACAAGATCAGCGTGAAGCCCCATTCCGACGGTGCAAGGTTAACGAGCACAGCTTTGCCGGTCTTGAAGCACGCGGAAAGCGCGGTAGTGTCGCCGCATGAGTTGTAGCTGAACGGCTTGTCGTAAAGCAGGGGCTTGTTCTCCGTCAGATTCGGGTTCATCTCGCCCATATGGCTCAGAAGTATCGTGTTTTCACGCCAGTCCGGACAGAACATTTCGGTAAACGTAGTGTCGGGATACGCTTTGATAAGCGACGCGACAAGTCCGGCGGTCAGGTTGTCGCCCTCTCCGGCGTAGCCCTGTCCGCGTCCCATGATCTTGCAGCATTCGACGAACGGCACCTTCGGAAGACCCGACGTATCCATATGCAGGAAGTTGACGGTCACTCCGTCGAGCTTCTCCGCCTTCATCCATTTGCGGACCGCAAGACCCGCTTTCACGGACGCTCTGTAGTTTTCCGCGTTATTGACCTGCACGTCGTAATGCTTTTTGTCGTATTCAAGCTCGGCGTCGACCTCTTTTTCCGTGACTGCGGAAAGATATTTTTCGCCGTCCGCGCGCGTCATGCGGACGGTCTTCGCGCCGATCTCGCTCTCGTATTCCTTATCCGTTACGCGGAAATCGCCCATTCCTTCAAATTCACCGCCGACCATGCCGACGCGGCATTTTCTGAAAGCCGCAGCCGCGTACGCGGCGCGGACGCTGCCTTCGAGTCTGTCGAGCACGTCCGAGTTTTCAACGTGGCCCGCGCAGATCGTATAACCGATACCGCTGCGCTTCAGCATATTGCACATATCCTGTACGCCGTGGATACCGTGGTTGTCCATGATTCGGTCCTCGGTATCCGAGTATTTTATGAGCTCGAGGCTCGGCGTCGTGTCGAACACGATTATCGGAGCCTTGAGACTTTTCAGCGCGTCGATCGATTCAAGCGACGGCGAATATGCGAGATGCTGGGTTATGACGGCGCATATCTCATCATCCGCGTTGAATTTCGCGGCTGCGCGGTCGAATTCGGGTTTCAAGCGGCAGATCTCGTCCGCCGGTACGACCTCGATACCTCTTTTTTCGATCATTTTGATCAGCTTGTTCATGTATTCCACGCATGAAACTCTCCACTGAGGTCCCTTGTCGTCGTAGAGCTTGATATAGAAAGGCAGATATCCGACTTTGATTTTTTTCATATTTTTCTCCTTATTCTCCGTAGATCGAGCGTCTTGCGCCGTCTATCAGTTTTTTTGCGTTGCCGTACATCATATCCGAAACGTCTTCTTTCGTGCAGCCGAGCGTTT
>CACWOQ010000011.1 GCA_902762505.1 uncultured Ruminococcus sp. | reverse complement strand
ACAAAGCCACGGCAGGTCTGATACTCATCACAAACGACGGTGCCTCGGCTCATACGGCGCTTTCGCCTAAGCACCACGTTGAAAAGATATACGAATTCACGCTTGCTGATCCGATATCAAAGGACGACGTTTCGCGCCTCGAAGAGGGAGCGAAGCTTGCCGACGGATACGTTACGATGCCGTGCCGGATCGAAATGAAGAGCGAAACGGAAGGCGTGATACACCTGCGTGAGGGAAAGTATCACCAGATCAGACGGATGTTTGCGTCGGCGGGGAATAAAGTCACTTATCTGAAGCGGACGGATTTCGGCGCGATAAGCCTCGATCCTTCGCTTGGCGCCGGCGAATGGCGCTGTTTGACGCAGGATGAGATAAAAACGTTCACCTGTGTGCGGCAGAGCGAAAAGAACGGCAAAAAAACAAACGGGACGGCGTAAAAGTCGTCTCTTTTCTCTTGACATATTGGAAATAATATTATATAATATATAAAAACACCCGAAGGACTGAATATGGATATCATTAAAAAACTGGCTGAAGAGCTGGGACTCAAAGAAGAACAGGTAAAAAACACCGTAGCGCTCATCGACGACGGGAATACGATCCCGTTCATCGCAAGGTACAGAAAGGAAGTCACCGGAAGTCTTGACGATACGGTGCTCCGCAGCCTTTTTGACAGGCTGAATTACCTTCGCAATCTAGAAGCGCGCAAGGAAGAGGTCAGAGCGGCGATAGAAGGGCAGGGAAAACTGACAGACGAGATCGTCGAAGCACTTTCCGCCGCGCAGACGCTGACCGAGGTGGAGGATATATACCGTCCGTACAAGCAGAAAAAGAAGACGAGAGCGTCAGTCGCGCGTGAAAAGGGACTTGAACCGCTCGCCGCCCTTATCATGGAACAGAGAACTTCGTACGAAAAAAGCCTCGAAGAGCTCGCTGCCGACTATATCGACGAAGAAAAGGGAGTCGTGTCCCCGGAGGAGGCGCTCGCCGGCGCCTGCGACATAATCGCAGAGGACGTGTCCGACAGCGCGGAGGTCAGAAAAGAGATTCGCCGTACGACGTACGATTACGGAACGCTCAAATCAAAGCAGGACAAGGAAGAGGATTCCGTCTACGCGCAGTACTACGATTATGAGGAAAAGCTGAACAAGATCCCCGATCACAGGATCCTTGCGATAAACCGCGGTGAAAAAGAGGAATTCCTCAAGGTTTCGGTAGAGGCGCCGAAGGACATGATCCTGAACTATATGTTCGACAAATTCATCACCGAATACAACAGCCCGGCGAGAAAGTACGTCGAGAGCGCCGTGCTTGACGCGTACGACAGGCTTATCGCGCCGTCGATCGAGCGTGAAATAAGATCAGATATGTTCGACCGCGCGAGCGAGGGGGCGATAGTGCTGTTCTCCGACAATCTGCGCCATCTGCTCCTCACGCCGCCGCTCAAGGGCAAGACCGTTCTCGGACTCGACCCCGGTTACAGAACCGGTTGCAAGCTCGCCGTCGTCGATAAGACCGGAAAGGTACTCGATACCGCCGTTATTTATCCGACGATGAAGCAGGAGTACAGGATCGAGGAAGCGAAGGTCACGGTCAAACGGCTGATAAAGAAATGGGGCGTGAACGTCGTGGCGATAGGCAACGGCACCGCGTCTAAGGAAAGCGAGATCTTCATCGCCGACGTCCTGCGTGAGCTTGAAAACGGCTGCAAATACATTATGGTCAGCGAAGCCGGAGCGTCCGTGTATTCCGCGTCCAAGCTCGCCGCGGACGAATTCCCGGATTTCGACGTGACGCAGAGATCCGCCGTCTCCATTGCGCGCCGCCTGCAGGATCCGCTCGCGGAGCTTGTAAAGATCGACCCCAAGTCGATCGGCGTTGGTCAGTATCAGCATGATATGAAGCCGGCGAGACTTGACGAGGCGCTTACCGGCGTCGTCGAGGACTGCGTGAACTCGGTCGGCGTAGACGTCAACACCGCGTCTCATTCGCTCTTGTCGTATATATCCGGAATAAACGCCGCGTCGGCGAAGAATATAGTGAAATACCGTGAGGAAAACGGCGAATTCAAATCGCGCAAGGAGCTTTTGAAGGTGCCGAGGATCGGCGCCAAGGCGTTCGAACAGTGCGCGGGATTTTTGAGGGTCCCCAACGGCGACAACGTCCTTGACAATACGGGCGTCCACCCCGAATCGTACGACGCCGCAAACGCCCTGCTCGAGCATTTCGGCATATCAGCCGAGGACGTGTCGAAGGGACACGCCGCGGATCTTCCGGAGCTCGTAAAAGAAGAGGGAGGCAAGAAGCTCGCCGAACAGCTCGGAATCGGCGCGCCGACGCTCGCAGACATTGTGAAAGAGCTCGTAAAACCCGGACGCGACCTGCGCGACGATTTTACGCCGCCCGTTCTGCGCGACGATATAATGGATATGAACGATCTCAAAGAGGGTATGGAGCTGACAGGCGTCGTCAGAAACGTCATCGACTTCGGCGCGTTCGTCGATATCGGCGTTCATCAGGACGGTCTCGTCCATATTTCACAGATGTCGAACAAATATATCAAACACCCGTCGGAGGTAGTTTCCGTCGGCGACGTCGTAAAGGTAAAGGTCATATCCGTAGATACCGCAAAGAAGCGCATCGGTCTTTCGATGAAGCTCTGATTTAATATATTAAAATATACTGATAGAACAAATTGCCCAAAACAGAGCGGATAATAAGCCGAATTGTGCATATTGCACAATAATAATGCTGAAAATTTGGATATCAAACATCTTTAAAAATTCAAATTTATCTGCTATAATGTAAGGCGTTGATAAATACTCAGGAGGAAATTATGGCAAGCTTATCTTTAAAGCACATTTACAAGAAATACCCGGGCGGCGTCGTAGCCGTTTCGGATTTCTGCCTCGAGATCAAGGATAAGGAATTCATCGTTTTCGTCGGTCCTTCCGGCTGCGGTAAATCCACTACGCTCCGTATGATCGCGGGTCTTGAAGAGATCACCGAGGGCGAGCTCTTCATCGGCGACAAGCTCGTTAACGACGTCGCCCCCAAGGACAGAGACATAGCGATGGTGTTCCAGAACTACGCTCTGTATCCTCACATGACTGTTTTTGAGAACATGGCGTTCGGTCTGAAGCTCCGCAAGACTCCGAAGGAAGAGATAAAGCGCAGAGTTGAAGAGGCCGCCCGCATACTCGATATAAACCACCTGCTTGAAAGACGTCCGAAGGCTCTGTCCGGCGGTCAGAAACAGCGTGTCGCGCTGGGCCGTGCGATAGTCCGTAACCCGAAGGTCTTCCTTCTTGATGAGCCTCTGTCGAACCTCGACGCTAAGCTCCGTGCAACGATGAGAACCGAGCTTACGCTTCTCCATAAGAGACTCGGTACCACGTTCGTATACGTTACCCATGACCAGGTCGAGGCTATGACGATGGCTTCGCGTATAGTCGTTATGAAAGACGGTAAGATCCAGCAGGTCGATACTCCTCAGAACCTGTACGACCAGCCGAACAAGATATTCGTCGCGGGCTTCATCGGAACGCCTCAGATGAACTTCATCGATTCCTCCATCAAGGAAAAGGGCGAGGATCTGTACGTCGTATTCGGCGAGAACGAGCTCAAGCTCCCGAAGGAAAAGTCCACCAATCCCGCGCTGCGTGAATATATCGGCAAGGAAGTCATCGCCGGCATCCGTCCCGAATGCATACACGACGAGCCGATGTACATCTCCCAGTTCCCGGATACCTGCATAGACGCTTACGTTGAAGTTACCGAGCTTATGGGCGCCGAGATCTACCTGTATCTTGCCGCCGTCGGCGCAGAAGACGTCAAGCTTACCGCGCGTGTTTCCTCCCGCTCCACCGCAAGAGCCGGTGACACCGTTAAAGTCGCGCTTGATATTTCGAGAATGCACCTGTTCGACAAGGACACCGAAGAGTGCATCTGCCACTGATAAAAATTACACCAAAAACAGCGGAGCGATGCTCCGCTGTTTAAATGATACGGATTTTTGAGGTATATCAATGAAGAGAATAATTGCAATAATTTTGTCAATGCTGTTCGTCTTATCGGTTTTCGCCGCCTGCTCGGGCGATAAGCCCGAGGTGACCGGTACCGAAGCTCAGAGTGAACAGACTGACAGCGGTTCCGAGTCCGATACCGAAAAGGAGCCGGAGACGCCTGTTTATCCGTCCGAGCTTGACAATTTTGCCGGCACTCCCGCCTACACAGTAGACGGCGATAAGATAATCGTCGACGGAGTCGCGTATCCCAATACGAAGAACATGAAGAACGGCATAACGTACGCCGTTGACGACCTCGGACGACAGGTCAGACTTGAAGGCGATCCGTATGCGTCCGACGGCTCGAGAAACGTCGGCCTGTTCTATTTCCTCTGGAGCGGTGAGCACGGCGACAACGGTGCTCTCGACATGACTAAGATCGTCGAAGAGGGCGGAGAAGCCGCGCTCAAAGGCAATTACAGCGGATGGGGCCCCGTCGGCGCAATGCACTTCTGGGGCGAACCCCTTTACGGATACTACTATTCGTCCGACAAATGGGTCGTGAGAAAACACATGGAGGAGCTTACGCTCGCCGAGGTGGATTTCCTTTATTTTGACGTCACAAACGGATTCCCGTATATTTCGAACGCGTTTAATGTTATGAAGGAGATACAGCATCTGCATGACGAGGGCTTCAACCCTCCGAAGGTCGTTTTCTACACGAATTCCTCCTGCGCGTCGACCGTATCTCAGATCTATAACGGTATTTATAAAAAAGGCAGCTGCCCGGATTCGTGGATGTATCTTGACGGAAAGCCTCTCATAATCGCATTCAACAAAGAATGCAAATCCGCGCTTCCCGCGGAAACGTACGATTTCTTTACGTACCGCGAGCCCCAGTGGCCGACGGAAGACCAGAAGAGAAACGGCTGGCCGTGGATGGATTTCAGCTATCCCGCCCGCATATTTAAGAACAAAGCAGGCGAGAAGGAAGCCATCAGCGTATCCGTGGCGCAGCACGCAGGTACGGTATGCTTCTCGGATTCCGCGTTTTACGGCGACAGAACGAACCGCGGCAGAAGCTGGCATAAGAACAAATACGAGAAAGGCGAAGACGCAACGCTTTACGGCTACAACTTCCAGGATCAGTGGGACAGAGCCATCAAGGCTGACGTTCCGTACGTTCTCGTGACCGGCTGGAACGAATGGGTCGCGCAGAGACAGGATCCGAATATGGCGGGCAGAAAAAATCAGGTCGTTTTCGTAGACACCGCGTCGATGGAATTCTCAAGAGATATCGAGCCGATGCGCGGCGGATATTTCGACAACTACTACATGCAGCTGATCGATAATATCAGAAGATACAAAGGCGTGGCTCCCACGCTCATTCAGGACACGAGAAAGGTCATCGATATAAACGGCAGCTTCGACCAGTGGAACGATATACTCGTCGAGTATTCCGATCCGACGGGCGACTGCGTCAACCGCCGCAGCCTCGGCTTCGGTAAACAGCATATGACCGATGATTCCGGCAATAACGATCTCCGTTACGCCAAGGTTACACACGATACGAAATATCTGTACTTCTACGTAGACGTTCCCGAAAAGGTCGACGACGAAGATAACTACATTACCGCGTATACACCCGATACAAGCTGGATGCAGCTGTTCCTCAATATCGATATGGATGCGCAGACCGGCTTCTACGGCTTCGACTATATCGCAAACTACACCGTGACCGACGGTTCAACGTCGAAACTCGCCCGTGCGACGGCAAACGGAAAAGAGTATTCGTTTGAGGAATGCGCCGATATACAGTACAGGGTAGAGAATAATAAAATGATGCTCAGGATCGCGCTTGAGGATCTCGGTGTAACCGATTATACCAAGATCAGCTTCGCGTTCAAGTGGGTCGACAGCGATACAAAAATAACGACGATGGAGCAGATGTACTCCGAAGGCGACTGCGCGCCGCTCGGCAGACTCAGCTTCACGTTCAAAAACTCCAAATAAAACGTATGCAAATAGAAACACCGGCTGAATAAAGGAGGTTATTCCTTCGTTCAGTCGGTGTTTTTTATCTGTCCGTCAGAGAAAACAACATAAGGGACAGCTAAATTAAATTCGCCTGTAAATTAAATTCGCCTGTAAGCTCGGCGCAGCCGAATTTAGCTTGCGAAGCAAATTTAGCTGACCGAAGGTCAATTTAGCTCGCGAAGCGAATTTAGCTATGCGAAGCATAATTCAGCTCGCGAAGCGAATTTAGCTGCGGTGTACTTCCTTACGAAGTACACCGCAACCGGTCTTATTTTGTGCTTACAGCACTTTGTTCAGAAACGACTTCAAACGGTCGCTCTTCGGCGAGCCGAAAAGCTCAGACGGCGTGTTTTCTTCGATCATAACTCCGCCGTCCATGAAGATCACGCGCGAAGCCACCTCGCGCGCGAAGCCCATTTCGTGCGTCACGACTACCATGGTCATCCCCGCCTTCGCAAGATCCTTCATGACGTCAAGCACCTCGCCGACCATTTCGGGGTCGAGCGCTGACGTCGGCTCGTCAAACAGCATGACCTCGGGCTGCATGCAGAGCGCGCGTACAATGGCGATACGCTGCTTCTGCCCGCCCGAAAGCTGCGACGGATAAGCGTCGGCTCTGTCTGCGAGCCCAACACGTTTCAGAAGAGACAAAGCGTACGACTCAGCCTCCTCACGGCTTTTTTTGAGAAGCTTACGTGGAGCGGCGGTCAGGTTTCCCATGACCGTCATATGAGGAAACAGATTAAAATGCTGGAACACCATGCCCATTTTACGGCGGTGCAGGTTGAGATCCGCGGTCGGCGCGGTTATGTCTGCGCCGTCGACCTTGATGCTTCCGGACGTGGGATACTCGAGCATGTTCAGCGAACGCAGAAACGTCGATTTACCGCTTCCGGACGGACCGATTATAACTACGACCTCGCCTTCCTTTATCTGCGTGGTAACGCCGTCGAGGGCTTTGACGGCTCCGTCGTTATAATATTTTTTCAGATCTTTTACGTCTATTATGACTTTACCGCTCATTTTTACGCAGCTTCCTTTCCACGACGGACACGAGCTTTGTCAGTATCACGACGATCACAAGATAAATAAGGGCGACAGCCAGCAGCGGCATGAAGGAGGAATACGTCACGCCGCGGATCGTATCGCCGCCTTTCGTAAGATCCATTATACCGACGTAGCCGGCGACGGAGGTCTCTTTGAGAAGCGCGATGAATTCGTTGAGAAGCGCGGGAAGAATGTTTTTGAACACCTGCGGTATGATGATGTAGATCATAGTTTGCATATAGTTGAATCCGAGCGAGCGTCCGGCTTCAAACTGGCCGTTGTCGATAGACATTATGCCTCCGCGGATGATCTCCGCAACGTACGCGCCGGAATTGATGCCGAACGCGAGTACGGCGACGAGCAGATCGTTGCGCGAGGACGCAAGAATGACACAGTAAAGGATCATGAGCTGTACGACGACCGGGGTGCCGCGTATGACTGTTATGTATATATGGCAAAGCCGGTTGACAGCCTTCATAAAGACGTGGAATACGCCTCCGCGCCGTTTCCACGCCTCGGAGTTTTTATCGTACGTCGAACGCACGGAAGCGACGATCACTCCGATGACGACGCCGAGCATTACCGATAACAGCGTTATGATCAGCGTATTGCCGAGACCGTCGAGCAGATACCGGTATCTTGATTTTTCGACGAAGTTGAGGATGAATTTTTCCTTCAGATCCGTAAGCCAGTTCAAAGTGTTTCCTTTCCACGGACAAACCGGCGCGGATCACCGCGCCGGTTCATTATCGTTTTTTACTCAGCGGGTATGTATTTATCGATGATCTTCTTGATCGTGCCGTCCGCCGTCAGCTTGGCGAGAGCGGCGTTTATCTTCGTGAGAAGATCTTCGTTGTTTTTGCCTACCGCTATCGCGTAGTCTTCGACGGCGTACTCGGTATCGAGTATTTTGAGACCCGAGTTTGCCTTGACGAAAGCCTTAGCCGGTTCGTTGTCGATTATCACGCAGTCGACCTTGCCGGATTTGAGAGCCTCGACGGCTGTCGCGCCGTTGGCGTAGCTTACGACCCTGTCGTCGCCGTAATCGTCACGGCAGTAAATGTCGCCGGTCGTCTGTTCCTGAACGCCTATTTTGTAAGTCGCGCCCTCCGCGCCGAGATCGTCAACGCTTGTGATCGGGGAGGAGTCGGTAACGATTATGGACTGGATGCCGGTAGCGTACGTAGTGGAGAAGTTGACGCTCTTCTTACGGTCTTCCGTTACCGTCATGCCCGCCATGCCTATGTCGAATTTACCGGATTCGACGCCGGAGACGATGGATTTGAATTCAACGTTTTTGATCTCAAGCTCAAGTCCGAGCTCTTCGGCAATCAGAGCGGCGATCTCGGCGTCGATGCCGATTATCTTTCCGTCTTCAACGTATTCGTAAGGCGGAAAAGCTGCGTTTGTAGCCATTACGAGTTTTCCGCTGTCTTTTTTGCCGCAGGCAGACAGCAATATAATTGTGACGAGCGCCGCAGCCGCGAGGATGATTGATATGAGTTTTTTCATTTTTATTCACCTTTCTTTCTTTTGATGCGCCTATTATACACCAAATATTCGGATTTGTCAAGAGGATATTCGAAAAAAATGCATAAAAATGCAAGTTTGTAAAATTCGGACAAAAAAAGACGGGAATTCATCCCGTCTTGTGTTATTTTTGCTGTCTTATAAGCGTCTGCATACATTTGTAGCACATCGCTTTATACGTTTCGTTGCCGCCTAAGACGATCTGTTCGCCCTCCGTGGCGACGCGCCCGTCCGGCAGAAACCTTACGTTGACCGTGGCTTTGCTTCCGCAGCGGCATATGGTCTTTATCTCCGTTATGGATTCCGCAAGCTCAAGCAGGCGGCGCGAGCCGGGAAACAGTCTGAGCATGAAATCCGTGCGGAGTCCGAAGCATAATACCGGAACGTCCTCCCACGTTGCGATCTCATGAAGCTGATCTATCTGACAGGGCTCGAAGAACTGAGCCTCGTCGGCTATGATCACGTCTGTTTCACCTTTGCGCGTGTCGTTGAATATGCGTGCTATATCGTCGCCCTCGTATATGATCTGAGCCTCGGCTTCAAGCCCTATACGTGATTTGACGGAGCTGTCCCCGTCACGCGTGTCCTTTGACGGCTTTATAAGCCAGACGCGCATTCCCATTTCGATATAGTTGAATCTCGTGATAAGTGCCTGCGCCGTCTTGGACGAGCCCATGGCGCCGTATTTGAAATACAGCTTAGCCATCGTTCTCCTGCTGCCCGCGCAGCGCTTTGAGACAGTGTTCGCAGATTATCTTGCCCTTGAAGTTGATAGTGTTGTCCGCCGAATCGCAGAAGATGCAGGCGGGCGTGTATTTCCTCAGCATTATAGTGTCGTTTTCGGTGAAGATCTCGACGAGATCGTGTTTTTCTATTCCCATCAGCGCGCGCAGCTCTATCGGAAGAACTATTCTGCCTACTTCGTCTACTTGTCTTGTGATACCGGTTGCCTTCATATTGTCATACCTCCGTTTTTTTCTATATCATACCATGCAGTTGAAACGAAATAAAGAGAAAAATTGTAACATTTTGGAACATCGTGTCGAACAATATGGAAATAATTGTAACGCAGGGCATAAATGAGAATAATAATTCACACGTCCTTATTGACAAAACCGACCTGTAATGATAAAATAAAGAAAAACGGAGGATATGCGTTATGGCGATAAATATAATACCGAGACCGAAAAAAACGGTCGAAAAAGAAGGGACGCTCAGACCCGGACAGATTGAATGCGACGCGAGATTCGGCGCCGCCGCGTCCGCTTATGAGGAATACAGGGAAAAACTCGGAATACTTCCGGGAACCGATAAGGTATACGTAAGGTTTGCCGACAACGTCGCGCCCGGCGGATACGTGATAGACGCGGGAGACGGGGAGATAACGCTCCTTTCATCCGATAACGAAGGGTGCAACAACGGCTTCGCAACGCTTTTGCAGCTCGCGGTTTCAAACGGCGGAGCCGTGCCCGCGATGACAATAGAGGATCAGCCGGACTGTGAATACAGAGGCCTTATGATCGATATAGCGCGTATATGGCATCCGTTTGAGTATCTTCTGAGATACGTCGATCTTTGCAGATATTATAAATTCTCATATCTTCATCTGCATTTCACCGATACGCAGAGCTATACGCTGCCGTGTACGGATTATCCGCTCCTTCCGACGGAGGGCAGACATTATACGTTCGATCAGATCAGAGAACTGAACGAATACGCGCACGCCCGCGGCATAAAGATAATGCCAGAAATAGACGTTCCCGGTCACTGCGATCCTTTCATATCCGCATACCCGGATCTGTTCGGGCATAACGGGATAATAGGGTTCCATAAAGAGGTTTTTGATGCTTTTGAAAAAATACTCGGCGAGCTTTGCGATATGTTCCCGTATTCCGACAGGATCCACATAGGCGGAGACGAGGCTGATATAAAACAATGGCTCGGATGCGAAAAATGCAGAGAATACGCGAAAGAGTGCGGTATCCCGGTCGATTCCGATGAAAGGTTGTCGTCGGAGAGGATACTCGCATCGTTTGTCGCAAAGCTGTCCGATATAATTATAAGACACGGAAAAACGCCGGTAGTGTGGGAGGGCTTCTGCCGCGAGGTCAATTATCTTGTACCGCATACGACCGAGGTCTTCTCATGGGAAAACTTCTATCAGACGACGCCGGAGCTCATCGAAGAAGGCTACACCCTGATAAACGGCTCGTGGAGCCCGAACTATATCGTATCTCCGGGCGTGATGTGGAGCGTTAAAGACTGCTTTGACTGGGACATTTTCACGTTCAGACCGGTCCATCCTCAGTCACCGTATATAAACTCCACACTCAAAGTCCCTCCGTACGACAAAATGATCGGCGGACAGCTTCTTTCCTGGGGAGATTTCGGAGCGAGGTCCGACCATCCGAGGAGGCATATAATCGAAGAATTCGACAACGTCAGCGCACGCGCCGCGGCAACGGCGGAAAACACGTGGAACAAGGAAAAGCTCGTATCGTTCGAAGAGTTTTCCGAAGCGCATAAGATACATACGGCGGCGGTATGCGGACTGTTCAACTACAGATGCATAAAGACCGCTCATCTGACGCTCCGCCCGTTCAGAGAATATGACAAGGATGACGCAAAAGCATACTGTATATCTCTGAAGGACGAGGAATACGAGGAGTTCAACGCGGATCTCTCCGATAAATTCGTCGAACGCATCATTGAAAATATGAAGACCGCCCAGCCCGACAATTATAATTTCGCGATAGTGCTCGACGGCACCGTCATCGGAGGCTGCAATATTTCCGTATCAGAAGACAGGCGCGAGGGCGACCTCGGATGGTTCATCCACAAGGAGCATCAGAACAGAGGATATGCGACGGAGGCGGGCAGAGAGCTGCTTGAATTCGGGTTTGGGTTCCTCGGTCTGCACAGAATAACCGCTCATTGCCATACAGGCAATGTAAAATCGGTAAAAGTCATGGAAAAGCTCGGCATGAGACGCGAGGGCATATTTATAAAAGATCACAGATACAAAGGCGGCGTATGGGCTGACTCATACGTTTACGCAATACTTGACGAGGAGTACGTAAAATGATGAATCCGAATATTATAAAAAGAAACGAGCTGCTGGCTGAAAAGACGATAAAGGGACTTCAATCGCGCAATATGAGCGGATATTACGCCGCCGACAAGGAGGAAGCTCTCAAAATCGCACTCGGGCTCATACCCGAGGGAAGCTCCGTTACGATGGGCGGATGCATGTCCGCTCACGAAATAGGTCTCGTTGACGCGATCAAAAACGGAAATTACGATTTTATAGACCGCGACGCGTACGAGGACAAGCGCGAAGCGATGCTCAGAGCGTATGACGCCGACGTTTTTCTGTCGGGAGCGAACGCGATCACCGACGACGGAGTTATGATCAATATCGACGGCAACGCCAACAGAGTCTCGGCGATAGCGCAGGGACCGAAAAAAATCGTCTTCATCGTAGGGATGAACAAGGTCTGTCCCGATACGGATTCGGCTATGAAACGCGCGAGAAACGTGGCGGCGCCCGTAAACGCACAGCGTTTCGGACTTTCGACTCCTTGCTCAAAAACGGGTAAATGCTATGACTGCAAATCACCGGATACGATATGCTGTCAGTTCCTTATCACGAGGTTTTCACGTCACAAGGACAGGATCCACGTGATACTCGTAAATGATGAACTCGGGTTCTGAGGTTTATCATGGTATACAGATCGATCGACGCGATAATCGGAAATACTCCGCTGCTCAGGCTGTCACGCACGGAGCGGTCCGAAAACATAAGCGCGAAGCTTTACGCAAAGCTCGAATATCTTAATCCCGCAGGATCCGTCAAGGACAGAGTTGCTCTCAGAATGATCGACGAGGCGGAAGCCGAAGGAAAGCTTCGCCCCGGCTCCGTCATAATCGAGCCTACGTCCGGAAATACCGGCATCGGGCTTTGCTGTGTCGCCGCCTCGCGCGGATATAAAGTGATTATAGTGATGCCGGAAACGATGTCCGTCGAGCGCAGGCGGATCATGAAGGCGTACGGCGCCGAGCTTGTGCTGACAGACGGCAGGCTCGGAATGCGGGGAGCCATCGAAGAAGCGGAGAGGATCGCCGCCGAAACGGAAGGCGCGTTCATTCCGGGGCAGTTTTCGAATCCCGCGAACCCGCGCGCCCACGAGCTGACGACGGGACCCGAGATCTGGGAGGATACGAACGGCGCCGTGGATATCTTCGTCGCCGGAGTCGGTACCGGCGGAACGCTCACCGGCGTCGGAAGATATCTGAAATCGAAAAATCCCGATATCAGAATAATAGCGGTAGAACCGGAGAATTCCGCCGTTTTGTCCGGCAGATCCGCGGGTCCTCACGGTTTGCAGGGGATCGGCGCCGGCTTCGTCCCGGAGGTCCTCGATACCTCGGTATATGACGAAATAATCACCGTAACGGATGATCAGGCGTACGAATCCGGCAGAAAAGCCGGAAAAACGGAGGGGATCCTCGTCGGCATTTCATCCGGAGCCGCGCTTTACGCCGCAAAACTTATCGCAAAAAGAGAAGAAAACAAGGGAAAAACAGTCGTTGCGCTTCTTCCGGATACCGGCGACAGATACCTTTCCACACCGATGTTTGAATAAGGAATATAAAAATGAAATATAAGATCATAAGCATTATAATCGTTTTATCCGTACTTTTCACGGCGTTCTGTTCGTGTGCAAAAGAGGAGCAGACAACGGATACGGACCGCGCCCCGCAGACAGTCGACGAATTGACGGAAGAGGAGACCGGGGCTCAGACGGACGGAAATACGGAAACGGATGAGGAAACCGTGCCCGAAACCGAGCCCGAAACGGAAACCGATCCCGTCACAACGGCGAATACGGACGCTTCGACGGATGAAGAAACGGTGACGGTCACAAACGAACCTTCGACCGGGGACGCGACGTCGAACACGGTCGATAATCCTTCGGACGCCTCGATCCCGGAGCTTTTGCCGTCAGACAGCGCAATAATGTCTTTAACGCTTGCGGAAAGGCTGCTGTCTATGTGCACGGGCGGCAGTCAGGCGGCGAACGAGACTCTGATGAAAAACGAAGGGTTCACGGTCCTGTTTTCGCGCCATTATGATAAGGCGGCGAAAGACAGATCGCACAACAGCGCCTTTACCGTCGGCAAAACGGAGGATGAAAAAGGCGTGATATACGCGATAACGGTACGCGGAACGAGCGGCGGCGAATGGTATTCCAACTTCGACTTCGCGCCGTCTCACCTCGACGATACGCAGTACGCGGAAAACTTCATGTTTGCGGCGCAGGATGTTTATCTTTCTGTCAAGGATATGCTGGACGATGAGAAAAACGCAAGAGTCATTGTCTGCGGACACAGCCGCGGTGCGTCAACCGCGAATCTTCTCGGCGTTCTGCTTGACGAGGCGTACGGCGCGGAAAACGTTTACGTCTATACTTACGCAACGCCGATGACCGTTCGCGGCGAAGCGGCGGATAAGGAATACAAAAACATATTCAATTTCATAAACGGCAACGATATAGTAACGCATCTGCCGATGGAAGAGCACGGATTCAAGCGCGCGGGAAACGATATAGATCTGCCCGTGACGCCGGCAAACAGCGCGCTGCTCAACGGCCTCAGAGCGCTTACGGAGATCGCTCCGACGATAAGCTCGTACTATAATGATAAACACGCGCTTGACCGCGCGGGTCTTTCGGATGACGGAATGTCCGTGTATGACCTCATGTGCGCGCTTGCGTCACTGCTTTCGGGCGACTACGCGTCTCTGCCGGATCTTACCGCGGTAAGCCCGGAAAGCGATCTGTTCCCGACGGCTTCGATGCTGTCAAGCCTATCAAGCGACGCGTCGCTTTTACTCGTAGGCGCAGAGCATATGCCGGCGAGATACCTCGCTCTTATGCGTAAGCTCGCTGAATAAAAGCTCCGCCGGTTCAACCCGGCGGATCTTTTGTTTTTTGGTGGAGACGAGGGGGCTCGGTCTCGCGCCTCGACGGCACTCGGTCAGGGTCGGCTCTGAAGCGCCACCGGCGCTTCATTCACTCCCGACCCGTTCGAGCCCCTTCTTCTTATCTGAATCAAAATACAAAAGACGCCAAATGGCGTCTTTTGTATTTTGGTGGAGACGAGGGGGCTCGAACCCTTGACCTCTCGGATGTGAACCGAACGCTCTGACCAACTGAGCTACGCCTCCGTGCTTGATTATTATACCAGTTTTTTCGGATTTGTCAAGACCTTTTTTTACTTTTGTTTTATTTTATCGCCGCGACAGACGACCAACGTGTCGAATTTTATTGACAAGTTCATATTTGCATGGTAAAATCTAAAATATAATATGAATGTCGGAGGTCCTTATGGAAGAATTCAAAAAGAAAGCGATCGAGCTTATAAGCACTTACGGCGGAAAAATACTGCTTGCAATAGCGACGCTCGTCGTCGGGCTGATCGTTATCAAGCTTCTGAACAAGCTGATCGAAAAAGCGCTTAAAAAATCGAAGCTTGACGGCACCGTCAAAAGCGTTATCAGAAACATATCGAAAGCGTTTCTCTATATAGTCCTTGTGATCGGCATAATCGAGATATTAGGCGTATCCATGTCGAGCGTCGTCGCCGTGATCGCGTCCTGCGGGCTCGCCGTCGGATTTGCGCTCCAGGGAGCTCTCGGCAATCTTGCGGGCGGCCTGATGATCCTCATTTTCAAACCCTTCAAGGTCGGCGACTTCATCGAATCGACAGGCGCTGAAGGCACCGTTAAAGACATCAGCATATTCTATACGACCGTTATGACGATCGATAACAAGCAGATCTTCGTTCCGAACGGGGATCTTATGAACGCAAACGTTACGAACTTTTCCGTCGCCGACAAACGCCGTGTCGATCAGGACTACAAGATCACGAACGATATTGACGCGGAGCTGGTCAAATCCGTACTTCTCGGCGCGGCTGAGAATACGGAAGGAGTTCTTTCCGAGCCGAAGCCCTTCGCCCGGATGACCGCCGTTGACGACGATACTTACATATTTACCGTGCGCGCGTGGTGCGATACTCCGAAATACTGGGACGTTTACTTCGATCTTATCGAAAATTGCAGCAAAGCCCTCGCGGAAAACGGGATAGACGACCCAGAGGAACGTATTGCCGTCAGAATCGTCAAAGACGAAGAAGAAAAAGAAGAAAAAGAAGAAAAAGAAAACTGATTTAAGAATGATTTCAGAAATCCGTGTATAATGCTTTACAGAAATACGGCGGGAGGCTTATATGCAGATATTGATCGCGGAAGATGAAAAAGCGCTTTGCAGCGCTGTCAAAAAAATACTTGAACAGCACGGATACCTGGTCGACGCGGTTTATAACGGGATCGACGCGCTCGAGTACGCGAAAAGCGTCGATTATGAGCTTATCATACTCGACGTAATGATGCCCGGGCTCGACGGATTCGAAGTCGTAAGACGGCTCCGTTCCGAAAAGATCAACGCGCCGGTGCTGATGCTCACCGCAAGAACGGCAACGTCCGATAAAGTCACGGGACTAAATTCCGGCGCGGACGATTATCTCACAAAGCCGTTTGAAACGGAAGAGCTTGTCGCACGCGTCGGCGCGCTCACACGCCGCAGAGGCGACGTCGTGATAGACAGCGTCACGTACAGGGATCTTTCGCTCGATCTTCATTCGGCGCTCCTTTCGCACGGAGAGGATTCGGTACAGCTGTCGCACAAGGAATTCGAGGTGCTCAAGATCTTCCTTTACAATCCGGATATGACCGTAACGACGGAGACGCTCATCAACAAGGTCTGGGGCTTCGATTCGGACGCTACCGACAATAACGTAGAGGTTTACGTATCGTTTTTGCGCAAAAAACTGCGTTATCTGAAATCCGCCGTAACGGTCAGAAAAATACAGAAGATCGGTTACAGACTGGAGGACGCCTGATGACGGGAAATTACCGAAAAAGATTCGTCATCCTGACGATGGCGCTGATCTCGGTCGTGCTTCTGACGGCTTTCACCGTGCAGGGCGTGCTCATGTGCCGGAACGATTACAGAGAGCTTCAGACGACAATGGAGCTTATGCTGAAGCCGTGGAACGAACCGAACGACGATTTCAGAAAGCTTGACGTAGAAAGAGAAAACGGCAAACGGCAGGAGAGGCGTGAGCCGGACGGAGAACGCGTTTTCACGCCCGACGGGCTTGACGTCATCACCGTTTTCCGCGACGGCGAATCGGGCGAAGTTTCCGTTCTGTCACAGTCCGGAGAAATTGACGGCGACACTCTTTATGAAGCCGTCTCGCTTATATCGTCGAGAGAGGAAAGCTTCGGCACGCTCCCCGGCTTTGATCTTATTTACTGTCGCGAAAACAAAGGAAAAGACGTAAAGATCGCCATTGTTCCCGGCAGCTATATGACGGGCAGGGTGCTGAAAAACACGGGACTGCTGTTGCTTGTCTTCGTCCTCTCGACGGGGCTGTTTCTGATAATAAGCATATACCTGTCAAAGGTCGCCGCAAGACCGATGGAAAGGGCTGTCGATATGGAGAGGCAGTTCGTCGCCGACATATCTCACGATCTGAAAACGCCTATCACCGTAGTCCTGGCGAACAACAGCATACTGAAATCAAATCCCGAGCTGACGGTAAGAGAACAGTCGCAATGGATAGACAGTACGGACGAAGCCGCCAAGAACATGATGGGCATGGTCAACGAGATGCTGACCCTCTCGTCACTTGAAAACGCCGGCAGAAAAACCGAGCTGTACGATACGGACCTATCCGCTTGCGTCGAAAAAAGCGCGCTTCAGCTTGAATCCGTCGCCTACGAGCGCGGTATAACGCTGGAGGAGATGGTTGAAGCAGGCGTTCACGCGACAACGTCTTTGGAATTCGCTGAGCGCATCTGCACCGGACTTCTCGATAACGCTTTGAAATACGAACCCGAGGGGGGCACGGTGACCGTCAGCCTCCGTACGGAAAAGCGAAAAGCCGTGCTTGAAGTGGTAAATTCAGGCAGCCGTATACCCGATGATGACCTTCCTCATATATTCGAAAGATTTTACCGCGGAGACAAAAGCCGCGGACAGAGCAAGGGACACGGGCTCGGACTGCCGATAATCAAACGGATGACGGAGCTTTCCGGAGCCTCCATAACCGCAAAAAGCGGGGAAAACGGCACGGTTTTTTCGGTAAGCTTTGAGTTGTCCGGCAAAATTTAAGAACGTTTTAAGTATAATGGATATAATAACAGCAAATGAAGGAGGTGCGGCGATGAAGATACTTGTCGCGGCGGAAGACCGTGATCTGCTTGCCTGCTGTTCCGGACTGCTGAGATCGGAAAATACCGATGCGGACGAAGCGTTTGACAAAGCCACGGCGTCAGAGTTTTTGTCGCAGAACACGTACGATATGGCTGTGATCGACCGGAAGATCGCTTGCGGCGGATCCGACCGGCTGCTTGCCGCTCTTCGCGGCGCGGACGTATTGACGGTAGTCATGACGGAAAACGAGGTCCGTGCGTCGATGCTTACCGCCGACGTCATACCGTGCGAATATATCGTGCATCCTTTTACGCCTGAGGAACTGTTTTCCGCGATAGCCGGGGTGAGCGATCTTGCAGGCAGGGAAACACGCGTCGGTCCGGACGGCAGAATAAAAATAAGAGGCTTTACGATAGACAACAGAGCGTCAGTTACTTCGTCCGAGATAAGGCTGATGACGAACGCGCTCGACCGTAACGATCCGAACGCTCACGTTTATGCGGCTTCCGTAAGAGAGAAGCTGAAAAAACTGAACACAGGCGTTACCGTCTCTTACGTAAAAAATGAAGGATACAGGCTGGTGTCGGAAAATGAATAAAATAAGGATCAAATTCGTCATATATTCAGCGCTTTCCGTTTTCGTGATGCTCGCGGTGCTTCTTACCGTGATAAACGTGATAAACTTCACGATGTCGGCGCAGGACGCGGACCGTGTGACCGCGATGATCGCCGCCGAAGACGGCAGATTCAAGGAACCGAAGGAAGACGCGCAGCTTGACGGCAGGACCGGTCCGATGGGACCGGAATCGCCGGAAATGCGCCGTTCGGTAAGATACTATACCTATAGATTCAGCAAGAACGGCGAATCGGAGCAGGTGGCGTATAACATCACCGCGGTGGACGAGAAGACCGCTGCTAAAACGGCGGCGTCTCTGCTCGACGAAAAGACCGGATGGATCAATACTACGTACAGATACAGGGTTTACAGACACGACGGGTACGATTACGTGACGGTGATAGACTTCGGACGTGAGCTGCTTCCCGCTTTCCGTGTGCTAACGATATCCGTGGTCGGAGCGGCGGTGTGCGTGGCATTGAGCGTTATGTTCCTTCTCGCCGTCGGCAAAAAGCTTTTTGAGCCGCTCGAAGAGGCGGAGCGAAAACAGAAAAGCTTTATTAAGGAAGCCGGCACCGCCGTCAAGGTACCGCTTACGGTGATAGGCGCCGACACAGAGCTTATTGAACGCCGGTACGGCTCAAGCGATGAGACGAAGTCGATCAGACGGCAGCTCAAAAAGCTTACGGAGCTCGAAAAACAGTTGAAGAGCGCCGATCTTATCGACGATGAAAGCGTCACCGTTTGTGACTTGTCGGAGATAGTTACTTCCGTCTCGGATTCAAAGAGCGCCGCATTTGAGGAAAAAGGGATACGGTTCACGCTCGACGCCGCACCCGGTGTAAACGTCGCGGGCGACGCGGAGATGCTTCGTGAAGCGGTTTCCGAGATCATTGACAATCAGCTCAAATTCGCCCTTGGCGAAGCCGCCGTCAGACTCAGCACAGAAAACGGAGCCGCGATCCTTACCGCGACGAACGGAACGGATCTGCCGGACGGAAGGCCCGAACAGATCTTCGACAGATTCACAAGACTGCAGAATTCAATAGATAAGCCCGGCAACGGACTCGGTCTTTCGTACGTAAAGGACGCCGTAAAAGCTCATAACGGAAGATATGACGCGTTCGTATCTGACAAGGTTTTCACGCTGAGGATAACGCTGTGACGGGGGTACGTTCAAATGACATCGAATGAAAAGCCCGTAGTAGTTGAAAATCCCGTAGTCGTCATGAAGCGCTACGAGCTTAAGTACATCATAAACAGCGAGCAGGAAGCTTTCTTCAAAGAAAAAATAAAAGGTCATATGGAGCCGGACGCGTTCGGTAAAACGTCTATCGGAACGGTGTATTACGACACGCCGGACAGCAGGCTTGTGAACCGTTCGATCGAAAAGCCGATGTTCAAGGAAAAACTGAGACTGCGTTCGTACGGACTCGCGACCGACGATTCACCCGTGTTCCTCGAGCTGAAACGCAAGGCTTACGGGATCGTATATAAGCGCAGGGTACAGACGACAATACCGCTCGTTCAGAAATTCCTCGACGGAGAGGGCGACATATGCGCCGGCGGTCAGATAAACCGCGAGATAGTATATTTCCGCGATCTGTACAGGGATCTGTCGCCGAAATGCCTGATAATCTACGACAGGACGGCGTATTTCGAGCCGGGCGGAGATCTCAGGCTCACGATAGACAATAATCCGAGATACCGCGTGACGGATATAGATCTTCGCGTCTCAATGGAAGGTATCCCGCTCCTGCCGCCGGGCGGCTCGGTGCTTGAAATAAAAGTCCAGGAGGCGATGCCTCTGTGGCTCACGCATATCCTTGACGAAGGCGGGATATACAAATCGTCCTTCTCCAAATACGGGGAGGCGTATAAACGTCAGATAATGCAATCATACGTAAACATTTAACGGAGGTACACCAAAATGTTTGATTCAATCTACTCTTCATCCGTAACTGTTACGCAGTTCTTCATAATGGCGGGCGTCACAGTTGTTTCCGGACTGCTTTACTCGTGGCTGATGTCTTTCCGGATCAGATCGACGAAGAGGTTCTTCATCGTGATAGGTCTTTTGCCGTTCATAGTCGGCGCGGTTATCACGTTCGTCAACGGCAATATCGGCGCCGGCGTTGCGATCGGCGGTGCATTCAGCCTCATCAGATTCCGTTCCGCACAGGGCTCCGCCGACGAAATAGCCGCGATCCTTATTGCGATGGGCTCCGGCATCCCGTTCGGTATGGGTTACATAGGATACGGTATCGTGATACTTGTCGGACTTTCAGTCGTATACTTCCTCGTATCGCTTCTCCCCGTGTTCGATCATAAGAACATGACGGAGGATAAGCTGCTCCGTATAACGATACCGGAATCGCTCGAATATCACGACGTGTTCGACGATACGTTCGCCCATTATCTGAAGGAATATGAAAGCGTCGGCGTTAAGACTACCGGCATGGGTTCCATGTACAGGCTTTCGTTCAAGATCAGGATGAAGGATAAAAAAGAAGAGAAGGCGTTTATCGACGAGCTCCGTACGAAAAACGGCAATCTTGAAATAGCGATAACTCCTTATACGGACGTTATCAATCAGCTTTGAGGGTACCGGAATGAAAAAAATAACAGCGGCGATTATCGTTTGCGCTGTACTGCTTTTCGCGTCCTGCGACGGTCTGTCGACCGGGGACGCGGAAGCCGCGCAATCCGAAGCCGAAGCCATCGCCACGGCGGAATATTTTTCCGACGGCGATATGAAAGACGTATCTTCACAGGCCGAAAACGCCGTCATAACGCTTGAAGGCGACACCGGTACGATCTCCGATACGACGCGCGGCAGCTCCGGAACGAACGTTACCGTTACGTCAAAAGGCGTTTACAGGATCACGGGTTCATCTGAAAACGTTTCCGTGGTTGTGCGGGATGACAACAAATCCGGCAACGTATATCTTATACTTGACAACGTCACGATGTCGAATTCGAATTATTCCTGCATAGCGGTCGAGGCGGCTGAAAAGGTCATCGTCACGCTTGTCGGTGAAAACGTTCTTGAATACGGCGTCGGATCTTCTGACTACGACGGCGCGATATACGCGGAGGACGATCTCACGATCAACGGAAGCGGAACTTTGCGCATAACCTCGACGCTTCACGGAATCGTCTGCAAAAACGATCTGAAAATAACCGGCGGCGTTTTGACAGTCGACGCTTCATCCGTCGGACTCAAAGCAAAGGATTCCGTTCGCATCGGCGGCGGCAGCGTCACGGTCGTATCCGGGCGCGACGGAATACAGATAAGCAATTCGTCGGGTGATTCTTATTTCCATATCGGCGGCGGGTCTCTTGATATAACCGCCGGTTACGACGGTATAGACGTCGGAACGAGCGGCGATACGATGACCGGGTTCGCTAATTTCGGATCCGGCACGGTGAATATCGTGTCCGGCGGCGGATCGTCTGGCTCTAAGAATACGAATATCTCTCAGAAGGGCGTGAAATGCGACGGAAAGATCATAGTTTCCGGAGCGGAGCTTACGGTGAATTCCGCCGACGACGCGCTTCACAGCTCGGCTGAGGTGAATATAACCGACGGCAAAGTCACGCTGTCCTCATGCGACGACGGGATCCACGCCGATAACGTTCTCGGTATAAGCGGAGGGACCGTGACGGTCGAAAAGTCTTACGAAGGACTTGAAGCGTTTGAGATAAGCATCTCCGGCGGTCAGATAAGCGTCACCGCATCCGACGACGGTATAAACGCCGCCGGCGGCTCGGACACGCAGTCTACGGAATCCGCCCCCGGCAGATGGTCTTCAAGCTCCGGTTCGTCCGGAAAGCTGACCGTTTCTGGCGGTACGCTTTACGTGAACGCCTCCGGTGACGGACTGGATTCCAACGGATCGATATACGTAACCGGCGGAGTCGTGATAGTCGAAGGACCGGAAAACGACGGGAACGGCGCGCTCGACACGGGCGACGGCAGCGGATGCGTTGCGGAAATAACCGGCGGCACGGTCTTCGCTTCCGGCTCGTCCGGAATGGCGGTCAATTTCAACTCCGGAACTCAATGCTCGGCGCTTCTGAGCCTGTCCGGCTCCGTGGGCGACGTGATAAGCGTTGACGACGGATCGGGCTTCACGTTCACGGCGACAAAGAGCTTTGAATGCGCTGTATATTCATCGCCGTCAATGGAAAAAGGCAATTCTTACACCGTAAAAGCCGGATCGTCTTCGGCAAAGGCAGATTTTTCAAACGGTCTTTATTATTCGAACGTGTCCTCTCACGGTCCGGGAGGCTTCGGAGGAAAATGATAAATAAAGGGAGCGTTCCGCGCTCCCTTTAATCTTCGTATGACTCTATGAACCACCTCGGTTCTTCATAAAACAGATATATATCCTGTTTTCCTATATTGCACAGAAAACGCACGCCCTGACCGCCGGCTTTAAGCGAAGCGGCTCGCACGGCGTTTTTTACTTTTTTGATCTTTACGTCGCGCCCGTCCTCGAGATGGATCAAGGACGGTCTCATCTTTCCGTCGGTATCGAATTCCGCGCTTACCGAAACGTATAATTTCTTTATCATCTGTACACCTCAAAGCTGTCCGGCGCGACCGTCCGGTCGTCAGCCGGAGAAAATGACGACAGATCCGGCGATACCATCGTTATACCGTGAAATACGCATCTGTTCCCGAATCTTGAATTTATCACGTCCGCAGCGTCCGACAGAGCCTCGCGCCGGAGCTTGGTCTCGTCGTCATAAAACGTCATCTGCATCCCGAGCAGGGGGCAGAGCGAGGAAGCGCGGACGCCGAGCGAACGGATCTTCACGCCGCGCCTCACGTTTGCCCTGTGCAGCGCCGTGGCAGCCGAAAACAGCTCGTCAGCCGTGCATACGGGCGACGGGAGCCTGATCTGGCGCGTTATGACGCGCAGATCCGTATCGCGTACGTCGATGCTTACACAAAGGCATTTCAGCGAATGCTTACGCAGACGCGCCGCAACACTTTCACAGAGCGCCATGTAGATCACCTTTACGTCGTCGTCGCTTTCTATATCGCGCGGAGCCGTGGTGGAATTTCCGATACTTTTCAGGGGAGGCGGCTCGTATGTAAGTGATACCGCCGAATCGTCTATACCGTTTGCAAAGCAGTGAAGCATTATACCGTTTTTTCCGAGAAGCCGTCGAAGCAGAGACGGATCTGCGCGCGCAAGGTCTCCGATCGTATCCATTCCGTAAAGCCTGAGCTTGCGCTCCGTTGAACGGCCGACGAACATCATGTCCGACACCGGCAGATCCCATAAAAGCTCGCGGTAGTTATCGCGCGTTATCTCCGTCGTTGCGTCCGGCTTTTTGTAGTCGCTCCCCATCTTTGCAAAGATCTTGTTGTATGACACGCCGGCGGACGCCGTGATTCCGAGCTCGCGCCGTATACGAGCTCTTATCTCGTCCGCCGCGGCGACGCCGTCCGCATGCTCGCCGAGATCGAGCCAGCATTCGTCTATCCCGAAGCTTTCGACGCGGTCGGTATATTCGCTGTATATGCCCTTCGCCATGGCGGAAAATTTCAGATATCTGTCCATATGCGGAGAAACGCATACGAGCCCGGGACAGGCGCGCTTTGCGTCCGCTATCGTATACCCGGTCTTCACGCCGGCTGCCTTTGCTATGTAATTCTTTGCGAGGACTATCCCGTGACGAAGCTCGATATCGCCGCATACGGCGACGGGGAGTCCGCGTATCGACGGATCGTACATGCATTCGACCGACGCGTAAAAATTATTAAGATCAACGTGAAGTATCGTTTTCATAATCTCTCCGAACAAATGTTCTATGTGCATTATAGCAAACAAATGTTCGATTGTCAATACCTCCGCTCAAAAAAAGAAAGGAAATTTTTGCAGGCGCCGGGTTTATTAAAAATTATTAAGAATTATTAAATCGTCTTAATACCGCTTGACTTTTTTGTCGCCCGATATTATAATCATATCAAAAGGATGTGCAGTTATGAAGGAATACAAGGTTATAGAACTCGGCGCGGGAAAGAAATATCTCGCGGAGCGTAAGATGAACGATATGGCGAGGCAGGGATGGCGCGTGGTCAGCATCACTTGCCGGCCCGGCCGGGGAATTTCTCTCATAAAAACGTTTGAAAGAGATGTCTGATATATTTTTTGAGCCGGCGGATCTGTCCGATTTTAACGGCATAAACGAACTTTTTCACGAAAGCGTAGACAAGTACGAGGATGCGGAAACCATAAGCTTCGATGAAATTTACGCATGGTTTGACCGCAAGCTGCAAAAACACGTCCGTGATTTTGAGCGGATCAGATCAGACGGCCGTTTATGCGGATACATATATATTCACGAATACGAAGACGGCCTTGAGCTTGACGACTTTTATCTTCTGAAAGAGTACAGAGGACGCGGTATAGGGACAAAAGTGCTTTCGGCTCGTATATCAACGCTCGAAGTCCCCGTTTATCTTTACGTTTTCAAACGCAATGAAGCTGCGTTTCACCTTTACCGAAAATTCGGCTTTGAGGTTATAAAAGATCTCGGCACGAGATTTATCATGAAAAGGAGCGTCGGCAAATGAAGGAAAACGAAGACGTATTTGAATACGAATGGTACAGGCAGTATCTCGGAGTCGGAGAATACGTGAAGTGGAGCGGAGCGCCGGAGAAAAGGGGCTCGTTCAATCCGATATACCTGTTTGTGATCCCGTTCATGCTCGTATGGTGCTTCTCTGTTGTAACGGGGACGGTCGACATTATCAGAGAGATCATATCGGGCGAGGGCGAGGTGATCGAGCTGGTTTTCATGATACCGTTCTGGGTGGGCGGCATTTTTATGATCGTCGCGATCTTCATAGCGCCGGCGGTGACTCGCAGAAATACGAAATACGCGGTAACGAATAAGCGTGTGATCGAAAAATGCGGAAAGCGCGTCAATATGATCAGTCTTGATCCCATGCCGAACGTACAGGTGAACGTCAGGGGAAAACGCGGGATCGGATCCGTCACGGTAGGGGCGGACAACGTGTACGTCAATGACGGACCGCGGTTCATGTCGTTCAACCGCGGCCGTACTGGGATAACGCTGTCCGATATAAAAGATCCGACAAAGGTATATGATATGATCGTTTCAGGGAGATAGAGAGTATGTTTAGGGAGCTTACGAGAAAAAAACAGGCTTTGAGTGACGGCGAGTGCGTCGAAATACTGAAAAAAGAACCGCGCGGAGTGCTCGCGGTCCTGGGCGACGACGGATATCCGTACGCGCTGCCGATAAACCATTATTACGAAGACGGTATACTGTATTTCCACAGCGGGAAGACCGGGCACAAGATAGACGCGATAATGCGGTGTGACAAGGCGTCGTACTGCGTATACGATCAGGGGTTCAGACGCCCCGGCGAATGGGCGCTTAACATAAAAAGCGTTATCGTGTTCGGCAGAATACAGATCGTAAAAGACCGGGACGAGACGATAGAAATATCACGCCGTCTGAGTTATAAGTACACGAATGATTCGGAGTATATCGAAAATGAGATAAAAAAATACGGCGCCGGCGTGCTTTGCTTCAAGCTCATACCGGAGCATATGACGGGTAAGCTCGTCAACGAATCTTAGGAGGAACCATGAAAACTATCGACGTATACGAAAGATATTTTGAAGGCGAATGCGAATATAACGGCAGACCGCGCCATGCGGCGGCAGTGAAGCTTACTGCGGAGACCGACAGCGGAACGATAAAATATACCGTTTCCGTTAACTTCTTCCCGCACGATTCGGCGGATGATTTTGCAGTTTCGTACGACGCTTATTTTGAAGAAGTCATCTTCGAGGGCAGAGGACGCAGATCGAAGAAGAAGGAAGAGAAGTATCTCGCGGATATGACGGAGGCGGCGGACGGCATTGCGCGCGAACACGGCGGGCTGATCTTCTGGGACAAGCCTCTGATCGATGAAAGGCGCGGATGAAAAAAAATCCCGCGGATCTCTCCGCGGGAATTCTTTTTTTATTTTTCTATGTATTTTTTCATGGTTTCGGAGACGCTTTCAACGGCGATCGATGCCGTGATCACAACGTTCAGCCCTTCGCGCCGGGAAACGAGCTTGCTGCATTCTTCGAGGAACAGGTCGAAGCTCTTGACGTTATCGTGGCAGATCTTGAGCGCGGAGTCGATGAAGAGATGGGTGATATCGTGGTCGCTTGCAAGGATGCCGGCGATGAAGCCGTAAAGCGACTGACCGTCTTCAATGAAGTACTCGCTCGTATCGATGAGCCTTACCTGGTGTTTGATGTCATATCTGAGCTTGTTGCCCTTTTCGAGACAAACGACGCTGCCGCTGGACTCCGCAAGGGCTTTATTTGTAAGGTCGATCAGGTGCTTTGTTTTACCGGTACCTTTTACGCCGACTATGAGTGATAACATAATATAAACCTCCGTTTGCTGTATCTGTTGTTATTATACAGCATGAAACTGCAAAATGCAAGTGATTTTTGTGATTTTTGCGTGGAATTTACCTAAAATTCAAAATTACTTTTTCATTCTCGAAAGAAGCGCGGCAGCGTGCTCCTCGTATCCGGGTTTTCCGAGCAGCGCGTACATATTCTTTTTGTAAGCCTCAACTCCGGGCTGGTCGAACGGATTTACGCCGAGAGTGTATCCGGAGATGCCGCAGGCGTATTCGAAGAAGTATACGGCGTAACCGAAGTTATATGCGTCCTTGCGGTCGAATTCGAGCACAAGGTTGGGAACGCCGCCGTCGCAGTGGGCGAGTATCGTCGCAGCCTCGGCTTTTGCGTTCGCTTCAAACAGCGTTTTACCGGCGAGGAAGTTGAGTCCGTCCGCGTTTTCTTCGTCATACGGGATCTTCACGTCGGCGGTCGGCGCCTTGAAGCTGATCACCGTCTCGAAAAGATTTCTCACACCGTCCTGGATGTACTGTCCGAGCGAATGAAGGTCGGTCGAGAATATGACGGATGCGGGGAACAGACCCTTTCCGTCCTTGCCTTCGCTTTCGCCGTAAAGCTGCTTCCACCATTCGTTCATCATAGCGTATCCGGATTCGTACGAAGCCATTATTTCGGTTGTCTTGCCGGATCTGTACAGCAGATTTCTGTACGCGGCGTATCTCATCGCGTCGTTTTCCTCGAACGGAGCGTTTCTGAACTTTTCGGCGGCGTCGTACGCGCCTCTGAGCATTTCGTCAGTGTCGATACCGGCGACGGCTATCGGAAGAAGTCCGACTGCGGTGAGCACCGAATATCTTCCGCCTATATCGTCCGGAACGACGAACGTTTCGCAGCCCTCGGCGTCGGCGAGCTTTTTCAGAGCGCCGCGCACTTTATCGGTAGTGACGTATATACGTTTTACGGCTTCCTCGTTGCCGTATTTTTTGACAAGCAGCTCACGGAATATTCTGAATGCCACGGCGGGCTCGGTCGTCGTACCGGATTTGCTGATAACGTTGACGCAGATGTCCTTGCCCTCGCATATCTGAAGCAGCTCGGACAGCGCCGTCGGGCTTAAGCTGTTTCCGGCGAAGTAGACGTCCGGGGTGTCCTTTTTAAGAGAGTTGTAAAGAGGGCTCTTTACGAATTCGATCGCCGCGCGCGATCCGAGATACGATCCGCCGATACCGATCACAACGAATATATCGCAGCTCTTTTTTATTCTTTCGGCAGCCGCTTTGATGCGTGCGTATTCCTCGCGGTCGTAATTGTAAGGGAGCTTTACCCAGCCGGTAAAAGCGGAGCCTTTGCCGGTACCTTCGTCAAGAGTTTTCTTTGCGGAAACGATCTCTTCCCTGATCGCCTGCACGTCGCAGTCCCTGATAAAGCCTTCGCAGAATGATGTCTTTAAGCTGATTGCCATAATGGTACGTCCTTTTTTCGGTTTTTTTCTTTATTTTAAACCGGAAGTTGAGACAATACAAGACATAAAAATTAACATTTATTTTAACATCAGAAATCGGTCGAGTATCATACGGATCATTTCGGAAAATCCGATCCTCGGAGCGTCCGCGCTTGCACAGACGGGCGCTTCTCCTATCGGATTGCCGCCGCAGAAGAATTCGATCGAGCCGACCTGTTCGCCTTTTTTCAACGGAGCGTGCAGCGTATCCGGGATCTTTATTTCATAGCTTACGTTTTTGACGTCCTGCGACGGGAGCAGAGCGCTGAAGCCCTGCTGATACAGCCCGAGCTCAGCCGATACGGAGCCGAGCAGACGCACGGGAGGCAGCTCCGACGCCTCAGCCGTGTAGATCCCGTAATTTGCAAATCCGTAATCAAGCAGCTTCGACGCCGCGGAGTTGCGCGTGTCTCTGTCGGGCGCACCCATGATGACCGCTATCAGCTGCATACCGCCGCGTTTCGCCGCCGCGGAGATGCAGAAGCCGGCTTTCGCAGTCATACCGGTCTTCAAACCATTGGCGCCTTTGTAAAACCGTATGAGGCGGTTCGTGTTCGTAAGACCGAACTGCCCGTTTCTGATCGTATCCATCCAGATCGTCGTATAATCGGTGACGTAACCGTGCTTCATGAGCTCGACCGACATTAATGCGATGTCACGCGCGGACGTAACGTGGTTTTTGACCGTATCGTCAAGCCCCGTCGCGTTTTCAAAATGCGTGTTTTTCATACCCAGCTCCGCCGCGCGGCTGTTCATCATTGAAACAAAAGACGATTCGCCGCCCGCGATATATTCGGCAAGAGCCACCGCACAGTCGTTCGCGCTTGATACGATCACCGATTTCAGCATATCCTCGAGCGTCATTTCCTCGCCTGCTTTAAGATATACCTGTGATCCGCCCATTTTTGACGCGTTATCAGAAACGGGGACCTTATCCGTCAGACTCACTTTACCCGAATCGAGCGCCTCACATACAAGCAGGACCGTCATTATCTTCGTTACGGACGCGGGAGGCAGCGGCTGATCCGCGTTTTTTTCATACAGCGTCCTGCCGGTCGAAGCCTCTACGAGTATCGCGGACTTGCAGTCGAGCCGGTCCGTAAATTCCGCCGCGTATCCGGTCAGGGTGAGCGAGGCGGCGATGACGGCGGATAAAAATAAAGAAAAGACCTTTTTCATATACCGTACTCCTTTGCAGTTTGTACAGTATATGAAAAAGGTGCGTTTGATTATTCGTGATCAGACCGCAAACGGACTGAGCTTTTCGATCACGGAATCCGGATCGTCCCCAAGGATCTCGAGATTGAGAGGCTGGGTAAGATCGAGCGCGAAGATTCCCATTATGCTCTTGGCGTTGACTCTGTAACGGCCGCTTACGATATCGATATCTCCGGGATAAGACGTCACTATTCCAACGAAGTCGTATACGTCCTTGATCTCCTTAAGCTTAATGACTGCGGTTTTCATAATACTACCTGCCTTTCCTTTTTTCTATATTGTATAACGGCTTGCCCGAAAAGTCAACGTATAAATTTCAAAGAATATTTGATATTTTATTAAGTCGGGCGCTTGATTGCGGGCGTTGAAAGTGGTATTATATAAATGAGGTGATAAAATGACAGAGATCGCGGTCAGTAACGACAGATTCAACGCGGCGCTTGCGGCTGACGGCGCCGGCGGCGACATAGGTACGCTCAGAGAAAAAACGGTGCACAGAACGCTGAAATATTATTTCTGCCCGGATCCTTCGCATCACGAGATACAGCTGCTCGGCAAAATATGCGACGCGGTGGTCGAAAACACGGTTTATGAAATACAGACGGGAAGCTTCACACACCTTAAAGACAAGCTTTCCGTACTTCTGCCGGAATACCCGGTGAACGTCGTTTACCCGATGATCGTGAACAGATTCGTCACGTGGGTCGATCCGGCGACGGGCGAGACCTTGTCCCGGAGGCTTTCCGGAAAGCACGGATCTTTCACGGAGCTTTTACCGCAGCTATACGCAATAAAGGAATATCTTGATCACGATAATCTTACGCTGACCGTCGCCCGGATCGAATGTGAGGACGTACGCCTGCTTGACGGGTACGGCGCCGGTAAAAAGATCCGCGCGAGCAAATACGATAAGATCCCGACGGGTCTGCTCGGACTGACGGAATTAAAAGGACTGCGCGACGTATCGAACGCCTGTCCGTATTTTGAAGGAGAATTCAAAGCAGGTCAGATATACAGGCTGTTAAGATTGAAGGAAGGCGCCAACGCGTGGCGGACGCTCAAAATGCTTGAATTTGCGGGAAGGCTCCGCCGGAGCGGCAGTGACGGCAAGGCGGCGCTCTACACCTTTTTGAAATAATTCGAATATTCCGCACTGTCCCGAATATACATATACCGAAATGTATTATACCGGAGGGATGATATGAGCGGAAACGAAATATACGAGGATATTGCAAGGCGAACGGACGGACAGATCTACATCGGAGTCGTCGGACCGGTCAGAAGCGGAAAATCCACGTTCATTAAGAGGTTCATGGAGACTCTTGTTCTGCCGAACATAGCAGATGAATCCGAGCGCGAGCGAGGCAGAGATGAGCTTCCGCAAAGCGCGCAGGGCAGGACCGTTATGACGACGGAGCCGAAATTCATACCGGAAAAAGCGGTGACTGTCCGGCTTGACGGCGTGTCGTCGTTTCGCGTGCGTATGATCGACTGCGTCGGCTTTATAATACCGGGAGCCGAGGGGATCGAAGAGAACGGAAAACCGAGAATGGTACATACGCCGTGGTCGGATGATCCGCTTCCTTTTGACGAAGCCGCGGAAACCGGAACTGAAAAGGTGATAAAGGAACACAGCACGATCGCAATGCTCGTTACGACGGACGGTTCGATCGGTGACATACCGCGTGAAAACTACGCGGACGCGGAGCGGAGAACGGCAGACGAGCTGATAAAGTCGGGAAAGCCCTTTGCCGTGATACTGAACTGCGCCGATACTTCCGATCCGAAAAGCACGACGCTCGCGTATGAGCTTGAAGAAAAATACGGCGCGCCCGTCGCGCTTGTGAACTGTATGCAGCTTGACGGCGAGGACGTGACCCGCATACTTGAGATGGTCTTGCCGCAGTTTCCGCTGACGGAGGTGGACGTCGATCTGCCGGAATATCTGTCCGCTCTGGGAGACGGTCACGAGGTGAATGCGTCGATAAGAAAAACCGCGCTTTCGCTTTGCTCGCAGGCTGAAAAGATTAAGGACGCGGCGGAGATCATGAGCCGACTGACCGAAAACGAAAACATAATCTCGGCTGCCGTCACGGAAACGGACTACGGCACGGGCAGAGTAAGGGTGAAGGCGGAAACGGATCCTGCGCTGTATTACGCGTCCGTTTCGGAAATATCGGGATGCGATATCAGAGACGACGCGGAACTGTTTGAAGCGGTACGCAGAATGCATGAAAACGAAAAGCGATACGGCAGATACGTTGAGGCGATAAAACAAGCCGAGTCGACGGGCTACGGTATAGCGGGACCGGATCCGGAGGATCTTAAAATAGATACGCCGCAGATAGTAAAACAGACCGGCGGTTACGGAGTCAGGCTGAAGGTCGCGGCGCATACGACTCATATGATCGGCGTTGACGTGCTGACGGAAATTAACCCCGTCGTCGGAACGGAGCAGCAGTCTAACGATCTGGTGAGATTTCTGACGGAAGAATACGACGCCGATCCGGGAAAGCTCTGGGAGACGAATATGTTCGGCAGGACCCTGCGTGAGCTTGCAGACGAGGGGCTTTCACAAAAAGCGTCCCGGCTGTCAGAGCAGACAAGGCTGAGATTCGCCGAAACGCTGCAGCGCGTCATAAACGAGGGAGGGAACGGTATGATATGCATCATACTCTGACCGCCGGGGCGTGAAAACGCCCCTTTAAAATACGCGCAGAATTCGCAAAACGCGAACGCGATGCACAGACTTTGTGCATAATAACGGACAAACGAATAATTATACGGAGTATGCAGCAAAAATATTTAATAAAAACTGTTGAAATCCGTGCAGATTTGTAGTATGATATGTATGATACCTATATTGTGCCGTGAGGAAGATATGAAAGATTTGACAGAGTTTCTTGATATAAACGGGATACCGCACGCTGCAAGGCGCGCGTCTGATATCACTACGTTCAAGGTCGGCGGTCCGTGTACCGTCGTTTATCCCGGCAGCGAGCGTGAGCTTATATCCGTCGTTGACGAATGTGTTGACAGCGGCATAAAATTCGTCGTGCTCGGCTGCGGCTCGAACGTTTTGTTCAGAGACTCGGGATATGACGGCGCCGTGATCCTGACACAGTCGCTGAACACTGTCAGAGTCGAAGCGGATACCGTTTACGCAGGCTGCGGCGCGCCTCTTCATACCATATGCCGCGCCGCGTATGACGCGGGACTGTCCGGCGCCGAATTCGCGTACGGGATCCCCGGATCTTTGGGCGGAGCCGTATTCATGAACGCCGGCGCGTACGGGGGCGAGATGAAGGATATCGTCAGCTCCGTCACCGCGTATTCCGTCGCTGATCGCCGTACTGTAACGTTATCGCGTGAGGAATGCGGCTTTGGATACAGGCACAGCGTATTTGAAGACAACGCCTTTATCGTCCTTTCCGCGTCTCTTCGTCTGAGCAGAGGTGATAAAGCGGAAATCCGCGCGCTTATGGACGATCTTATAAACCGCAGAAAGACAAAACAGCCGCTGAATTATCCGAGCGCCGGCTCGACCTTCAAGCGTTATCCCGGCAGATATACGGGTCAGATGATCGAAGAGGCGGGGCTCAAGGGCTTTACCGTAGGCGGCGCGCAGGTATCCGAAAAGCACGCGGGCTTTGTTATCAATAAAGGCGGCGCGACGTCTGAGGATATTCTGAATCTTATAGACCATGTAAAAGCCGTTATAAAAGAACGCGAAGGCATAGATATCGAATGTGAGATTAGGGTGATAGACTGATGTCTTTTTCAAGTGATACGAAAAAAGCTCTGTCTGAAGAGCTTCCCGTCAAGGAATGCTGCAAAAAAGCGTTTCTCATGGGTCTTTTGACTTATTCCGGCACCTTCAGCCGTGAAAAAATAAAACTGATCACGGAGATAAAGCCCGCGGCGGACGCCGTTACCGGGCTTTTATCCGAGCTGTACGGGATCGAATCGAATCTTTACGTCTCAGAGCGCAAAAACAGCCGTGAGGATGAGGACAGCGCCGAACCCGTAAACAGCTATAAGATCACCGTTTCCGATAAAAAGCAGATCGCAAAGATGTCATCCGATCTGCCGCGCAGTCAGATTTCGCTTTACAGGATCAACAGGGATCTTATCGACACGGGCTGTGAAAAATGCCGCTCTTATTATCTCCGCGGCGCTTTCGTCGGCTCCGGTACCGTCAGCCGTCCGGAAAGCTCGTTCCATCTCGAAATATCGACTTCTTTCAAAAATCTCGCGTCAGATACGGTACAGCTTTGCTCCGAGACCGGCATCGAACCGAGGCTTACAGTCCGCGGCTCAAGCTACGTCATATACTATAAAAAAAGCAGCGATATCGCCGATTTTCTCGCGTATATCGGCGCGAATTCCGCCGGGTTCGACTACATAAACGAATCGATACTGAGAGAAAACAGAGGTCTTGCCAACAGAGCCGTCAACTGCGATACGGCGAATATAAAAAAGACCGTCAGCGCCGCTGCCGAGGTCATGAGCGCGATAGAATATCTGAGAGACAACGGACTGCTTGACAAGCTTCCCGAGGACGTGCGTAAAACGGCTTCGCTGAGATATGACAATCCGCAGGCGTCTCTTTCCGAGCTTTCCGAAATGTCGATGCCGAAATTGACGAAATCCGGTATGAATCACAGACTTAAACGCATAGTTGAATTTGCGGATAAATATAAACGGGGGATCACGGTTTGAGCTTCGTCCATTTGCACGTGCACAGCGAATACAGCCTTCTTGACGGCGCCTGCCGCGTCGCCGATATACCTAAGGCGGTAAAAGCGATGGGGCAGAACGCCGTCGCCATCACGGACCACGGCGCCATGTTCGGCGCCGGGGAGTTTTTCTGCGCCTGCAAAGCCGAAGGAGTCAAGCCAATAATCGGGTGCGAGGTATACGTCGCTCCCGAAACGCGCTTCGACCGCAAACGCGACGACGCGTATAACCATATGATCCTGCTCTGCAAAAACGAGACCGGATATAAGAACCTGATCTACCTTGTTTCAAAAGGATATACGGAAGGCTTCTACGTTAAGCCGAGAATAGACAACGAGCTTCTTGCCGACCACGCGGAGGGACTTATCTGCCTTTCCGGGTGCGTTGCGGGATATATTCCGAAGATGATACTGCGCGGCGATACCGACAGAGCGCGAGAATACGCGCTTTGGCTTGACAGACTGTTCGGTCACGGCAATTTCTATCTTGAACTGCAGGATCACGGCTCGGAGGACGAGGAGCGCGTCATGAACGAGCTCATCAGACTTTCCGAGGAGACGGGAATACCCACCGCCGCGACAAACGATGCTCACTATATATCGAGAAGAGACGCCGACGCTCAGGCGATCCTTCTCTGCATACAGACGAAAAACGTGATACAGGACGGAAGACCGATAGGATTCGACACCGATGAATTCTATCTTAAATCCGAGACTGAAATGCGCAGGATATTCGGCAAAAACAGCGAAGCGATAGAAAACACGCAGAAGATCGCCGATATGTGCGAGTTCGAGATGGACTTCTCGCAGCTGCATCTGCCGAAATACACGCCTCCGACGGGCGAGGAGCCCGGCGCCTGTCTGAGAAAACTTACGTACGAGGGGCTTGCCCACAGACTTGCCGACGGCACCCTGCGGTATACCGAAGAGCACGGACAAAGTGAATACGAGGAAAGAATAGAATACGAGCTTTCCGTGATCGACAGGATGGGCTTCAACGAGTATTATCTCATAGTGGGCGACTACGTCGGATACGCCAAAACTCACGGAATAACGACCGGACCGGGCAGAGGCTCGGGAGCCGGTAGCATCGTTGCTTTCCTTACCGGGATTACGGACGTCGATTCCATACGATACGGACTCATGTTCGAGAGGTTCCTCAATCCCGAACGGAAGGGAATGCCGGACTTCGACGTTGATTTCGCCGATACTGACAGACACAGAGTAATTGAATATATAACCGAAAAATACGGCAGGGACAGAGTGAGCCAGATCGTTACGTTCGGTACTCTCGCCGCGCGCGCAGCCGTAAAGGACGTCGGGAGGGCGATGGGGCTTTCCGTCGCCGAGACCGATTCTGTAGCGAAGCTGATACCGAGAAGGATCACCGCGGAGGGCGAGGACGAAAACGGCGAGGCCGAGGATGAGCTCGTATGGGTGCGTTCCGTCGCCGACGTTCTCAAATCAAAGGAAGGCGCGGAGCTCAAAGCGAGATATGACAGCGAACCGAAGGTAAGAACGCTTCTCGACAACGCCATGTCAGTCGAAGGGATGCCGCGAAACATTTCGACGCATGCCGCCGGCGTGATAATCACGGAAAGGCCCGTATGGGAGTACGTTCCGCTCGCAGTCAGCGGCGACGTTACGCTGACGCAATACGACAAGAATATTTCCGAAAAGGTCGGGCTCGTCAAGTTCGATATCCTCGGTATCAGTTATCTGTCTCTTATTGCCGAGGCTGAAAAACAAATAAGGGAATATGAAGGAGATTTCGACGTGTCGCGCGTTCCGCTTGACGACGGGGAGACGTTTGCGCTTATAAGCGCCGGCGACACGGGCGGAGTTTTCCAGCTTGAACGCGAGGGGATGAGGCGCGTGCTCACGCAGCTGAAGCCTTCGTGCTTTGACGACGTCATCGCCGTGATCGCGCTTTACCGTCCCGGCCCGATGAAAAACATACCGACGTTTATCGAAAACCGTCACGATCCGTCAAAAATAACGTACCTGTCGGACAAACTGAAACCGATACTCGACGTGACGTACGGCGTTATAGTTTATCAGGAACAGGTACTGCAGATATTCAGAGACCTCGCGGGATATTCCTTCGGCAGAGCCGACGTCGTCAGACGCCTTATGAAGAAAGCCGACGCTGAAAAGATGAAACAGCAGCGCGATATATTCATATACGGCGAGGACCGGGACGGCGAGAACGTCATACCGGGCGCCGTACGTCTCGGAATGAGCGCGGAGGACGCGGCGCTGCTGTTCTCTCAGATGGAGTCGTTTTCCGGCTATGCGTACAATAAATCCCACGCGGCGTCGTACGCGTTCCTTACGTACAGAACGGCTTATCTTAAATGTCATTATTTTGCCGAATACATGTCCGCGCTTCTGACGAACGTGCTCGGAAGCGTTGAGAAAACGTCGGAATATATAAGCGAATGCGCGAAAAACGGAATAAAGGTACTGCCGCCGGATATAAACGAAAGCGGCGTGAATTATCACGTTGTACGCAAAGGCAATGAGAAAAACATACGTTTCGGTCTTCTTGCCATAAAGAACGTTGGCGGCAATTTCGTATCCGCCGTCATTGAAGAAAGACAAAAGGGAAAATTCACGTCTCTGTCGGATTTTATACGCAGGATGGCTCCGTACGACAGCAACCGCAAACAGCTCGAGGCGTTTATCAAAAGCGGCGCCTTCGATTGCTTCGGCGTCTACCGCAGCCGTATGCTCGCCGTGTACGCCGAGATCCTCGAAAAAGAACAGGCGAGAAGCCGAAAAAATATGACGGGACAGATGGATATGTTTTCGCTCTCCGGCGGAGAACAGATCAGAGGAGAGACAGACTATCCGGATATACCCGAATTCGCCTTCCGCGATATACTCGGCATGGAAAAGGAGTCTACCGGTTACTATTTTTCCGGTCATCTGCTCGACGGATATAAGAATCATTGCCGCGCGCTGTCGCCTGCGGATATATCATCCGTGGTCGCCTCGTTTTCCGACGAGGACGGAGAAGCTGACGAATCCGAATATGAAGGCAAAAAAATAACCGTATGCGGAGTTATAAACCGCGTGACGGTCAAGAATACAAAAAAAGGCGACGACATGGCGTTCGTCACCGTTGAGGACAGATACGCCGAGATCGAGCTGCTCGTATTCCCGAAGGTCTACGAAAAATGCGCCGGTTTGCTCATAAAAGACTCGCCGGTCTGCGCCGTCGGCACCGTCAGCCGCAGGGATGACGAGGAGCCGAAGCTTTTGTGCGATTCCGTATTACCGCTCATCCCGGATGAAAAATATACGTATCAGCCGGGCCCCGCTCCGGAAAAAACGCCGGCAAAGGAAAAGAGAAGCGACAGGATCTTCGTCCGCGTTCCGTCGTGCGACGAGGAAAAATATCCGCAGATAAAAAGGATAAAAGCTTTGTTCGCCGTATATGAAGGCGACGGCGCGAGACAGAGCGCTTATCTTTACGATTCGGAAAAAGGCGAGTATTACCGCCATCCGTCGCCCGTTGAGATTACGGACGGGCTCCGCAGGGCGCTGTGCGCGATATGCGGAGACGATAACGTGCGATGACCGGCAAATTCATATAAAATTTAAAATAGGATATAGAAAACGGGTCCGTATGGTGGTAGAATAACAGAATAGGATAAAGCCGTTTTTTTCACTTTTTTCGGAGGTGATAACATAAATAAGTTTATTGAAGGAGCGGGACGCGTATTTTCCGCGATCGGTACCTTTTTCAAAAAGGTTGTGACCGGTATAAAGAACGCGCGCCGTAATGCCGCTGAAAAACGCGCGAAGCGTGACGAACGCCGCGGTTATCATATTTACTGGGGCAAGGCGCTGAGACGCGCTCTGTCTCTTACGGTCCATTTCGCCGTGAGACTTCTGTCTTATATTTTCAACATTATTATGACGGTGCTCATCATCGGTATCATCACCGGCATGATCTGCGGCGTAGTGTTCGTGTCCTATCTTAAAAACAACATCGACCCGACGCTGGACGTCGACATGCTCCGTACCGAACAGGACGGGACGACGATGTTCTTCGTAAAAGACGAGGAGGGCAACGACGTAGAGCTTGAGGAGGAGCGAATCCACGGCGGAGAAAACCGCATCTGGGTGTCCATACGCGACGTTCCCAAGCACGTGATCGACGCGTACGTAGCTATCGAAGACCACCGTTTCTGGGACCATCAGGGTGTCGACTGGTACAGAACGCTCGGCGCGGTTCAGAACTTCCTGTTCTCATCCGGTTCGTTCGGCGGATCGACAATAACGCAGCAGCTTGTCAAAAACCTGACCGGCGACGATGAGTATTCTATTCAGAGAAAAGTCCAGGAAATGTTCAGGGCGCTGTATCTCGAGCAGAAGCTGAACAAGAAGGAAATACTTGAGTACTATCTGAATACGATCTACCTGTCTCAGGGATGTTACGGGATAAAGACGGCGGCGAAGAGTTATTTCAACAAAGAGGTATCGGAGCTTACGCTCGTCGAAGGCGCGGCGCTCGCCTCGATCGTAAAATATCCGACGAAATACGACCCGCGCCAGAATCCGGAATACAATCTCGAACGGCGGAACACGGTACTGAAAACGATGCTCCAGTACGGGAAGATCACTGAAGAGGAGTTCAACGAAGCGTGGGACGAGCCGCTGAATCTCTACACTCCGCCGAAAACCGCGGATGAGGAGAAGGCGTCCACCGCGCACGTTTCGTCCGACTATATAGACGCCGTTATCGAGGATCTGATCGCGGATATAATGCAGATCAACGGCTGTACGCGCGAGATCGCGTCAAATCTCGTTTTCTCGAGCGGCTACAGAGTATATACCTGCATGGATCAGAAGGTCCAGAAAACGCTTGAGGAAAGCTACCTCGACGACAGTATTTTCCCGACGCAGAAGAAATCCGTCATACAGCCGCAGTCAGCGATGGTCGTATGCGACCCGTACAGCGGCGACGTTCTCGGCATAATAGGACGCAGAGGGGAAAAGACGCAGAGCAGGATCCTGTGCCTCGCCACACAGGCGAGAAGATCGCCCGGTTCGTCGATAAAACCGCTTTCGACGTACGGTCCCGCGCTTGAACTGGGGCTCATCACCTGGGGCAGCGTTTACGACGACCTGCCCGTAAGCAAGAACAACGGCAAGCCGTGGCCGCAGAACGTCAACTTCGACTGGCAGGGACTCGTAAATATCAGATACGCGGTCGAGCAGTCGCTGAACACCGTGGCTGTAAAAGTGCTTACACAGGTCACCGCGGAACGCTCGTATCAGTATCTGCTGAAGCTCGGCATCAAAAACCTTGTTGAATCGTATACGAATTCAAGAGGCGTGACGATGTCCGATATAAACATCGCGCCTCTCGCGCTCGGCGCTACGACGATCGGTCTGACCGTACGCGAAATGGCGAGCGCCTATACGACCTTCACAAACAACGGAATCCACAACAAGAGCAGGACGTATACGAAGGTCCTCGACTCGCAGGGCAACGTCGTGATCGACAACAAGCCCGAGGGGACCGTCGTTTTCAGCGCAGCCACCTGCACTATAATGACGAAGCTCATGGAAGAGGTCGTAAAATACCACGTCAGAAGAAAAGAAATGGATATCCCGAGCTATACCGCGTGCGCAGGAAAGACCGGTACGTCGATGTATGAATACGACAGATGGTTCTGCGGATTCACCCCGTATTACGTCGCGGCGGTCTGGTACGGTTATGTACAGAACACGCCTCTCGAAAGTGGGCCCAACCCGAGCATGTACGTTTTTGACAGGATAATGATGAAGCTTCACAAGGACCTGATCGACGAGGCGAAGAAAAAAGGCACCGAGCTCATACAGAGCTTTGATGAAGCCGGAGATATCGTTTCGTGCCGTATCTGCAAGGATTCCGGTCAGCTTTACAATCCCGACGTGTGCGGCAGAGACGAGCGCGGCGGCAGATCTGAGACGGCGTACTATATCAACGGTACTCAGCCGACGACGTACTGCACAGCCCATACGGTACTCACGTACTGCCGTGAATCCGGCAAGCTTGCAAACGAGACGTGTACCGATACGTTCGAAAGAGTGCGTGTACTCAACGCGGAACGTGATTATTCGCTTTTAGACTGGCCGCGCGAGGTTGTCGACTACGATTACGTGGTCAGACCCAAGGTGCTTTCGTACTGTACGATCAATCATAACGAACCATAATTTAAATTCAAATTATACTTGACATTTTGAAAATATTGTTGTATAATTAAAAGAGAATTGCATTTGTGCTATCAGGAGGAACATTTCCCGTATGAAAATCAAGAGAATCGTAACCTTATTGCTTGCGGCGGTCATGGTGCTTTCTGTCGCTTCGTGTTCTGTCAACAAGAGCAATTACAGTGATGCGAACGCCTACGTTTCCTTATACGTTTACGGAGCGAACGGCAAAACGCTTTACAGCGTTGACGGACTCAGAGTCGCGCCGCAGGCGCCGTTTGAGACCGAGGAAACGACGGAAGGCGGTCTTCTCACCGAAGAAGCTGCGCGTCAGCGCTACCGCCTCAAACCGACAGGCATGCTCGCTCTTGAGCTTGCCGTTACGAACAAGGACAAGAACGCCGCGCTCCCCACGCTCGTTATCTCCCAGTTCAACGGTGAAATCGAATATACACTCGATACGATAAACGGCAACACCGCAGGAAAAGCTTCCAACTCAAACGATATATATGAATGGGTATTCACCATCAACGGAGAAGTAAAGGATCCCTTCACTTCCGATCTTAAAACGTACGATCTTCTCAGATTCGATCTGAAAGAGAAGACCGAACGCAACTTCTTCATCAAGCTTGAGATCACCAACGGCGCCGATACGATACTGTCCGAGACTCCCTACACCGTTTTCGGCGAAAAGAGCGAGCTCACCATCGCCAAGTGCCTGCAGAGCAATTACATAAACGATAAGGGCGAAGAAGTCAAGCCCCTTACCGACGAGCACAAGATCACGCTGTCCGAGGACGGACGCCGCGTCGTAAAGATAGGAGATATCGAAAACGACGAGGAACACCGCTGGGTCTGCATCATGGGTGAGGAATACGGCGACGACGAAGAAGCCGAGGCGACCGAGGTAATAATCAACGATCTGTCCGAAACGCTTATAAGCGAAAAAGACACCATCACCTTCGATTACCGTGAATTCAAGGTCGAAGGCGAAGATGAGACCACGGAAGGCTTAACGACCGCCGAAGAACAGGCCGCCGAATAAAAAGGGCAATTAAACAAAGCTCGGACGGGTGAAATACCGCCCGGGCTTGTTTTGAGTTAAATCACAGGACGGATGTATATATGAAAGACAACAACAATAAGAAAACGACGAGGACCGCCTTGCGCGAGATCGCGTTCAAGCTTCTTTTCGGATATACCTTCAACAGTGAATGCACGGGGGATGATCTCAGGGAATACTATGAGAACGCTCTGCAAAGCTGCGGTTACGAAGATGATCCTTATCTTTGCGCCGTGTTTTACGGCGTTGTAAACGATTCTCAGAGTCTCGACGGTCTGATCTCCGAATACGCCGTCGGCTGGAAGATAGAGCGTATTTCGCGCACCTCGCTTACGATAATGCGCATCTGTCTGTACGAAGCGAAGCATTTTGACGACGTCCCTGCGCCCGTGGCTATCAACGAAGCCGTTGAGCTTGCCAAAAAATACGATACCGACGCCGCACCCGCTTTTATAAACGGAATACTCAACGCCGCACTCAAAGGCGAGACGGAGGAGAAATGAGCGTTCTGACGCTCGGCGTCGATACGAGCAATTACACGACGTCGCTTGCCGTATGCCGCGACGGTGAGATCATAGAAAACGTAAGGATCGTACTGCCGGTCAAGCCCGGCGAGGTCGGACTTCGTCAGAGCGACGCGGTTTTCGCGCACACGGTCAATCTTCCCGCGGCGTTTTCACGTCTTGAAACCGATTTGTCCGGGTTGTCGGCGGTAGGCTTCAGCGACAGACCGCGTAATATCGAAGGTTCGTATATGCCGTGCTTTCTGTGCGGAAAATCCGCCGCGTATGCTGTGGCGACCGCGAAAAACGTCCCCGTTTTCTGCAATTCCCATCAGGATGGGCATATAAAAGCGGCTGTTTATTCGTCAAAAATGACGCTGACGGACAGATTCTACGCGTATCATCTGTCCGGCGGAACGCTTGAGCTGCTGAAGGTCAGCCGTGCGGGCGATTCGTTCGACTGCGAGATCAAAGGAAAGACGCTTGACGTGACGGCGGGACAGATTATCGACAGGACCGGCGTTATGCTCGGACTTCCTTTTCCGTGCGGAAAACACGTTGAAGCGCTCTCCGATAAAAACGTCGATAAGCTTCCGCAGATAAAGATTTCGGTCAAGGGCTGTGAATGCAATCTTTCGGGCGTTGAAAACAAGGTCAGGGAAATGAATAATAAAGAATGCGCGCCGGAGCTGATCGCCGCCTACGTTATCGAATTCATCAAACGTACGATAGATAAGATGACGGAAAACGCCATGAAGGACGAAAAGCTCCCGCTGCTTTTTTCCGGGGGCGTCTCGTCTAACAAAACGCTGAAAAAATTCTTTACCGAAAAATACGGCGCATACTTTGCCGCGCCCGAGTATTCAGCAGACAACGCCGCCGGCACCGCGCTCATTACGTATGACAGGTATATAAATGGATAGCAGAACGTTCACCGTGTCGGAGATCACGGATATAATCAAGCTGACGATCGACAATACGCCGTATCTGTCGTCCGTTGCGATCAAAGGCGAAATATCGAATTTCAACCATCATTTCGCAAGCGGCCATATGTATTTTACTTTAAAAGACGCGGGCGCGATGATCAAATGCGCGATGTTCAGATTTCAGAACGTGAACCTCCGCATGAAGCCCGAAAACGGCATGAAGGTGCTTTGCACGGGAAGGATAAGCGTATATCCGGGCGACGGCAGATATCAGCTTTACGTGACGGATATAATCCCGGACGGGATAGGCGCTCTTTATATTGAAGCCGAGAGGATCAGAAAAAAGCTTGAAGCCGAAGGGATTTTCTCCGAGAAGCTGAAAAGACCGGTCCCCGCTTTTCCGTCGAAGATCGGCGTCATAACCTCACAGACCGGAGCCGCCGTACGCGATATAATCAATATTGCGACAGGCAGATATCCTTATTGCGAGATAGTCGTATATCCGGCTGTGGTGCAGGGAGCGACGGCTGTTAAAACGCTTGTCGACGGACTTGCGTATTTCAATGAAAAAGAGCCCGTGGATACGATCATAATCGGACGCGGCGGCGGATCGATCGAGGATCTGCAGCCCTTCAACACCGAAGAGGTCGCTTACGCGGTCAGAGCGTCACGGATCCCTGTCATATCGGCGGTGGGACACGAAACGGACACGACGGTCTGCGATTTCGCCGCTGACGTACGGGCATCAACGCCGTCGCACGCAGCAGAGCTTGCCACGCCGGACAAAAACGCGGTAATGCACCGTCTCGGAGCGTCGCTTGACGCGATGACCGCGGCGATCGAAAAAAAACTGACGGAAAACAGGAACAGAATAGACAGACTTTCTTCTTCGCGTGCACTTACGTCGCTTGAGAATCAGATACTCGACAGGCGGCAGATGCTCGACACCGCGAGCGATAAAATAGCTGATAAACTGAACATAATCCTGCTTCAAAGAAAAAAGGATTTCGAGACAGCCGCCGCGCGGCTTGAAGCTTCAAGCCCGTTGAAGGTGCTCGGAAGCGGATACGCTTATGTTGAAAAAGACGGCAAGCGCGGCACCTGCGCAAAAGACCTGACGGCGGGGGACGCGATAAAGATAACGATGAGAGACGGTTCTGTCAAGGCGACCGTAGACGAGGTGATACTTGATGAAAAAGAGTGAAATGAGCTTTGAGGAAATGACTGCGCGTATAGGCGAGATCGTACAGCTGCTTGAAAATACGGATACTCCGCTTGACGAATCGCTTTCGCTTTTCGAGGAAGGTGTAACGCTTATAAAAAAAGCGAACGAGACGCTTGACGAGGCGCAGAAAAAAGTTAAGATGCTGACAGAGGAAGAAGTAAAATGAATACGGCTGAAAAACTCAAATATTACAATGAAACCGTAAACGAAAGACTTGACAGTCTGCTTTCGCGTCCCGATGCGGATTTTCCGGTCATAACCGACGCGATGGCTTACAGCGTAAAAAACGGCGGAAAGAGGATAAGACCGTATCTTACCCTTATCACGTCAGAGCTTTGCGGGCTTGAAAGATTCGACGAAAACGCGCTCGATTTCGCGTGCGCGCTCGAATGCATCCATACGTATTCGCTGATCCACGACGATCTGCCGTGCATGGATAACGACGATCTGCGCCGCGGAAAGCCTACGAACCACAAGGTTTTCGGCGAAGCCGTGGCTACGCTCGCGGGCGACGCGCTTCTTACGTACGCCTTTGAGATCGTTGCACGGTCGAACGCTTCCGACAAGGCGAAAGTAAAAGCGACGGCGGCGTTATCCGAGCTGGCGGGCTATAAAGGAATGGTAGGCGGACAGGTGATGGATCTCATAGGCGAAACAAAGCGCCTTGACCGCCGCGAATACGAGAAAATGAACGCGCTCAAAACCGGATGTCTGCTTCGCTGTACGGCAAGACTCGGACTTGCCGCCGCCGGATGCGAAGACGCGGATATGTACGCCCGCTGCGACGAGTACTGCTCGTGCATCGGCTGGGCGTTCCAGATCAGGGACGACATACTCGACGTCATAGGCGACAGCGAGGAGTTCGGAAAACCGCTCGGATCAGACGAAAAGAACGGCAAGACGACGGTCCTGTCGTATATGAGCCTTGACGAAGCGCAGGAGCTTGCCGCAAAGCTCACCGAAAAAGCCAAGGCGGCTCTGTCCGTGTACGGCGAAAAGGCTTCTGATCTGTACGATCTTGCGGATTTTTTGCTCAACCGACGCAAATAATCGGACATTTTTAAAATATTGTTATTCAATTTTGATTTTTAATCTTGCATTTACAAAAATTTGTGGTAAAATATAAACGACGGTGCAGTATCCTAGTTTGAGAGAAGCCGTTTGAGGACGGGCCTAAAAATCCGTCAAAGGGCATATCGATGAAGCTCCTTGTGCTTGCTTCTTACGCCCAGTTCGGGGTGGGTGCTGGGAGATAGGTCTGAGGGCGTGCCGCAACGGCATGCGGTGGCGACCCTCTTACCATGGAGGCCTTTGTTTGTGGTATTGACGTACAAGCGAAGACATATTACGAACAAAGGATTAAACCTATCGCGCGGTGCGTGTTGCTGTGGATAGTGTAGCCTGCCTTGAGTGGTTCCGGCGGATCCGGGAACAAAGCGGCGGCGCCTTGGCCGGGTGCCGGACGCTATCGCCTGGTGAAACCGTCGCTGCAAAAGAGGCTAAAACGGTCAACCTCTTGATCGGGGAAATCCCCTAGGCTGTTTATTTTTAATTAAATATGGCAGACTGCGGATTGCAGTGCGGAACTCACAAGGCAATCGAGTCCCCGTGACGGCGACGCACGGGCTTCTCCCGTAAAGGGAAACCGCCGATCGGTAACGAGAGGTGGGAGCTGCGGAAATCGTACTCGACCTCAAACCGCAAGGTTTACGCAGTCTGTTACCGTCCCTGATTTGAAAGGAATTTGTTTTGGATAAACGTGACGAAACTCCTCCCCGAAGTACGGAGGAGTCTGTAAATTTTGAATCGAAAAAACAAAAGAAGCAGCGAAAAAACAAGCCGAAAAACACCGTGAACTGGCTTTGGGCGTTCAAGGTGGCGCTGATAAGCATCACCATATCGGTGCTTATGACGCTTTTGTCAAACGAGGTGCTTGAAAAGCTCAACCTCGTTGCGGCGTTCGTTATTCTTTTTATTTTCGTACTTATAAACATATTCTTCGATATCGTCGCCATTGCGATAACGACGGCGGATATCAAGCCATTCGTTTCCATGTCCGCCAGGCGTCTGAAAGCCGGCGCGATGGGCGTGTATCTGATCAAGAACGCCGAAAAAATGACAAATATCTGCGCTGACGTCATCGGCGATATCGCCGGCGTCGTTTCCGGCGCTACCGGCACGGCCATAATCGTAAAGCTTTTTACGGATCCGAATTCCGAGTTTTTCGGAAACCTTGTCATAACGTCGCTCATAGCCGGCATCACCGTGGGCGGCAAGGCGCTCGGCAAGTCTATCGGTATGAATTACAGTTACAACATCGTATACGGCGCGGCAAAGGTGCTCTCCGTATTTTCACACCGTAAATCGAACGAACACAAGGATACGAAATAATGCAGAGAGCCGATAAACTGCTGTTTGAAAAAGGCCTTGCGAAAAGCCGGAGCGCGGCGCAGACGCTTATAAACGAAAAAAAAGTCCTTTGCCGCGGAAGGCTTGTTTTGAAGCCTTCCGAGCTTTTGGAGGAAGACGACGAGTTAACCGTTACGGAGCCCCAGAAATACGTAAGCCGGGGCGGGCTTAAGCTTGAGCACGCTTTGAGAGTATTCGGTGTGTCGGTCAAAGACGACGTTTGCGCTGACATAGGCGCATCCACGGGCGGTTTTACTGACTGCCTTCTGCAGCACGGAGCGGTGAAGGTATACGCCATTGAAGGCGGACACGGCCAGCTTGATCCTTCGCTTGCAAGCGATCCGCGCGTTAAGAGCATCGAAGATCTCAACGCAAAAAATCTTTGTTTTGACACCGTAGGAGAGTTGTGCGACACCGTCGTCATGGACGTATCCTTTATATCACAGACGCTTTTGCATAAAAACGTCGCCGGGATACTGAAGCCCGGCGGAAAATTCATCACTCTTATAAAACCCCAGTTCGAAGCGGGAAAAAAGAATATCGGCAAGGGCGGAATTGCAAAAAAAGAGTCTTACCGGTACGTAATATCCGAGGTGTGTTCGAGCGCCGAAAGCTGCGGTCTCAAGCTCTTTTCAAAGATCGAAGAATCGTGTATAAAGGGCGGCGACGGAAACACCGAATTCATCGCTTATTTTATTAAAAACGGAGCAGATAATTGAAAAGATTTGCAGTTATACCGAATTTATACAAGGATCCGGAGCTTGAACTTACCGGCGGTATAGTCCGTATGTTCAGAGAAAACGGAGCCGGGGCTGACGCTGTGACCGACGTTACGTCAAGCGAGGATCTTTCCGGATACGATTGCGCCGTAGTCTTAGGCGGCGACGGTACCATCCTGCACGTCGCAAAGATCGCCGCAACGCTCGGTATGCCGGTCGCCGGCATCAATCTCGGCAGGGTGGGATATCTTTCGTCGGTAGACCGGAACGATACCGAAAAGCTTCTTCAGATCGACAACTCGACCGGATACAGCGAAAGAATGATGCTTTCGATGTCATACAGGGGAGAGGAGATAACGGCGCTGAACGAATTCGTAATATCGGAGAGCAGAGCGACGAGGATGATTTCGGCTCTCGTTTCGGTAAACGGAGCGCCTCCGATGGAATACGATTCCACCGCGCTTATCTTCTCAACTCCGACGGGAAGCAGCGGCTATAACGTATCAGCCGGCGGTCCCGTGATCGATCCGGAGCTTGAATGCACCGCCGTTACGCCGGTCTGCCCCCACACCGGCGCATCCTGCAGCTTTATTTACGGCGACGGCGCCGAGTTCGTTCTGACGAATTCTTCTTCACCCGATAAAAACGTAATAATATCCGCCGACGGGGCGGCAGACCTTCCGCTTCAGCCGGGCGAGTCGGTCACTATCAAAAAAAGCCCGTATAAAGTCAGACTCATAAGGCTCGAAAACGAGCCGTTCGCGGGCACTCTGTTAAGAAAAATGAAATTAAGACCGGGAGATTGATATGAACAATCCAGGATTGAAAACAAAAAAAATCAGACAGTCAAAAATACTCGAGATAATTGAAAAAAAACGGATATCGACGCAGGAAGAGCTTGCCGCCGAGCTGAGAGCCGCGGGCTTTGAATCTACGCAGGCGACCGTTTCACGCGATATAAGGGAGCTGCAGCTCACAAAATCGACCGACAGCAGCGGAGAATACAGATACAGCGCCCCGGAAGTCGGTTCCATGATGTCGGAAAACAAGTTCGCAAGAGTTCTGGCCGACGCGGTCATTACGACCGTCGTCGCGGAAAATCTGCTTATCGTTAAAACGTACGCGGGTATGGCGAACGCGGCGTGCGCAGCCATAGATTCGATGGGATGGGAGCAGGTCGCCGGATCGATCGCCGGTGACGACACCATTTTCATCGCCTGCCGCTCGCATGACGACGCCGAGACTGTTATCGGTAAGATCAACGGGATCATAGTTTGACCTTCGGGAGAATAAAATGCTGGTTTCACTCCATATAGAAAACGTAGCTACCATAAAAGCCGTGGATATCGAATTCGACTACGGCTTTACGGTGCTTTCCGGTGAGACCGGCGCCGGTAAGTCGATCATCATCGACTCGGTGAATCTTCTTCTCGGCGATAAATCAAACAGAGATCTCATAAGATCGGGTGAAAGCTCCGCTTCCGTGACCGCGATATTTACCGCGTTGTCGGACAAAAAAATCAAAATGATATGCGACAACGGAATACCGTGCGACGGCGAGCTCTCCGTTTACCGCGAGATCGGCTCTAACGGCAGAAACATAATCAAATGCAACGGAAGAAGCGTTCCGGCTTATACGCTGCGCACCGTCATGAAGGATCTTATTACGATACACGGACAGAACGCGTCTTCATCCTTGCTTGACGAGAGCACTCATATCGGATATCTTGATTCGTACGCCGAAGATGAAGGGCTTCTCGCAGACTACCGCGAAAGCTTCAACGCGCTGAACGACGCCGTGAACGAGCAAAGATCGCTTATAATGGACGAGCGTGAAAAGCAGCGGATAACGGACGATCTCAGCCGTCAGAGCGCCGAAATAGAGGACGCCGCGCTGAAGGACGGCGAGGAGGAAGAGCTTCTTGCGTCGCGCGTCAGGATCAAAAATCTCGAACAGACGGCAAAATACGTCAGATCGGTCTACAAAAACCTTTACCGCAGTGAAAAATCACCGTCAGCCGCGGACCGCATCGACGCCGCGATAAACGCGTTAACGTCGCTGAACGAAACGGAGCAAAGCGAAAAGATAAACGCACAGATATCAAAGCTTACGGAATTCAGATATGAGATAGAGGATATTGCCGAGACGACCCGCGAACTGCTCGCCGGTATAGGCGAGGATCCCGCGGAAACGCTTGACGCGATAGAAAGCCGTCTCACGGTGATCAACCGGCTGAAACGGAAATACGGCTCGGATATCGCCGAAATAAAGGCTTATAACGAGTCTCTGAAGGAAAAACTGAAAAGCATCAGGGAAGCGGACGGCAGGATAGCCGAGCTGTCCGACGTCATAAAACGCAAAAAAGCCGAGACGCTTGAAAAAGCCGCAAGGCTTACGGCGGCAAGAAAGGAAGCCGCCGTGAAGCTCGGCAAAGAGATCTACGATGAGCTGAAATATCTCGATCTTAAAAAAGTCAGGTTCGAGATATCGGTAGGGATGAAAAAGCAGCTTTCGCCCGACGGAGAGGACGACGTTATCTTCCTTGCGGCGACGAACACAGGCGACGAGCTCAAGCCCGTCGACCGCATAGCGTCGGGAGGCGAGCTTTCGAGGATCATGCTCGCGGTAAAAAGCGTGTTTGCCGGCAAAGACGACATAGATACCGTTATATACGACGAGATCGACGCAGGTATCTCCGGTGCCACGTCCGAGCGGATCGGCGACAGGCTCCGCAGGTCCGCGAAGGGATGCCAGGTCATCGCCGTGACGCATTCCGCACAGGTCGCTTCGTGTGCGGATCAGCATATACTTATATATAAAACCGACGTCGACGGAAGGACCCAGACGTTCTGCAAAACGCTCGGCAAGGATGAGCGGATCAAAGAACTCGCGAGGATAATCGGCGGCGTTCAGATAACGAAGAACGTACTTGATACAGCCGAAGAAATGCTCGGTGACAAAGACAATAAACCGAAAGGAACATAATAAAATGACACTTTACGAGGAGCTCGTTGCCCGCGGACTTATAGCGCAGGTGACGAACGAGGAAGAGATCAAAAATATGGTGAACGCCGGAAAGGCGACATTCTATATAGGCTTCGACTGCACAGCCGACAGTCTGACAGCCGGACATTTCATGGCTCTTACCCTGATGAAAAGACTGCAGCAGGCGGGCAACAAGCCTATCGCGCTTATAGGCGGCGGCACTACGATGATCGGCGACCCGTCCGGCAGGACCGATATGAGAAAAATGCTCACGAGAGAAGACATCGACCATAACGCCGAATGCTTCAGACGTCAGATGGAGCGCTTCATCGAATTCGGTGAAGGGAAAGCCACCATGGTGAACAACGCCGACTGGCTGCTCGATCTCAATTACGTGGAGCTCTTGCGCGAGGTAGGCGCGTGCTTCTCCGTAAACAACATGCTCCGCGCCGAATGCTACAAGCAGAGAATGGAGCGCGGACTCAGCTTCTTTGAATTCAACTATATGATAATGCAGTCGTACGACTTCTATTATCTGTTCAAAAACTACGGCTGCAATATGCAGTTCGGCGGCGACGACCAGTGGAGCAATATGCTAGGCGGCACCGAGCTTATAAGAAAGAAGCTCGGAAAGGACGCTCACGCGATGACCATAACGCTCCTTACCGACTCACAGGGTCACAAGATGGGGAAGACGGCGGGCAATGCCGTATGGCTCGACGCGGAGAAGACCTCGCCGTACGACTTCTTCCAGTACTGGCGCAACGTAGGCGACGCCGACGTCATTAAGTGCATGAAGATGCTCACCTTCATACCGCTTGAAGAAATCGCGGAATACGAGAAGCTTGAAGGCAGCGAGCTCAACCGCGCAAAGGAAAAGCTCGCGCATCATCTGACCGAGCTCGTACACGGAAAAGAAGAGGCTGACAAGGCGCTCAGCGCCGCAAAATCCGTATTTGTCGGCGGCGGCGACAACGCAGATATGCCCACGACCGAGGTGGAACAGAGCGCTCTTGTAAACGGTGCGGCGTCCGTTATCGATCTGCTCGTCATCTCAAAGCTCGCGCCTTCGAAGGGTGAGGCGAGACGCCTTATCCAGCAGGGCGGCGTCGCGCTTGACGACGTCAAGGTCGACGACGTTTACGCGTCAGTTCCGGAAGAAAAACTCTGCGGCGGAGTGATCGTCAAAAAAGGCAAAAAAATATATCACAAATTCGTTCTGAAAAAGTGATATTATAACGGATCCCGGCATATGATATACCGATAAAATATCGGAGGTGTCTATGCCGGATCCTTGTACTCTTGAATCATTGAAGGAAAGGGAAGTGATAAACGTCTGCGACGGCAGAAGACTCGGATGCGTATGCGACGCGCGGCTCGATCTGCAGACCGGCAGACTCACGGCGCTCATAGTCCCGGGCGAATGCAATTTTCTCGGTATTTCAAAAGGCGACGACGTGCTTATCCCGTGGGACTGTATTGAACGGATAGGCGAGGATATAATACTCGTACGGTGCGACGGTGAATATATAAAGTGCCCGAAACAGAAAAAACGCCTTTTTAAATTGTAAATTTATTGTAAATACGCGGATTTATTTTTATCAGCCTATTGAAAAAATAAAAAAACTGTGGTATATTATTACGGATTTGGCGGAAACTGCACCCGCCGGTCCGATAAAATAAAATCCGCACGCGGAACAACGCCCGGCGTCAGGTCCGGCAACGGTCAAGGCGGGCGCCGCGGAGGAAGAAAAACCTGAGGAGGAATTAAAAATGGCAGTAGTAACAATCAAGCAGCTGCTTGAAGCAGGCGTCCATTTCGGACATCAGACCAGAAGATGGAATCCTAAGATGAAGGAATACATCTTCACCGAGAGAAACGGTATCTACATCATCGACCTTGCGAAGACCGTCAAGAAGTTTGAGGAAGCTTATATGTTCGTCAGAGAGCTTTCCGAAAACGGCGGAACGCTCCTTTTCGTCGGCACCAAGAAGCAGGCTGCCGATGCGATAAAGGAAGAGGCGACCAGATGCGGCATGTACCACGTCAACGTACGTTGGCCCGGCGGCATGCTCACCAACTACAAGACCATAAAGAAGAGCATCGCAAGACTTGAAAAGCTCGAACAGATGCAGGCTGACGGCACGATCAACCTTCTCCCGAAGAAGGAAGCCGCAAAGATCGGTAAAGAGATCGAAGAACTTCAGAAGAACTACGGCGGTATCAAGAACATGACCGAGCTTCCGTCCGCTATATTCATAGTCGACCCGAAGAAGGAAAGAAACGCCGTTCTTGAAGCGAAAAAACTCGGTATCCCGGTAATCGCAATAATCGATACCAACTGCGATCCCGATGACGCCGATTACGTCATCCCCGGAAACGACGACGCAATCAGAGCGATCAAGCTCATCAGCTCCGTTCTCGCGGACGCCGTTATCGAAGGCAGACAGGGCGAACAGAACGCCGCTGAGGAAGAGAAACCCGAGGCTGAGGCTGCCGAGAACACCGAAGAATAAGAAAGGCAGGAATTTAAAATGGCTAACTTCACAGCAAAAGACGTTGCAAATCTCCGTGCAAAAACGAACTGCGGTATGATGGACTGCAAAAAAGCTCTCGTAGACGCCAACGGCGACTTCGATGAAGCTATAAAGATCCTTCGTGAGAAGGGACTTGCCGCCGCTGTCAAAAAAGCTGACAGGATCGCGGCTGAGGGCGTTGTCGACATACTCGTATCCGAAGACGGCAAGACCGCCGTTATGATCGAGGTCAACTCCGAGACTGACTTCGTTGCGAAGAACGCTTCCTTCCGTGATTTCGTAAAAGATATAGAAAAGACCATACTCGAAAACAGACCCGCGTCCGTTGAAGAACTTCTCAAACTCCCGCTCGCCGGCTCCGAATTCACCGTTGAGGCAAGCCTCAAGGATAAGATCTACACGATCGGTGAAAATATGAGCATCCGCCGCTTCGTCATCGTTGACGGCAACATAAGCACTTATATCCACGGCAACGGCGTCACCGGCGTTATCGTAAGCCTGGATTGCGAAGAAGGCGCTGACTACGCAGAGATCGGTCACAACGTGTGCCTCCAGGTCGCTTCGATGAACCCGCTTTATCTTGACAAGAACGACGTTCCCGCCTCTGTTATCGAAAACGAGACCGAGATCATCGTCGCTCAGATAAAGAACGACCCGAAGAACGCGAACAAGCCCGAGAACATCATCAGAGAAAAGATGATCCCCGGCAGGATCGAAAAGTACTACGACACCAACTGCCTGAATCTTCAGAGCTACGTCAAGGACGACGATCTCACCGTTGCGAAATACGTTGAGAACGAAGCCAAGAAGCAGGGCAAGGCTATAAAGATAGCGAGCTTCGTAAAGTACGACAAGGGCGAAGGCCTCCAGAAGAGAGAAGACGATTTCGCAGCCGAGATCGAAAAGCTCGTAAAGAAGGACTGAGACCTTATAATAAAGTATCCCGTTGCAAATGAACGGGATACTTTTTTCATGTTTTTTCATCCTCGCCCATTGTTTTTACAGTAGCCCATTGTTTTTACAGTAAGGACTTTACAAATTCATAATAAGGGTTTAATATATATAATGTACAAATAGGACAGGACGGTGCTGACAAAAATGGAATACAAATACAAAAGAATACTGCTTAAATTATCCGGCGAGGCGATGGCTGAAAAACGTGACGGCGAGATCATCAATCCGTTTGATACGGAGTTTCTCAAGGTCATGGTAAACGTTATCGGTCAGCTCGTAAAGGGCGGCGTGCAGGTAGGTATCGTGACCGGCGGCGGCAACGTTTTCAGAGGCGCGTCTGCCAAGGAATTCACCAGGGCTCGCGCTGACGACATGGGCATGCTCGTGACGATGCTGAACAGCCTTGCGGTCGAAAACCAGCTCAACAAATCAGGCGTACGCGCTGTAACGCTGTCCGCCGTCGAGATGAACAAGGTTGCGCAGCTGTTCACAAAGGAACGCGCCGAGGAATATTTTGCGAAAGGCTACGTCGTTATAATCGGCGGCGGCACCGGAAACCCGTATTTCTCAACTGATACGGCGGCGGTCCTGCGCGCCTGCGAGATCAACGCCGACGCGGTGTTCCTTGCAAAGAACGTAGACGCCGTTTATTCCGCCGACCCGAAGAAGGATCCGGACGCCGTCAGATATACGCAGATAAGCTGCCACAAGCTTGTTGACGATATGCTCGGCGCGATAGATCTCACGGCTTCCATGATAGCGCTCAACGCCAAAATGCCGATGGAGCTTTTCTCGCTTAAGGATCCCGATAACATATTGAAAGCAGCCCGCGGACAAACCGCCGGTACAACGATAACAGTAACTGAATAAAGGAGATGTTAATATGAAACTCGAAAGTAAAATCTACGAAGAAAAAATGGTAAAGACCTTATCTCAGCTGCAGTACGAGCTGTCGACGATAAGAGCGGGCAGAGCGAATCCCGCCGTGCTTGACAAAGTGACCGTCGATTACTACGGAGCGCCCACTAAAATATCCCAGCTTGCGACCGTGACCGTCGCCGACGCGCGCACCATCGTTATCGCTCCGTGGGACGGATCCATGCTTAAAAAAGTTGAAAAAGCGATCCAGACCTCCGATATCGGTATCAACCCCGCAAACGACGGCAAGGTCCTCCGTCTCGTATTCCCGCAGGTGACAGAGGAGACGAGAAAACAGCTTACGAAGCAGATCTCCAAAATGGGTGAGGACGCAAAGGTCGCTATCAGAAACATCCGCCGCGACGCGAATGAAAAGAGCAAGGCGATGAAAAAGAATTCCGAGATGACCGAGGACGAGCTGAAGCAGTCCGACAAGGCGATACAGGATCTGACCGATAAATATATCAAGGATATCGACGCAGCTACCGCAAAGCGCAGCGCCGAGATCATGGAGGTCTGATGGCTGACTGCCCCGTTAATCATATCGCTTTTATCATGGACGGAAACGGCAGATGGGCGAAAAAACGCCTTATGCCGCGTGAATACGGCCATAAGGTCGGCGCGGAGGTCTTTGAAAAGATCGTCGATTACTGCGCCGCGATCGGGATAAAAGCTGTCACCGTTTACGCGTTTTCGACGGAAAACTGGAAACGACCCAAAAATGAAGTCGAGGCTCTGTTCAAACTCTTCACGGATTATATCGACAACCGCACGTCGACTCTTATGAAGAAGAACGTCCGCCTTGTATTCATAGGCGACAGATCCGCGTTTTCCGATGATCTCAGAACGAGAATGGAAGCCGTTGAAGCGAAAACGAAATACAACGAAAAGCTTCTTTATATCGCCATCAACTACGGCGGCAGAAACGAGATATGTCACGCCGTGAACGAGCTGATAGCGGAAGGAAAAAAAGAAGTTACCGAGGATGATATCTCGGCGCACGTCTACACGAAATATTCGCCGGATCCGGATCTTATAGTCCGCACCGGCGGCGAATACAGACTGTCTAATTTTCTTATGTGGCAGTCGGCGTATTCAGAGATATACGTGACGGACACACTCTGGCCCGATATGACAGAGGCAGATGTCGATCTTGCGATCGATGAATACAAAAGGAGAAACAGACGGTTCGGCGGACTGTGATCCGCCGCCGTCAACGGTTGTTTTGAAGGACGAAAAACTAAAAAGAGCAATCTCCGGGATCGTGATAGTCCTTGTAACTTTTCCGGTGCTGTTTCTTACGGACACGCTCGTTCTGACGGCATATATGACGTTTGTCGCCGTCGTCGGCGTATACGAGCTTTTACGCTGTATAAAGCTTGACAAACCATACATAATCATCCCCGCGGAGTGCATCGCCGTTGCATGCCACGTTACGGCGAGGTTAAGACTTTTCGGCGGCACCGATATTCCGAGAGATAAACTTGTGCTCGTTTACCTGTTCATGGCTGCGGCGTTCATGTTTTATCTGTTCGCTTTATGCGTGTTCATGCCGAATAAGTACAACATTGAGACGAACGGCTTCGGCGCGCTTATGTTCGTTTACGTCGTTGCGGGAACTGTTTCCGCCGTGCTCATTACGGATGAGCCGAACGGTAAATTCGCTTTCCCTCTCATTTTTATATCGGCGTGGATGACCGACGTTTTCGCTTACTTGATCGGAAGCAAATTCGGCAAGCATAAGCTGTGTCCTGCGGTATCGCCGAAAAAGTCCGTTGAAGGGGCGATAGGCGGCGTTGCCGGAAACGTTATCGGCGCAGTCATATATGCTTTCATCATCGCATACGTTTTCAGGAAAACGTCTGCCGCATATCCCGCGCTTGTGCTGATATCGGTCGTTTTGTCCGTTATTTCACAGCTCGGAGATCTTATTATGTCGCTTGTAAAACGCAGATTCGGGATCAAGGATT
>CACWOQ010000010.1 GCA_902762505.1 uncultured Ruminococcus sp. | reverse complement strand
ACACCTATGGAATTTAGGCATCAGTCTGTTGTTTGATAACTAAATATTATGCCATTGGTGGCCTCTTTTGTACTGTCCGTACAATTTGGGGCGGTTCAATTTGTCCGACACCTTTTTTGCTTTATTTTTTACCGCTCAGGCTGAATTTCGATTCCTCGTGGCGTATAAGTCTGACGATATTCCCTTTGTGTCTGTATATCATGAACAGAACACAGCACGCAAACATAATACACGCCGCGACGTCACACCTGAAAACAGGAAGAAGAATCGCTCCTACGGTAAGAGCTGACATTGTCGCAACCGACATGTATTTTACCGTCAGAAGCAAAACGCACATTACCGCAAAAGCTATCAGCCCCGCGCGCCAGTCGAGGAAAAACAGAGTTCCGAGACAGACAAGAAAGCCTTTACCGCCTTTAAATCCGTAGAATACCGGATACGCGTGTCCGAGCATTGCAAACACGCCTGCGTACGCGGCTCCGAGCTGAAAATTGCCGTATAAAGACTTGAAGCACAATCCGAATACAAGAGCCGGCAGCGCGGCTTTCAATATATCGAATGCAAATATGAACCACGCGTATTTATTTCCGTAAACGCGCTTGAAGTTTGTAAAGCCCGCGTTTTTGCTGCCCTTTTCGCGTATATCCTCGTGATATATGACGTGTGACAGTATTATCGAAAGATTTACACCGGTGATCAGATACGAACAGATCGCCGCGATGAACCATATTGCGATCTTCATATCACTTGTTATCCGATAACTTATACGTTATCTGCTTGCCGAAGCCGAATATCGCTACGGCGTCCGGTCCGATCGACGCGCCGATAATCGGTCCGATATAGCCGACGTATACGTCCTTGCACGGTATTTTCTCTTTTATCGCTGAAACGAGCAGATCGATCTCTTCCTTTTCGCAGTCCGCGTGGGCGACGTAAACCGTCTGTTCCTCAGGCTCGGTCATGGATTCGGACAGAAGCGAAACGATCTCTTTGATGGAATTGGCTCTTCCCTTCACCTTTTTGATCGCCGCCTGCGCGCCCTCCGCGTCGGCTATTATAATCGGCTTTACACCGAGAAGATTACCGAAAAACGCGGACGTGGTGCTTATCCTTCCGGATTTGCGAAGGAAGTCAAGAGTATGTACGGTAACGAACTGATGCAGATACTTGCGTTTCTCTTCAAGATAAGACGCAACTTCGTCAGCGTCGTGACCCTGCGCCGCGTATTTTGCGCCTTCTATTGCGAGGATACCTTCGCCCATAGACGCGTGAAGCGAATCGACAACTATGATCTTTGCGCCGGGATACTCCGGAAGTATTTCTTTCGCGTGTACGCGCGCAGTGTCTACGGACCCGGACTGTTTTACGCAGCATCCGACGTACACTATATCATAACCTTCACCGAGATATAAACGGAAGATCCTGTCGAATTCTTCAACAGGGACCTGCGTCGTGGTGACTCTGTCGCCTCCGCGCATTATCCCGTAGAGAGCGTGAACGTCATCGTAACTCCAGGAAAGATCCGCCGGCGTTGTTATTTCTTTATATACGGTGTTCATTTTGGCGTAATCAACGCCGTATTTTTCCATAAGCTCCGGTGTAAGATCAGAGCATGAATCGGTAATGACTTTTACTTTTCTCATAAAGCACCTCAGTTATAATACTGCACATATCATACCAAATCAAAATAAACCGAAAATAAACTGAGGCGCTGTATTCATCTGTTATTGAGGTATCTTTACGGAAACTGTCATCTTTCCGTTCTCACATTTTGCGTTTACTTTTCCGTTGTGAAGCGATACGATCTTTTTAACGATCGCCAGACCTATACCGCTGCCTTCCGTTGAATGAGATTCATCCGCCTGATAAAATTTATCAAAGATTCGCCCGAGCTGTTCTTCTCCGAGAGGTTCCGATTCGTTTTCGATCGACACTTCAAAGAAATAATCCGATTTATCCACGTTGACCGTTACAGTTGAAGAACCGCGGCAGAATTTTATCGCGTTGTCAAGCAGGTTTATCCACACCTGCTTCAACAGCTCTTCGTTCGCGCGTACGTTATACTCATCTATATCGATACAGATCTCTATGTTCTTTTTGCTCCATTTTCTTTCAAGCATGAGCACGCACGTGCGCAGCTGCTCGGAAACGTTGTACGTGTTGAGCACGGTCAGAGCGTTCTGATTCTCTATTTTCGTAAGATTCAAAACGTTCGTCGTCATCTGAGACAGACGCAGGGATTCCTCCTCGATTATATCGAGATACTCTTTTCTGTCCTCATCCGAAAGATCGTTTCTTTTTAAAAGCTTTGCAAATCCGGCAATGGAAACTATCGGAGTTTTGAATTCGTGGCTGAAATTGTTTATAAAGTCGGAATTGAGGACTTCTGTTTTTTGAAGCTCCGCCGCCATTGTATTGAAGCTGTCCGTCATTTCGGCGATCGTCGGATGCTTGCTTATCGGCGACTTAAATGAAAGACGCGCCGAATAGTCTCCGGACGCAAGCCTGTTCATCGCGTTCAGTATTTTATTTACGGGTTTCAGCGGTATTTTGCTGAGCAAAAACGAAATAGCCGCGCCGATCACAAGACTGAACAAAAGAATGAACAGGATATATGAGCCCGGATTGAAATTCGATTCGTCGAACTGCAGAACGCCGGTATATACGAACAGAATGATCACCCCGGTAACGATTACGGCGGTCGCTATCAGAAGTATCAGAACAATGCCGGAAAACAGGAGCGTAAGAGAATATCTGTTGTTCCGCTCAATACTCTTTTTGTCGTTCATTTCTTTTTCACCGCCTTGTAGCCGAGACCGCGTACAGATTCGATCTCAAATTCGTCAAAGCCTTCGAAACGTTTGCGCAGGCGCGCGATATGTACTGTGACGGTCTCCCATCCCGTATCGCTGTCGGTGCCCCATATTTCATCCATGAGCTGTATTCGTGTGAAAATCTTTCCGGGATACGAAAGCAGCTTATAAAGTAAAAGGAATTCCTTCTGAGGCAGCTCCTGTGATACGGAACCGCGCGTGACCGTGAGACTGTCGTAATCCAGCACCACGTCGCCGATCTCTATTCTCCTTTCGCTCGCGATCTTAGCCCGGCGAAGCAGCGCTTTTATACGAAGAAGCATCTCCGTTTCGTCTACCGGCTTTGTTATATAATCGTCAGCTCCGGACAGAAAGCCGAGGTGCCTGTCCGCGGGAAGCTGCTTCGCCGAGACCATAAGGACGGGAATATCGTTTCCCGTCTCACGCAGAGCTTTTGTGAATTCGTATCCGTCAAGACCCGGCATCATTACGTCAAGCACGACGAGATCTATATACTGACTGTCAAGCGTCTGAAGCGCTTCTTCTCCGTTAGATGCCGTAAAAACGGTGTAATTCTCCGCTTCAAGCACGGCCTTGAAATATTTTCTTGTATTTTTATCATCGTCCGCTACGAGAATATGGAACATATTTCCTCCGTCAATTCAAAAAGCGACACGGTGCGTGCCGTGCCGTCTTTTTGATCATTATTCGGCTTTTTCCTCCGCTGCCGCGGCCGCCTCGTTCATTATGGATTCGGGATCGAATTCCTCATCCTCGTCCTCATACCAGGACAGATCGGGCTCGCCGACAGAATCGGCGTAAGCGTTGAAATCGTCGTCAAGATCGAAGCCGTCGTCATCGCCGAGGGTATATTCGGCTATCTTTTTGGAAATGGCGGGAGCGGCGACCTCCTTGTAAAGGAAATATCCGCCTATCGCGCCGCCTATCGCCGAAAGTATGACGATGAGCTTCGGCGCTTTGCCCTTTTTCTCAGCCGCAAGCGCTGTGATGAGCACCGCGACGAACTGTACGAGAAGCGTGAACGCGGTTATGAGGTTCACGAGTCTTTCGTTTTTCTTATATCTTTCTCTTCCTTTTTTGATATCGAACTTCATATCAGTGCTCCTTTCAGATCTTTACAAACATTCGCAAATACGCGTTTATGAATCCGTCAATATCTCCGTCCATGACAGCCTGGATGTTGCCGGTCTCATAACCTGTCCGCGTGTCCTTAACGAGAGTGTACGGCATGAATACGTATGAGCGTATCTGAGAGCCCCACTCTATATTTGATTTCTCACCCGTGATATCTTCGATCTTTTCGAGATTTTCGCGGATCTTTATCTCGACGAGCTTGCTTTTCAGCATTTTCATCGCCGTTTCCTTATTCTGAAGCTGGCTGCGCTCCGTCTGACAGCCGACGACGATACCGGTCGGCTTGTGGACGATCCTTATAGCGGATTCAGTCTTGTTGATGTGCTGACCGCCCGCACCGCTTGATTTATGCGTCGTTATTTCGAGATCCTCGTCTCTGATCTCTATATCGTTCGTATCGTCCATTTCAGGCGTGACCTCGACTGACGCAAACGAGGTGTGACGTCTGCCCGAAGCGTCGAACGGAGATACGCGAACAAGTCTGTGAACTCCGTTTTCGCTCTTAAGATAGCCGTACGCGTTTTTGCCTTCGATGGTTATTGTGGCGCTTTTAATACCCGCTTCCTCGCCGTCGAGCCAGTCTACGAGCTTTACCTTGTATCCGTTCTTTTCGCCCCAGCGCGTGTACATCCTGTAAAGCATCTGCGCCCAGTCCTGAGCCTCGGTGCCGCCGGCGCCCGGGTGGAACGAAAGGATGGCGTTGTTTTTATCGTATTCACCGGACAGCAGGACTTCGATATTGAGATGCTCGAGTTTTTCTTCTATCTTCGCAACGTCGGACAGAAACTCCTCGGTGTTTGAATCGTCGCCTTCTTCGATCGACATCTCGATCAGATCATACGTATCATCAACGTCAGCCTTGAGCTTGTCGTATACTTCGATCTTGTCCTTTATCGTTTTAAGCTGCTGCAGGTGCTTCGTCGCGTTTGCCTGGTCGTTCCAGAAATCGGGCGCTTCCATGACTTTGTCCATTTCGGCGGCGGTACTGCGGAGCTCGTCGACCTTGATGGTCACCCCGTATTCCCGTACCTCGTCTTTAAGCGCTCCGAGTCTGAGCTTTGCTTCTTCCAACTGTATTATCATTTAAAGCCGTCCTCCGTGGTTTTCAGCTGTTTTTTGAATTGATGCCGCTCCTCACCGGAGGCGACTTTCGGAGGGACGGGGTTTTTCCGCCCCTCCGCATTTTCACGCTTTTGTCTTATAATATGCGATACGGTCTTTTACGTTCGGCATTTCAAGCTCCGTCTTCTGAGAGAACATTGAATTATGCAGATCCTTCGTCGCTTCGTTTTCCGCGCCGATGAGCGCGTACGTCGCGTCAACGAGGTGTGCGTAAAGCGGATCGTCAAGCTGGCGGCAGATGAATTCCTGACGCGGCGAGTTTATGTCGACGCCGCTGATCTGGAACAGATTGTATCTGTCGCAGTATTCCATAACGCGGCGGAGCTGAGCCTCGGTGTTTCTCGTAGGCATGTACGTGACCGCGTCGAATCCGAGCTCCTTGAGCGTGTCAAAGAGCAGCGGGAGATAATCGTCCTCGAATTTCTGAGTTTTCTTGTCGCCGGTGACGGAATCGCCGACGTCGCCGAGATAGGCGTACGCCGAAATGGCGCCGGATCTGCGGCAGATATCGATATAATCGTATACGGACGGGCATTCCTCATCAGCGTCGATGTAGAATTTTTCGACCATTTCGGCTTTAAGGGCGCCGAGTATATCGTATTCATAGAAATCGGGGGTGTTTTCGCCGTTCAATATCTGGTTCTCGACTTTTGCGCTCATGGCGACGTGCATTTCATTCTTGAAGAAATCAACTACCTGAGCCGGGGTGGGATATTTCGCGGTGACTTTTTTTGCAAGCGCATACAGGATATGACGCTCGGTCACGGATCCGCCCTCGTTTGCCTTGGACAGAGGATAAACGTCGCGATCGAAATCAAGCTCGAAGCCGTAGGGCTTTACGAGCTCGGTGATGTTTTTGCACATCCTGCGGTTGCGCTCGTTTCTCTTCTCGCGGTAAGGCTTGATGAATTCCTCTATCATGTCGATATTCTGATGCGGGACGCCGTGCAGCGCGACGTAAGCAACGGATTTCTGATCGGGATTGTTGATCCTCTTTCCGTTGAGCGCCGTTTTGCTCATATCGCATCTGATCTCCATACCGCAGGTGATCGGCATGCCGAGTATCTTTCCGGCCTCAATGAATTCTCTCATACCGCCGACGGAATCGTGATCCATTATACCGGCGGTTTTCAGACCCGCCTGCCACGCCATGTAAAGCGCTTTGGTGGGAGAATACGGAGAGAAAGAATACTGAGAATGGATATGGTTGTTGACGTATTCCGTGACGGGCGGAGTCGGAAGCTTACCTTCGTCGGTAAGCTTCTTTATCTGCCTCAGCGCGTCAAGTCTGACGTTTACATCATTGTCATTCAATCTGATTACGAGATCGTCCATGTCGACCTCCGTCAGTTGAGCATGATCTGACCGCCGGTCACGGGGACAGCCTGTCCGGTCTCGTACTTCTGTTCGACGACGTACGTGATGGCGCGCGCAACGTCAGCGGGCAGACAGCCGCGTTTGATCGGCGTCTTGCTCATATAGTAAGCACGGACGTCTTCAACGGTCTTGGCTCCGGGGACTTTGCCGGCGTTGAGGTACTGTACGAACAGACCCTTGACCGGGTCGGACCACAGCGGACCGTCGAGGTAGTTGCCGGGGCAGACGGCGTTGACTTTAATATTGTAATCAATAAGTTCAAGCGCGAAGGACTGGGTAAGACCGATACCTCCGAATTTAGAACCGGCGTATGCGAAGTTCTTGTTGGAACCTTCAAGACCGGATTTGGAGTTTACGGTGACGATGTCAGCCATGTATTCCGGAGCGAATCTGTGCTGGATCTTCATATATCTGCTCGCGTATTTCGTGCAGAGATAGTAACCCGTATAGTTGATCGCGGTGACGAGCTCGAAACGCTGCTTCGTCATCTCCTCAACGTTGCCGGCGATAGCGATACCGGCGTTTGACACGAATACGTCGATGCCGCCGTAGTTGAGGACGGTTTCGACGAGAAGGTTTTCAACGAGCTCTTCGTTTGATACGTCAACGTCGAGCGGGAACGCTTTGCCTTCTCCGTTTTCGGCGTTGATCTCTTCAACGACCTTTGCGGAAAGCTCGGCCTGCTTCGGGATATCTGCGATAACGACGTACGCTCCGTCTTTTGCAAGCTCCTCGGCGATGCCTTTACCGAAGCCCTGGGCGGAACCGGTGACGACGGTGATCTTTTCGGCGAGTCTCTTCGTGCCGGCGCCGGCGAGCGATACCTTGGAGCGGTAGGATTCGACTTCCCAGTTAGTGATGAAGTCGATCAGCTCTTCGGTCATCGGATTGTATCCGCCGAACGATTCCGCGTAAACGGCTATCTTGATCATATCCTGGAACACTTCCGCGGATACCTTCGCGTTCTTGTGAGTGGTGCCGATGCTGAACATGCCGAGTCCCTGTACGAAGACTATCTTCGGCTTGTAGCCGCGCTCGGTCTCGAATTTTTCGAATCCGGCTTTAAGCTCAGCGTAGACCTGTTCGATATCTCCGCTGTCTTCAACGTATAACGCATACGCTTTGCAGTAAACGATATGGTCGGGGGAATAGCTCTTGTAAAGCGGCTCGAACGCTTCTCTGCTTTCCGCGAATCTGAGGATCTCGTTGTTCGCCGTGTAAAGCACGCTGCAGAGCTCTTTCTGAGAATAGAGCATTCTTATCGCGGGAGCTATGAGCGAAGCTCTCTTTCTGTCGGTCTCAGCAGGGGTGAGATCCGGAACTCTCTTGACGTTCGCTTTGAGCGTGTCCATAACGTTTGCGACTACGGCGTCAAGCTCTTCGACCGTATCGGCACCGAAGAAGATACCGTGGTTTTCGAGGAATATGACGTTCGGGGTCTTGTTGTGAGTGTTGACGTACTCGAGCACGGCTTTTCTGCAGTACGCGGCGAGAATGTAGCCGGGCTTGGTGGACGGTACCCAGATAGCGTCCGGGAACAGTCTGTACATCGCCTCGGAGCCTTCCTTTGAGCAGGTAAGACCGTTTACGATGGCGGGATGTACGTGCAGAACGAACTGCTGTTTAAGCAGGTTGTGGAGCAGCGTTTCAACACTCGGGCGTTTTGCTTCCTCGCCCTTGCAGCGCGCGTCCATCATATCGGACAGAACGGCGGCTTCTCTTTCAGCCTCGTCTATCGGATACGTTTTCTTCCACATCTCGTCAAGCGCGGCGCGATCCATTTTTACGAACTGTTCCGCCCTGATGGTCGAAAGCGACGAACCGGAGCCTTTGATGAAAAGATATTCGTCTGTCTTAAAGGAGGTGTTTCCGCCGCCGGCAAGAACGAATTCGGGATTTGAGCCGTACTTGTGCGAGAATCCGACAAGTGCGGCAAGACCTTCATTGATTGTCATGATTTATATTCATCCTTTCAGATTTATGTTCAGATCTGTTTTGCGTGCGTGAGCAGATATTTTTCGGCTTCCGCGGACCACAGGCCGTTGTGAGCCTCGACTATCTCGGCGAGCTTCGCCATCATCGGATCGGTCTTTCCGAGCTCAGCCATATCGGCAAGCGCGGTAAGCGGCATATCGATATGAGTGTATGCGAGCTTTTTGCCGCCGGGGATCTTGTCGAGATCTATCGTCGTCTGTGCTACGGCGTTAAGACCGCAGACGTGCGTGATCATTGCTGCGGGGTTGAGTCTGCCCTGTCTCATAAGGTCGACGTATTCGAGCATATCGTCCGTGTTGCCGCCGCTCGTACCGACTATATGAGTCGAACCGTAGTGAACGTTGTAGAAATTGAACATTGCGGAGAAATCGGTTCTCGTAGGACCTGCGAAGAAGTTGAGGCATCCGTCTACTCCGAGGAGCGCGTCGCCCTGTTCGACTACGGGCTTTACGGGCGCGAATACGAATACGTCGTCAAAGCCCTTTCCGCCGGTGAGAGCGAGGATGTTTTCGTTTGTGTTCTCCGGATGAGCGGTGAGGTTGGTGTTAAGATATACGAGCTTAACGCCGTGAGCGGCTGCGTCCTCAACGGTGAGGATGGAAGCGGCGCGTTCAAGTCTCGCGTCGTCGATATCGGTGACAACGAGAAGACCGGGGCGTCTGTCGCCATGGATGGCGTAGTCGATCGCACCGAGTCCCATAGGTCCGACGCCGGCGAGTATCGCGCAGTTGCCGCCTTCAACGATGCCCATGTTATGGACGTATTTACCGCGTACGGTATGATAATTGGCGTGGAAACCGCCGATTATGCAGGACATAGGCTCGGAAAGGCTTCCGTAGAAGAACGCTTCTCCGTTGTAAGGAAGCAGGCAGTTGAGCTCCATTACCGCGGAAGGGATGACAACGTACGTTGCGTCGCCGCCGATATATTTGAATGAATATCCGGGAGCCGCAAGAGGATCGTCCTTCTGATTCAGCGCGGGCTGAATGGTGAATTTGTCACCGGGCTTATATTTGTCTGCCCATTTGCTGCCGACTGCCTCGATCACGCCGCAGAATTCGTGGCCGATTATGACGGGGTTCTCAGCAACATTGTTGGGAACTCTTTTGTGGTTTGCACCCTGCATCGCCGCTTTGTGAGACGACATGCAGATACTGTCCGATACGATCTTGGCGAGTATTTCGTCATCCCCGATCTCGGGAAGCTCGAATTCTTCAAGCCTGAGGTCGTTTACACCGTACAGTCTGACTGCTTTTGTTTTCATAGTGATAGCTCCTTTATTTGTTATAAAGTTTTCATTTATCTGCAAGATCCCTGTTGCGGATCTCGACACGCTTTATCTTGCCGCTCGAAGTCTTCGGCAGCTCGTCCACGAACTCAACGATGCGCGGGTATTTATACGGCGCCGTGTGAGTTTTGACGTAGTTCTGTATTTCTTTCGCAAGCTCGTCCGACGGCTTATAGCCTTTTGTGAGAACGATCGTCGCTTTTACGACCATGCCGCGGATCTCGTGAGGAACGCCGGTCACGGCGCATTCAAGTACCGCCGGATGCTCCATGATCACGCTTTCAACCTCGAACGGACCTATGCGGTAGCCGGACGATTTGATAACGTCGTCCTTGCGACCGACGTACCAGAAGTAACCGTCCTCATCACGCCACGCGATATCTCCCGTGTGGTAATATCCGCCCTCCCATACCTTTGCTGTGCTTTCGGGATCGCGGTAGTATTCGATAAGAAGACCGGCGGGATGCTTTCCGTTGCGTTTTCTGATGACGATCTCACCGTTTTCGCCGGGGGCGACGGATCTGCCTTCGTCGTCTACTATATCGACGTCAAGATACGGAACGGGAAGTCCCATCGAGCCGACCTTCGGTTCTGTGAAATACGGCGTGCACACGATCACGGACGATTCCGATTGACCGAAGCCCTCCATGAGCTTCAGCCCCGTTGCATCCCGGAACTGGTTGAACACCTCCGGGTTCAGCGCTTCACCAGCTATCGCCGCGTTTTTGATGGACGAAAGATCGTATTTCTTAAGATCTTCTTTGATAAGGAACCTGTATATCGTCGGCGGAGCGCAGAACGTTGTCGGTCTGTATTTTTCGAGCATGGAAAGCATATCGGCGGCGTTGAATTTCTCGTGATCGTACACGAGCTGTGCGGATCCGCCGAGAAGCTGACCGTACATCTTGCCCCATCCGGTCTTAGCCCAGCCGGTATCGGCAACGGTTATATGGAGACCGCCGTCTATGACTCTGTGCCAGTAGACGCCCGTGAATATATGCGCGAGCGGATAAAGAAAGTTATGCGTCGCCATTTTCGGCATACCGTTCGTGCCGGACGTGAAGAATATAAGCATCCTGTCCGTGCTCTTCGGCGCGTCCTCTCCCGACGGTCTTACGAACGGAGGTGCGGACGCCGTACCTTCGTCAAAACCGTACCAGCCTTCTTTCGTACCGCGGCAGAGTATTTTGTATTTCACCGTGTTTGTAACGGCGCAGGCGTTTTCGATATGCGCAATGACCTGAGGATCCGCCGTAGCGACGATAGCACTTACGCCCGCCGCGTTGAAACGGTATATGTAATCCTTATCCTGAAGTTGATAAGTTGCGGGGATCGCGACCGCGCCGATCTTGTGCAGGGCGACGTAGCAATACCAGAATTCGTAATTGCGTTTCAGTACAAGCATCACCCTGTCGCCTTTTACGATCCCGAGGCGGCGGAAAAACGATGCGGCTTTGTCGCTTTCGCGCGACCATTCGCCGTATGTGATCCGCTTTTCTTCGCCGCGGTCATTGACGTACAGTATGGCAAGTCTGTCGGGTTCTCTTTCGGCGACGTAATCGACGTGATCGTATCCGAAATTGAATTCAATACCGTCCTTGATCTCGTATGTTTTCAGGTGACCGTTTTCGTCAAACGTCTCGTTTACAAATCTTTCGTAATAGCGCACTGGATTAAACTCTTTTCATAGGCATAATTTTACCGGATATATTATACTACAAATATCGCGGATACGCAATACAAAAACGGCATAATTTTACTGAATTTTTGTGTAGGATTTTTTAAATATTATAAAATAAAGCACGAGTCGGAAAAATATACATTTGATAACTTGACAAATGCGAAAAATTGAATATAATGTATTTTATGATGTTGTATCCTGCGATCGCGCGGGATATGACAAAAGCGATGATTTACGGGGATCTTTACAAATGAAAAAGTTTACTCCGCGGCCGATAGACAGGATATCTTCGGTTGAAGAGCTTGTTTATTCGAGCGCCGAACGCTTCGGCGACAAGCCGCTTTACATCTATGTCGAAGACAAAGAACAGCACACGTTTTCATATAACGAACACAAATCTTCGTTTGACGCCCTGAGAGCCGCGCTTATAGACCTCGGACTCGCCGGGAAAAAGATTTCTCTTTGCAGCGATCAGCATCCGGACTGGATAACGGCTTTTCTCTCTGTCATAGGAGTCGGCGGCGTTATCGTACCGCTTGACCGCGAGCTTCAGCCCGAGCAGCTTTCCGGGTTCATTTCCATCACCGAATCGGAAGCCGTGTTCTTATCGGAACGCGAGTACAAGCTTCTTTCACCTTACTTCGATTCCCTGCCGCTTCTGCGCCGTATCGTCATTATCGGCGCACGTCCGGACGCTGAGATCGAAGACGAAAGAGTTATACTCTTCGACGATCTGATAGAAAAAGGAAAAGTTAAACTCTCGGAAGGCGCAGATCCATCGGCGTGCGCAAGCGACGTCAAAGAACTTGCGTGTATCCTGTTCACATCCGGTACCACCGGTACAAGCAAAGGCGTTATGCTGAGTGAATACAATCTGCTTTTTTCCGTGATACAGTGCTGCAGAATGGTTGCCAATACCGAAAAAGACGTATTTGTTTCCGTTCTTCCTATACATCATACGTTCGCGCTGACGACGAACCATCTCGCAATGTCTTATCTCGGCGGCACCACGTTCATGAACGATTCGCTCAAGCACACGTTCAAAAACATAACCGAAGTCAAGCCTACGTGTCTCATACTCGTCCCGCTCTTCCTTGAAACGATGGATAAAAAGATATGGGATAACGTAAGGAAGCAAGGCAAAGAAAAACAGGTCCGCGCATTGATGAAGGCGTCGAACGCCATGCGCAAGACCGGTATCGATATGAGAAGGACGCTTTTCAGCGGTATTCTCAACGCCTTCGGAGGCAATCTTAATCATATCATCGTCGGCGGCGCGCCGCTCGACCCGGAAATCATCAGAGATTTCGACGCGTTCGGCATAACCGTAGTCGAAGGCTACGGTATCACGGAATGCTGCCCGCTTATATCCGTCAATCCGTTCAAATGGCGCAAATTCGGATCCGCCGGACTCGTTGCGGACGGGCTTGAAGCCAGGATCGACGAACCGTCCGACACGGGCGACGGTGAGATCCAGGTGCGCGGCGGAAACGTTTTTATGGGATATTATAAAAACGACGAGGCGACAAAAGAAGCGTTCACCGAGGACGGATGGTTCCGTACCGGTGATATCGGTCATATAGATAAAGATAATTTCATTTATATTACGGGACGTAAAAAGAACGTTATAATCGCGTCTAACGGCAAAAACGTATATCCCGAGGAGCTTGAGGAGTATCTCAACAAATCGCCCATCATAAAAGAAGCAGCGGTCATCGGCAGAAAGAGTGACGACGGAGTAGTCATCACCGCTCTGATATACCCTGATAAGGACGTCGCCGGAGACGTCAGTGAAAAAGAACTTTATGAGAAAATTTTCTCTGAAATAAACTTGATAAACAAAGGCCTTCCTACCTTCAAGCACATTACCGCGATAGAAATACGCGACAGTGAATTTGAAAAAACGACGACCAGAAAGATCAAGCGTTTTCTCTTGAAGTAATTTAATTGGAGGTTAATCATGTACGAAGAATTCAAACAGCTTCTCGTCAGTAAACTTGAGATCGATCCCGATCTGATCAAGCCCGAGGCGAATCTCGCCAACGATCTCGGCATAAACTCGCTTGAACTTGCCGACCTCGTTCTATACTGCGAAGATGAATACGGCATTGAAATCGACGATGACGCTTTACAGAGCTTCATAACCGTAAATGACGTCGTTGAATACTTATCCGGGCTCGTTTCCGGCAAATAATCTGAAATATTTTTTAGGAGGATAAGAATGAAAAAAATACTCGTTATCCTGCTCTGCGTATTGTTCGCAGTATCGGCGTTCGTTTCCTGCGCGAACAGCACCCCGGCCGATACGAAAAGCAATTCGTCCGAGCAGACTCAGGGCTCCGACACAGAACCTGAAGAAACACAGGATCCTAATTATATAATGGATCCCGACGTTATCGAAAACGGAGCCCAGTTCAAGGGTAAAACCCTTACGATCCTTGCAAACGACGACTTCTGGCCGGCTGATGACCTTTTCGTTGAGGAGGATTCGGACGATCCCGTCAATTCAGCGATCTACAACAGAAACCTTGCTGTTGAAGAGAATTACGGAATCAAGATCGAAGTTGTTTACGACAGCGACGTCAGCACCACTCTGAAAAATGCTTATAAATCCGGTACGAACGATTATCACGTAGCCGCGTTCAACGCGTTCAAAGCGTGTCCGCTCGCATCCGAAAACATTTTCCGGGACCTTACCACAATTGAAAATCTCGATCTCAAAAAGCATTACTGGGACCAGGGCCTTTATGAAGGTCTGTCGATTGACAACAAGCTGTTCTACATCACGGGCGATATTTCCACCAAAGCGAACGCAGGTACGTTCCTCATGATGTTCAACAAGAAGCTCGCCGCGGACTACGATCTGCCGAACTTCTACGATGCTGTGCGTAACGGAACCTGGACACTCGATATGCTGAACGACGTCATCAAGGAATACGGTTACGTTGACAACGGTGACTCCAAGGTCGGCGTAGACGACACCTTCGGTATGGGCATTCAGATTGAAGCATATCTCTCCTTCTTCTTCGGAGCAGGCGGACGCATAGTTCAGAAGGACCAGGATGACATGCCTTACCTTGATCTGAGCACAGACAAGAATATCGCGATCATCGACAAAATATACAATATCACAAGAACCGATAACAAAACTATAGACAGCCATGATTACCTTGACGTTCCTCCCTTCTCCGCCGGTGAAGGTTTTGCGTCTACCAAAGCGTTTCACGAGAATCGCTGCATCTTCCTTCTTACCAACGCCTCTAACTTAGCCGGATTCAGGGAGATGGATGCTGACTACGGTGTACTTCCCAACCCGAAGTATGATACAAACCAGAAAGATTATTATTCCTACGTTTACCATGGCGCTTCTCTGTTTGTGATACCCGTTATGAACAAAGAAACCGCTTTCACCGGTTATGCTCTCGAAGCTCTCTGCTATGAGTCCTACAAGCGCGTAACTCCCGCTTACTACGAGCAGACCCTGAAGGGCAAATATCAGCGTGACGCGGATTCGTTCGAAATGATAGATATCGCGTTCAGAAACAGACTCTGGGATCTCGGTTACTATGCACGCTGGAACACCATCGACGACTCCTTTATCCAGCAGATAAAGAAAGGTACCGGTTCATTTGCGAAGTGGTACAAGAGCGTATCCAAAGGAACTAACAGAGCCATTACCAAATATATTGAAGCATACAAGGCTTCGGCTTTATAACAAGAATAGAAAAGCGCTCCGAGAGGAGCGCTTTTCTTATGCCATTTTTTCAGCCATCTGCTGACCGCCCAGTACGTGAAAATGAATGTGATGAACACTCTGACACGCATCAGGACCCGCGTTTGATATAACGCGGAACCCGTTTGAAAGACCTTCTTTTTCGGCGATCTTCGGGATCACTTCAAAGATCTTTGCTATGAGTCTGCTGTTTTGTTCATTTATTTCCGCACATGAGCCGATGTGCTGCTTCGGAATAACGAGTATATGAGTTTTCGCCTGCGGATTTATATCGCGGAAAGCGAGAATCTCATCATCCTCGTATACCTTTTGCGAGGGTATCTTCCCTTCTGCGATCTTGCAGAATAAGCAGTCCGTCATTATTTCTTCAAAGAGTCTCTGATCTCACGGAGAAGGAGAACTTCTTCGCTGGGCTCGGGCTCGGCAACGGGTTCGAGCTCGGGTTCGGGAGCGGGCGCCGCTTCCTCTTCCTGCTTCTTCGCCTTTTCGGCAAGGGCTTTCGCCTTCATGATGCCTTTAAGAACGAGGAAGATGCAGAGAGCGATGATGATGAATTCGAGTATGGTCTGGATGAAGTTGCCGTAGTTGATGGTAACGGCTTCCTTGATGACCTCGCCCGCCTCATCAAGCTGTGCCTGCTGGATCGTGGCTTTGAGATTGGCAAAATCAACGCCGCCTATCGCCATGCCTATGGGAGGCATTACGATATCGTTGACAAGGCTGGTAACGATCTTACCGAACGCTCCGCCTATGACAACGCCTACAGCCATGTCGATTATGTTGCCCTTGGAGATGAATTCTTTGAATTCTTTAAAGAATCCCTTCTTTTCTTCCGCCATTTTACTGACCTCCTGTTTTTTTATATGTTGCCTAATATGTCAGGCAATTTTTCAAATGCTTCGGGAAGCTTGCCGCCGTCCTTGACGCCTGCAGTCGCGCTGTCGGGTCTGCCGCCGCCGCCACCGCCGACTATCTCGCAGAGGGCTTTTATGATCTTCCCTGAATTTGCGCCGAGCTTTACCGCTCCGTCGCTTGCGGAAACTATGAGATTATATCTGCCGTCGGCGCAGGTCGATATGACCGCGACCGTATCGGGCTCGGACTTTATCCTGTCGAGCACGCCGCGTACGGCGTTGACGGAAAGACCGTTCGTCTGACCGGCGATAAGCGTGAACTTTCCGGCTTTCTGCCTGTTGTTGAGCAGAGCCTCAACGGCGGACGCCGCGAGCTTGTCGTTGAGCTTCTCGCGCTCCGCTTTCTCCGCCTTGAGCTCTGCGGAAAGCTGAGCGGCGCGTTTATCAATATCGTGCGGATTCTGTATCTTGAGCTCGCGCGCTGTGTTTTCGATAAGAGCCGTCTGCTCCGCGATAAGCTCGAGAACTCCTTTACCGGTCGTTCCTTCGATTCGTCTGACGCCTGATGCGACAGACGATTCCGAAATAATTTTGAACAGTCCGGCTTCCGCCGTGTTTGACAGATGCGTACCGCCGCAAAGCTCGGTCGAAAAGTCGCCCATTTTTACCATGCGAACTACGGAACCGTACTTCTCTCCGAACAGCGCCATCGCTCCGGCTTTTTTCGCGGATTCGATATCCGTCTCGACCGTGGTAACGGGAAGAGCCTCGAGGATCTTCTCGTTTACTATGCTCTCAACGGCTGAAATCTCATCCTTTGTCATCGCGGTGTAATGCGAGAAGTCAAAGCGGACTCTGCGCTCGTCTACGTATGAACCCGCCTGCTCGACGTGAGTGCCGAGTACCTGACGAAGCGCCGCCTGCAGTAAATGCGCCGCGCTGTGGTTGCGTTTGATGGACGCGCGTCTGTCCGCGTCTATTTTCGCACATACTGTGTCACCGACGGAAACGGAGCCTTCCGTTATCTCTCCGATATGGAGGTAAATACCGTCGTTCGTTTTCTTTGTGTCGGTGATCTTTATCGTAAGTCCGTCGGCTGTGATCGTACCGGTATCGCCGACCTGACCGCCGCCTTCGCCGTAGAAGGGCGTTCTGTCGAGAACGACGACGACTTTGCCGCCTTCTTTCGTGCCTGTGACTTCGTTGACGTCCGCGTCGACAAGTGCGACTACTTTCGCTTCGGTCTCCGTCTCGGTATAACCGGTGAATACAGTCTTTTCGGACACGTCTCCGAGCTCGAGAGTATCTGTAGCCCAGCCGAAATCACCTTTATCGGCGCGGGCTTTTCTCGCTCTCATCTTCTGCTCGTTCATAAGAGCCGCAAAGCCTTCTTCATCGATCTCAAGACCCTTTTCCTCGGCGATCTCGCGCGTAAGATCGAGCGGGAATCCGAAGGTATCGTTGAGCTTGAATACGTCCTCGCCGGGCAGCATCCTGTTGCCGGAGGCGAGCGTTTTTTCTATAATGCTGTTGAGTATATCTGTGCCGGCGTCGATCGTCTTCGAGAACTTCTCTTCCTCGATGGATACGATCTTTCTGATGTAGTCAAGCTTTTCGGTAAGCTCGGGATACGCGGTAAGATTTTCGTGCGCGACGACGGGAACGATATCGGATAAGAAAGTATCCTTGATCCCGAGAAGCCTTCCGTATCTCGCGGCGCGGCGGAGGAGCCTTCTCAGAACGTATCCTCTGCCTTCGTTCGACGGGATGACGCCGTCGCAAACAAGGAAGCAGGTGCTTCTTATGTGGTCTGTGATAACGCGCAGCGCAACGTCGGACTTTTCATCCTCGCCGTATTTAATCCCGGCTTTGTCGCTTATCGCTTTCATTATGTTCTGCACGGTGTCGACCTCAAAGAGGTTGTTGACGCCCTGCATAACGACTGCGAGTCTTTCAAGGCCCATACCGGTGTCTATGTTCGGTTTTGCGAGAGGAGTATAATTGCCGTTGCCGTCTCCGTCAAACTGCGTGAAAACGAGGTTCCATATTTCGATAACTCGGTCGCAGTCGCAGGTGACGCCGGCGCAGTCGGGTCTGCCGCAGCCGAAACCGGGTCCGCGGTCAAAATGTATCTCGGAGCAGGGACCGCAGGGACCGGAGCCGATTTCCCAGAAGTTGTCTTCCTTGCCGAGTCTTACGATCCTGTCTGCGGGGACGCCGTTCTGCTTCGTCCATATGTCGAACGCCTCGTCGTCATCCTCGTAAATAGTAACCCAGAGCCTGTCCTCCGGGATCTCGAGAACTTTAGTAAGATATTCCCACGCCCACGCGGTGGCTTCACGCTTGAAATAATCACCGAAGCTGAAGTTTCCGAGCATTTCGAAGAACGTGCCGTGACGGGCGGTCTTGCCGACGCGCTCGATATCGGGAGTTCTTATGCATTTCTGACAGGTCGTCATTCTGTGTCTCGGCGGCTCTTCCTCGCCCTTGAAATACTTCTTGAGCGGAGCCATGCCGGCGTTGATCAGAAGCAGAGATTTGTCGTCTGCCGGCGGAATGAGCGGAAAACTCTTATGGCGCAGATGGCCTTTGCTTTCAAAAAATGACAGATACGATTCACGAAGATCGTTTAACGATGTCCATTTCATTAACTGTAACACCTCATTGGAATTTTAATCGTCTTATTATATCAAACAAACGCGCAAAAATCAAGACGTTTTCGCCATATTTTAAAAAAATTCTTGCATTTTCAATTCTATCGTGTTATAATATCATCAGTTTTTACGAGTGAGGTGCGATATGGCGGATAAAAAAGTTTTCTATTCTTCGCAAATACTTTTGCCCGGCTTTCTCAATGACGTCGCGGCAATGAAAAAATATTCTGTAATCGCGTGCGATCAGTTCACGTCGGAGCCGCAATACTGGGAGCGTGCGAGACAGATCGCGGGAGATTCCCCGTCCGCGCTGAACCTGATCGTCCCCGAGGTATATCTCGACAAAGCCGATGAAATGATTTCGTCTATTCACGAAAAAATGTGTGAATACCGGGAAAAAGAGCTGACGTTCGGTTATAACGGCATGATATACGTCGAACGTACTCTTCCGTCAAACGGCAGAATCAGGCGCGGTATCGTCGGGATGATCGACCTGTGCGATTTTGAATATACCAAGGGCAGCAAAGCCCTTATAAGATCGAGCGAGGCGACCGTGACAGAACGTATCCCGGCGCGTGTGAAGGTGCGCCGCGGCGCCCTGCTCGAGCTGCCGCACGTGATGCTGTTTTATGACGATCCGTCAAACGGACTTACGGATCTCGTCGAAAAAATGAGACCCGGGCTTGATAAGCTGTATGATTTCGATCTGATGCAGGGCTCGTGCAATATTAAGGGCTTCGGTATAAACGCGGAAAAAGCCGTGCTCATAAACGAATATCTTTGCGAAAACTGTGAAAAAGACGGATTTGTTTTCACCGTAGGTGACGGAAATCATTCTCTTGCCGCCGCAAAGTCGTATTTTGAGGAGATAAAAGCAAAGTACGGCGACAAAGCTTATGATATGCCGTGCAGATACGCGCTCGTTGAGATAGTGAATATACACGATGAAGCCATAGAATTCGAACCGATATACAGACTTATCAGAAATACAACTGCAAAACGCTTTATCGCAGAGCTTTCCGAAAAGCTTGACGTGCGCGATCATCCCACGGAAAACTGTTACAGATACGATATCGTCTCCGACGGAAAGACAAGCACCGTCTACGTAAACGATCCCGGAACTGCTCTGCCCGTAGCCGAGCTTCAGTCATTTCTCGATGGCGGACAGTACAGCATAGATTACATCCACGGGCTTGATTCGATAAAGGCTCTGTCCGTCAACGGAAACGTCGGCGTCATATTCGAAGGAATGAAAAAAAGCGATCTGTTCCCCGCCGTTGTTAAAGACGGCGCGCTTCCGAGAAAAACGTTCTCGATGGGTGAGGCGAAGGACAAGCGATTCTACCTTGAAGCGAGAGTCATAAACTGAAAATAACGGTCGGCGTGATCGCCGGCCGTTATTTGTCGTATTTTTCTATTGCAAATATGAACGGGCTCGTCGGTGAATTTATCATCCTGTATTGGATCACAGAATAATAAATCTTATCATATGACGACAGAAGCCTGTAAAGCGCTTCGCCTTCACGTGTTCCTTCTTCGTGACCGGGATACACGGAAACGACGAGCACGCCGCCCTTTTCCATCAGCGATATACCGTCCGTGACGGCTTTCAGCGTGCTTTCTGTCATTGTGGTGACAGATTTGTCGCCTCCGGGCCTGTAGCCGAGATTGAACATCCCACATTTGAAGCTTTTGACGTATTTTGCTATGTTTGCGTGACTGTCCTGTATCAGCGTCGCGTTTCCGTATCCCATATCGGATAACAGCTTCGACGTGTTTTCAAGCGCTTCCCTCTGTATATCGAACGCATATACCGTGCCTTTCGGAACGAGCGAGCATAGATACGCCGTGTCGTGACCGTTGCCCATGGTAAAATCCACAAGCGTATCGTCTTCCTTGATCCTGCCGTTCAAAAAGGATTTTGCGGCGTCGAGCAGCTGCATCAGTTCTCTCCTTTGTCGTTTTTGCAGACAACGTTTATGTATCTGCTGTAAACTCCGGGAAACGAATCCGGTATTTCTACGGCACCGGCATATTCTTCATAAAAGTGCTTTGCGGAGCCGGCAGCCCAGCCGATTATCGCGTAGCCGTAGCCGTATTCACGCATGGAGATGAAACACTTTGTCATGAGAGCGCGTCCAACTCCCATACGCCGGTATTCCGCGGCGACGCCGGTGGGACCGAAGAATCCGCGTGCCGTTGCGTCGTACGCTGCAAAACCTATGACTTTTTTGTTCGTGACGGCGGCGAATACCGAGACGGGAGTGTTATAGAATCCCGCTTCACATTCGCTTCTCCAGCCTTTTGAAAACGTTTCCTCGATGAAATCAAGCACTTTGAATTTATCCGGAGACAGGACGCGTACTATGTGGATGTCCTTTTTTTCAAGCTCGTCGTAAAGTTCCGGACAGTCCTTTATATCATACAGCTTAACCAAAAGATCAGCCATTTTACACCTCATTGATCGGGGCTGCCGTTTTTGCGGCAGCCCTTTTTATCATACCTCTAATTCTATTTCCTGCGGCATAAGGATCTCAGATTTGATCGTTCCGTCGTCACGGGTATAATGCGTTATCTCGATCGGTCCGTACGGCGTCGGATAAGTGCCTTTCGCAAACGTAAGGTCTCCGAGATGAGGAGTTATGCGTACCTTTTTGAATCCGGGCTCGGTCACCTGAACGCCGAGTACGTATCTTGAAAGCCATGGACACGGACCGGAAGCCCAGCCGTGGCAGAGGCTGTGACGGAATTTGACGTAGCAATAAGCGCCGTAATCGCCGTGAATGTCGATTTTGCCCTCGGGAACCACTTCGTTGATCGGCGCGGCGTTTTCCATCCAGTTAAGATCGAAATCCTCCCAGAACGTCGTAGCGCCCATGTCCAGCATACCTCCCCAGTATTCCTTCATATCGCGGAGCGCGCCTTCGTAGTCGCCGGCTTTAGCCTTCGCCGCGAGAGTATAGAAGCCGAAAAAGGTGGAATAACCGTGCGCGCCGCCGGGCGTAAGCACCTCGTCGTTGATTTGTTTTGCGTCGGACAGACCGGAAAGTGACAGAAGCGACGCCGCCTGTTTCGATCCGTGGCTGTCAGCCTTGTATCGTTTGAGACGCTCGCCCGCCTCGTCACATTTTGCCGCCGTCTCCTCGTCGCCGAGCTGTCTCATAAGATATGCGCCCTGATCGAACGCAAGCTTGAGCATACCCTGCAGTCCGGCGTGCTTCGCGTCTTCGTCGGCGTTGTTCGGCCAGTCGAGGAAACGGTGACCGGGAAGATTTTCCTGTCCGTCCTCACCGACACACGGTACAAGCTCGAGAAGCAGCGCTCTCATATATTCGTGCTGTTCTTTCAGATATTCGATATCCGCAAAATGCATATACCATTCGTAGTGGATCATAAGCCACCAGATGGAATACGCCGTGATGCCGTTCATCCACGTGCCGATCGGCGTTTCATCACGAACGAGATCGAGAGACTTCGGAACGACGTCCTGTTTGCCGAATGTTGCAAGTATGGTCATGACCTCGGTATGCATATCTCCGATCCAGACGAGCCTGTCGCGCTTGATGCCGTCCCACAGATATTCCTGCATATTGAGGTGGGCGGTATACGCCGCCGTTTCCCAGATCTTGTTGAGTCTCGTATCGCTGCATTCGAACGAACCGACGTAATCGAGATCCCTGTAATGAAACACTCCCTGAAGCGCTTTGAGGTTGACAGACGCCTTTTTTGTCAAAAGCTCTACGTATAAGAATCTGTAGCCGGATTCGTTCGTCTCGTTTGCTGAGAAGAAACCGACGTTCATCACACGGTCACGGGTCGCGTGGTCGTTTGTTGTGTTCTTTTCTCCGAGCGGAGTGAGCGCTTCCATAACGCTTTCGCCTGTACGTACGAGAATATCCGCACGACCGCCGTTGCCGTCTACCGATACGACCATGATCCTTGAGGAACCGCTGAATTCTATACCGTAGTCGACGAGGACCGCGGCGTTTTCACCGTCTTCGCCGTTGATCAGACTGCAGAACACGGGTTCGTTCAATGAGATCTGATTGTCTTTTTCAATGAGAAGAGATCTTTCGTTTTTTACCGTGCCTTTAGTCAAAACGACTCTTTTCGGAGTCAGATATCTTCTGACTCTCGGGTCGGTCTGTTCGGAGCGCAGAGCGACGTATTTATCGGTTAGTGTTGCCATATTATCTGTCCTTTCGTTTTTATAATACGATTTTATCATAACAAACGGCAAAATTTAATATAAAACATTTGACTAATCGTCGTATAAGATGTAAAATGTGAAAAAAAGGCGGTGATTTATTTGAATACGGTAAAAATCATTTCAAACGACGGATTGTTTGCGCGTATGCTTTATCTGCAGATATGCAGGTTTTGCAGTCCTGCGGAGGGCGATACAGCTGATCTGTACGTCGTCGACGCGGACACGACAGATAAAAAATATAAACCCGCCGTATATTTCGGCAGAAAAGACAGATACCTGTACGGCATCGGAGACGAAGAAATCTTTTTCCACCGTCCGTTTGATACGGAAGAATTCTGCCTTGCCGTAAAGGACGCAGTATCGCCTGCGGAAAAGCACGGGCTTTCCGTGACAGGCGACAGCGTATACTATAACGGCGAACGCATAAGATTCACGGAAACGGAAAAAAGGATGTTCGGATATTTGTTCGAGCGCCGCGGCACGCCGGTAAGCCGCGATGAATTGAAGGATATTTGCAAAAGAAAAGAAAACGCCGCAGATTCAAACACCTGCGACGTGTACATACGTATGATGAGAGCCAAGCTTGACGAGCGGTTCGGAGTGAGGATAATCCGTACCGTGAGAGGTAAGGGCTACGTTATAGATTGACCGTATCTGAAAATAAGCGCGCACCAGCCGTTTTCCTCTGCCGAATCGATCAGAGAAAACGGCGTTTTTTTCATTGCCGCCAAGACCTCTTCCCTGCGCTCGGTAAGTATACCGGACGCTATAAAGACGGTCCCTTCGTGTGCGAATCCGGAAAGATCCGAACTCATTCTGATGATTATATCCGCGACAATATTCGCGCAGATCAGATCGTACCGCGTCTTTTCAACTGATGAAAGCAGATCCGAAACGTTTACCGTGATATTATCGCATTTGTTTATCACGGCGTTTTCGCGTGCTATGCGTACCGCTGTCGGATCAATGTCGTATGCGTTGATCTTTCCCGCGCCGAGAAGTGACGCTGATATCGAAAGGATTCCGCTTCCGGTGCCGACGTCAAGTACGCTGCAGCCGGGTTTTACGTATTTTTCGATCTGCATCATGACAAGACGCGTCGTCTCGTGAGTGCCGGCGCCGAACGCCATACCGGGATCCATGATCAGAGGCAGCTCGCCGTATTCCGGTTCATACTTCTCCCACGCCGGGACGATAACGACTCTGTCTCCGACTTTGATCGGATGATAATATTTCTTCCAGCTGTTCGCCCAGTCGTCGTCGGATACGTCGATGATCTCGAGCTTGCAGTCGATGCCGAGAGATCTGATGCGTTCTTTAAGAAAATATACGGATTCCTCGGGATGGCGTTCGTCTGATATGAACACGCTTACCGCGGCCTTCGTCTTATCCATTCTGAGCAGATCATCGTCTATCAGATCGGCGTAAACGTCTTTGAAGGTCTCTTCGATATCCGAATAGTCTTCGATCATGAGTCCGTTGTCGATCATGCTCATTATCGCGCTGATCTCATCTAAATCGGACGTGCTGCACGTGACTTTGATCTGTTTGTAGTCCATTATTTTTTATCCTTGAATATTTTATCGAAGAATTTTTGCTTGCTCTTGAAGTTGCTCTTTCCGCACGAAAGCCCGAACTCCCTTAAAAGCTGCTTCTGTTTGTCGTTCAGGCCCTTCGGCGTCTCGACAATGACGGTGAATATAAGATCGCCTTTTCTTGTTGAATTGACGTATTTTATACCTTTTCCGGCGAGCTTGAAGCTCGTTCCTGTCTGCGTGCCCTCCGGTATCGTATATTTTACGTTGCCTTCGAGGCTCGGAACGTCGATCTCGGCGCCGAGAGCGGCTTCAACGAACGTGATCGGTATATCGCAGTAAATGTCAAATCCGTCGCGCGTGAATACGTTGTGCGGCTTTACGGATACTTCGATTATAAGATCGCCCGTCGGTCCGCCGTTCGTACTTACGTTTCCCTGACCTCTTACGGTGAGCTGCTGCTCGTCGTCTATGCCGGCGGGAACGTTGATCTCAATCTTTTTATTGATGCGTATGAAGCCCTTGCCCTTGCAGTTCGGACAGGGATTCGGTACAGTCTGTCCTCTGCCTCCGCAATCGGGACATACGGACTGCTGCTGCATCATACCGAACATCGTGCGCTGCGACGTCGTGACGGTGCCTCTGCCGCCGCACTTGGAGCACGTGACCGGGCTTGTGCCTTTTGCTGCGCCTGTGCCCGAACAGTCGGGGCACTTTTCGATCCTCGGATAGCTTATCTCCTTTTTGCAGCCGAACGCGGCTTCCTCAAACGACAGATAAATGCGTTGATATACGCTTTTTCCCGCGGTCTGACGCGTTCCGCCGCTTCTCGAGAAGCCGGATCCGCCGCCGAAGAAATCGCCGAAAATGTTGCCGAGGTCGAAATCGAAGCCTCCGCCGGAATACTGATATCCGCCGCCTCCGAAGCTCTGATCGAAGCCCGCGTGACCGTACTGGTCATATTTAGCGCGCTTGTCGGGATCGGATAAGACCTCGTACGCCTCGTTCACTTCCTTAAATTTTTTTTCGGCTTCGGCGTCGCCCGGGTTCATATCGGGATGATATTTTTTTGCAAGCGTCCTGTACGCGTGTTTGATGTCGTTGTCCGACGCGTTCTTTTCTACGCCGAGCACCTCGTAATAATCTCTTTTTTCTGCCATTTGGATTTATCTCCGGAATATCGTTTGCCGGGCAGCTATACGGCTGCCCGGTCTGCGTTATTGAAATGCTTTATCAGTTTTCGCCGGTCTTGTCGGTGAATTCAGCGTCGAACGATCCGTCCGCGTTCTGACCGCCGTTGCCTGCGGCGCCTGCGCCGGGGCCCTGCTGCTGGCTCTGCTGATAGATCTTTTCGGATACCTTGCCGAACACCTTCTGCAGCGAATCGATACCGTTTTTCATACCTTCGTTATCGTTGTCGTTGACGGCTTTCTTCAGCTTTTCGATCTCGGCTTTGACTTCGCTCTTTTCGGATTCGGAGACCTTGTCACCGAGCTCTTCAAGAGTCTTTTCGCACTGTGCGACGAGGCTGTCCGCGTGATTCTTAAGATCTACGGCTTCCTTGAATTTCTTGTCTTCCTCGGCGTATTTTTCAGCGTCACGTACGGCTTTGTCGATATCTTCCTTGCTCATGTTGGTTGAGCTGGTGATCGTTATATGCTGTTCCTTGCCGGTGCCGAGATCCTTTGCGGAAACGTTGACGATGCCGTTAGCGTCGATATCGAACGTTACTTCGATCTGAGGTACTCCGCGCGGAGCGGCGGGGATTCCGTCAAGGCTGAAGTTGCCGAGCGTGGTGTTGTCTGCGGCTCTCTGACGTTCGCCCTGAAGGACGTGGATCTGAACGGACGGCTGATAATCGGACGCCGTCGAGAATACCTGGCTCTTCTTTACAGGGATGGTAGTGTTTCTCTCGATGATTCTTGTGCAAACGCCGCCGAGAGTCTCGATGCCGAGCGACAGAGGCGTTACGTCGAGCAGGAGAAGGTCCTTGACGTCTCCGCCGAGAACGCCGCCCTGGATCGCCGCGCCTATGGCGACGCATTCGTCCGGGTTGATGTTCTTTGACGGTTCCTTACCGGTTATCGTCTTGACGGCTTCCTGTACGGCGGGGATCCTCGTAGATCCGCCGACGAGAAGGACTTTGTTGATCTGTGAAGGAGTCAGACCGGCGTCGGACAGAGCCTGCTTGATCGGTCCCATCGTCGCTTCGACGAGGTCTTTTGTAAGATCGTTGAATTTCGCACGGGTGAGCGTCGCTTCAAAATGCTTCGGACCGGTGGCGTCAGCCGTGATGAACGGCAGGCTGATGTTCGACTGCATCATGCCGGAAAGCTCGATCTTGGCTTTTTCCGCGGCTTCCTTGAGTCTCTGCATAGCCATTTTATCGGTCGAAAGGTCTATGCCGTTGTCAGCCTTGAACATGTCGACCATCCATCTGATGATCCTGTTATCGAAATCGTCGCCGCCGAGACGGTTGTTGCCGGCGGTGGAAAGAACTTCAACGACGCCGTCGCTTATTTCAAGGATAGATACGTCGAACGTGCCGCCGCCGAGGTCATAAATTAAGATCTTCTGCTCGGTGTTTTCCTTGTCAACGCCGTATGCGAGAGCAGCCGCTGTCGGCTCGTTTATGATTCTGAGGACTTCGAGTCCGGCGATCTTGCCGGCGTCCTTCGTCGCCTGTCTCTGAGCGTCCGTAAAGTAAGCCGGAACGGTTATGACAGCCTGGGAGACGGTTGTGCCGAGGTATGCTTCCGCGTCGTCCTTCATTTTCTTAAGGATCATCGCGGAGATCTCCTGCGGAGTGTATGACTTGCCGTCGATCTCGACTTTGTGACCGGTGCCCATTTCACGTTTGATGGACATTATCGTTCTGTCGGGGTTTGTGATCGCCTGTCTTTTTGCCGCCGAACCGACGATACGCTCGCCGTTCTTCGAGAAAGCTACTACTGACGGGGTCGTTCTCATTCCTTCGGGATTCGGTATAACTGTCGGCTCGCCGCCTTCATATACCGCTACGCACGAGTTTGTCGTACCTAAATCTATACCAATTATTTTTGCCATTTTATTTTCCTCCTGTATATCAGTTCGCTACCTTTACGGTCGCGTATCTTATGATCTTATCACCTTTTTTGTATCCCTTGAGGAATACCTCGGCTACGGTGTTCTCGCCGAGCTCTTCATCTTCGACGTGCATCACGGCACTGTGAAGATCCGCGTTGAACTCGTCTCCGCGCTGACCGAACTGCTCGATGCCCATTTTCGAAAGCGTATCCTTGAAATTCTTGACTATGAGCTCAAGACCGCTTTTGCTCTGTTCGTCCGACGCATATTCGACGGCGCGCTCGATGTTGTCAAACACCGGCAGAAGCGCTTCCACCGCGTCCGCGTATGCGTTTGCGTATTTCGCTTCGCTCTCTTTCGCCGTGCGCTTTTTATAATTGTCGAATTCGGCGAGAAGTCTGAGGTACTTGTCGTTCGCCTCCGCTATCACTGCGTTTGTTTTTTCAAGCAGCTTGTCTGACGCTTCAAGCTTTGCTTCAAGCTCCTTCAGCCTTTTGCCGAGCTTCTTTTTATCTTTACCGGAAAACTCCTCTTCCTTTTCGGCCTCATGCTTTTCAGTTTCGGGCGTTTCGTTTTCGAGGGGCTCTTCGTTCAGTTCCGATTCGTTTTTGTTTTCGTTATCCATCTTCGTCTCCTTCCTTCTTCTTTTCGTCGCCTTCCGTCAGAGAATTTGACGAAAGAAGTCTGCTTATAGTGTCGGCTATATATTCGACGATCTTTACGACCTTCGGATACTCCATTCTGTTCGGTCCCACAACGCCTATCGCGCCGACGACGCTGTCGTTGCGTTTCAGAGGCTTTACGATGATCGACGAATTGCTTACCACCGGAGTTTCATCCTCACCTCCGATGTAGACCGATACGGAATCCTTGTCGGAGCCATGAACAAGCTCTACGAGATCTTCTTTTTTCTCAAAAAGCGAAAGAAGCTCGCGCAGCTTTGAAGTATCGGAATACTCCGGATATTCGAGCATGTTCTCAACACCTTCGATATGAACGTTGTCAACTCCGACGTCACCTATGATCTCGTACACGGATTTGATCGCGTATGAGATCAGGGCTTCGTTTTCACCCATTTCCGATTGCATTTTCATGATGATCGGAAGGGTGATCGCGTCGCTGGTTCTGCCGGAAATATTGTTATTGAGAACTCCGCAGAGAGTGTTGAGCACGTCGTCGTTGACCTTGAACGGCACGCTGATGAACTTGGATTTGACCTGGTTGTCGTCCATCACGAACGAGATGACGAAGTTGTTTTCGTCTATCAGCGACGTGCGATAGTATTTGACCGACTGGCACACCTGGCGCGGCTTTACCGCGACTCCGGTATAATTCGTAACGGCGGCGGTAAGCTTGCTGGCGGTCTGCAGTATCCTGTCAAGCTCTGTCATTTTTATCTGCTGAAGCTTGTTCAGTATACTGAGATCTTTCGCGGTGAGCGCGTAGTCATTCATAAGACTGTCAACGTAAAATCTGTAACCGAGCGTTGTCGGCACGCGTCCGGCGGACGTGTGCGGATGCTCGAGATACCCGAGCTCCTCAAGCTCAGCCATTTCGTTTCTGATGGTAGCCGATGAAAAACCTATATCGGTCGACGCGGTGAGGTATTTAGAGCCGATCGGCTCGCCCATCTCGATATGTGCGTCGATGACCGCCTTCAGGATTTGTTTTTTTCGCGGCGACAATTCATCTCCGAACGACATTTTATCTCCTTCCGGTTAGCACTCATTACTCCTTAGTGCTAATCCATGCTTGTAATGTACCACTATCAGCGCCGAAATTCAAGGAAATATTGTGTAATATTTGTGAAATATTTGTAAACTCAGAACGCGAGTGCCAAAACTGCATCACAGATACATGAATGCGAGCACGATTGCGACAATATGAACGACCGCGAACAGAGGCAGCGGGATCATGAATTTCGCGTGCTTTGTTTTGTGCCTTATAATCACCATCGTGATAAACATCGCCGCGGCTCCGCCGAACAGTCCGAGCAGAAGCAGGGTCTTTTCGGGGACTCTTCTTCTCTTCGCCTTCGCGGCGGCTTTGTCGGCTATCGTAACGATGATCGATATGACCGATATGAGAGCGAGATATCCGAGTATGACGTAGTGTAACGGATTCATTTGTTTTCTCCTTTTCTGTTGACAAACCGGCTCCGATCTGATATAATAAACGGAAGAACGGAGGGAAATTATGAAACATAAATTTATAGATATGCATTGCGATACGGTATCCGAGCTTTATTACAGAAAGAGAGACGGAAAGCCGTATTCGCTTTATGAAAATGAACTTGATATCGACGTAAAAAAGCTGCAGGCAGGCGGAGCGTATGTTCAGTGTTTTGCAATGTTCACGCATCTGCCTTCTGTAAAATCGGCTTACGAATACGCAAATACCCTGGCGGATCTGTATTATGACGAGCTTCGGAAGAACTCGGAATATATCGCGCCGGTCCTTACGTATTCGGATATTGAAAAGAACGAGCGCGACGGCAAGATATCGGCGCTTCTGACGCTCGAGGAAGGCGAATGCTGCGAAGGCTCGCCGGAGAAGCTGAAGCATTTTTACGACCGCGGCGCGAGAATGATGAATATCACCTGGAACTTCCCGAACAGTCTCGGGTGGCCCAATATCGTGGATCCGAGAAACCACGGCGTAGGATCCGATACTGTCCACGGACTTACGGATCGCGGCAGACAGATCGTTGAGTATATGACGCAGCTCGGCATGATAGTCGATACCTCGCACAGCTCCGACAGATCTTTTTATGACGTTGCCGATATCGTAAAAGGTCCGTTCATAGCGTCACACTCAAACTGCCGCAGCATTTGCGGACATCCGAGAAATCTGACAGACGATATGATCAGAGTTCTTGCCGGGCACGGCGGCGTATCGGGTCTTAATTACTGCGCGTCTTTCATATCGAATGACGAAACCGCGCAGATCACGGCTGACGACTTCGCCCGTCACGTTCTTCACTTCATCAAGGTCGGAGGCGAGGACGTAGTCGGTCTCGGATCCGATTTCGACGGTATAAGCACGAGAAGACTGGAGATCAAGGATCCTTCGTTCATGCCCGTACTCTGGGACAGACTTGTCAAAAACGGTTTGAGCGAAGATCAGGCAGATAAGGTATTTTATAAAAACGTACTGAGGGTATTTAAGGAAATACTGAAATAATCGTGAGACGACCGGGGGCGCATCACAAGAGACCCCCGGCCGTCTTTTTTATTTTTTATCCTTGAAATAATATATGCAGTTCGCAATGGCGGACGGATGTATGAACATTCCGCCAGTGTTGCCGGTGACACTGTTGAACGTATCGGAATAACAGCCGTTATAGTCTCCGTTCTCATACGCCTGAAGCGACGAGGGGATATTATGCGGACGCCAGTTGTTCTTTTTGTTGTCAGCCATCCAGTTATACGCAGCTGTCGTTACGCCTTCAACGTACGTGAGCCAGTCAAGCTCGGGATCCATCTCCTCCCATCTGATACCGAGTGATCCCGCCTGAGCTATGCAGCCGAGGACCTCCCACTGAACGAAATCGCGTACCCAGTTTGCAAAATACCAGTCAGAACAACAAAGGCACGGCTTCGTATTGTATAGCGACGGAACGTTTTTCGGCCGTCTGAGATGGGTGAAAGCGAGCAGCGTTCGGAGAAAATGAACGGCTGTTTTTTGGTATCTATCGACTCCGTGATTTTTATATACGTAGTAATAAGTATTCGCGGCGTGTCCGGCTGCGAGAAGATTAGGCGCGTGCAGGGGCGTTTCCCAGTAATCGCCGCCCTCCGGTCTTATAGCATCTACAAAAAGATCGAGAGACCTGCAAGCCGCGTCAAAATATTTTTTCTCGCCTGTTGACTCATAGATCCTGATAAGATCGAGAGCGCAGGTCGTGTTGAGATACAGAGCCGTGTCGCCCGCGTGCGCCATAGGATCGATGAAAGATCTCGCCACGACGAAATCGTCTTTTCCGTAATGTCTGCCGTCCGGATCAAAGCAGAACGCCCCGTCATGTCTCTGCCAGCTCATTATCGTGTCGCCTCTTTCACAAAGCTGTTCTTTGCTCTGCGCCGGACTTGACTGCTTTGCGTTGCCGTCGTATTCCTCTATTTTTTTCGCAAGCTCCGCGGACAGCTTTGTTCCCTCGTTATCCTTCACATATCTGCGCAGAAATGCGGGAGGCGCAGGCGAGATCGAACGTGAGCCGCCCTGCACGTAACCGAAGCCTTCGCCTTTGTGATACAGATTCGTGTTATAAGCGCGTGCGATGACCGTAAGCGCTTCATCAGGGCTGTATACAGGCTGAGGCTTTGGCATCCCTGTACGTTTCACGTAGTTTACGAGCGCGTCTGTCGACGTGCCTTTGCCGACCGTCACACGCCCGGAAAATCTGATACGCTGACCTTTATGTATTTCAAAAGGACGCGCGAACGGCTTGTTTTCATCATCCTCGGTCTTAACGTCCGGGATCATTATCCCGAGCAGACTGTTGTTCTGCCTTTCGATGAAGTTCGGCACGGCAAATACGGGCTGACTGTAATACTCCGTGTAATTGAACCACCTTGCGACGGGCTCGTCGAGGCTGTACTCGACCGAAACGTAATCGCCGCCGACAGAAAGCGCCATGACCGGAGATCCTACCTTGTTTGGGTGCGGGATCCGTCTGTCTGCCCACGGATCCTTGAAGAAATCCGTTCCCGACGACCATTCGTCGCCGACGGGCCAGTCGACTCCGGGCAGAAGCGCGTCTGTTTTTGCAGTCCCGTACGAGCCTTCTCCGCAGTAAAGCCATAAAAGCCGTAGGTATTCGGCGTATACGTTATACGATGAATAAAGCTCGGTATCGATCACAAGCGCGTTGCCGTACAGCGACAGATCGACCGTGCCTGACAGAACGGGATGCTCGAACGGATACCCGATCCATGATTCGAACGAAGTACCCTTAAGCCTTTCAGCCGGTGTACACGATGAAACAGAGAATCTGTATCCTTTTTCCGTTTTTTCGTATTTTTCAGCTTCGAGCCGCATGGGTATGTCCTGGTCGCGCAGCTTCAATTCGCCGAAATGATCGAGCACGGCCATTAGTTTTGCTTCATCGTTGAATATCTCGGCAAAACCCCAACCGCTGATCCTTTTATGAACGGCGACTTTTACGGTGCCGTTATTAAGCTCAAGCGACTCGCCGGAGTAAGAAGCTCTTTTGTATTCCGGCATATTTATCCTCCGTATCTTTCTATGAATTCAAGTACGGCGTTTGATGAAATATCGGCAGCCATACCGCACATCGTCGGAAAATCGAATTTCGCTCCGTCGTCGGCACCGTCCGAAATGCACCGGCTTATGATGAACGGTACGCCGTTTACGGTACAGACGTGAGCGATGGCGGCGCTCTCCATGTCGCATACGGATGCGCCGAATTCCTTGGATATCCACTTTTTCTTCTTTGTGTCGGCAACGAAGGCGTCGCCCGAGGCTACCGTGCATACGACAGGCTCCTTGCCCGTTTTTTTACAGCATTCGGCGAATCTGTCGCTCAGATCCTTATCTGCGGGAAAATAAATTTTGCTGATACCCGAAACAAAGCCGACGGGATCGCCCAAAGGGGACGTGTCCATGTCGTACTGGACGCATTTGTCGGCGACGGTACAGTCAAGCATATGAAGCTTGTCCGAAAGCGCGCCGGCTACGCCCGTGTTTATTATAACGTCGGGTGCGTACAAAAGAGTCATCGCCTCGGCGCACATCGACGCGTATACCTTGCCGATCCCGCAGATCGCCGCCACGGTTTCTTTGCCCTTGTAGCTGCCTCTGTAAAAAACCAAACCGCCGTGTTTTTCCTCAGTAACGTTATCGAGCTTGTTTCTTATCAACTCGAGTTCCGTTTTCATTGCCGCGATTATTCCTGTCATGTCAACACCTCTTTATCTGCCGTTTTTATTCATTTTCGATTTTTTTGAAACAACGGTTATAACTGTTATAAACACCGCCGCAAAGGCGACCGGAGCCGCCGGCAGCAGCAGTAAAGCGAGCGCCGCTCCGTTTCCGTTCTGCTTCTTTTCTTTAAGCAGTATCACCGTGTCGGGCGAAACGGCGTTTCCGTAAACGATCCCGTTTTCCGGAGTCTGCTCGGTAACGGTCTTACCGCCGTTTCCGTTTACTGTCAGCACCGTTACCCTGCCGTCGTAGCCTTTTATTTTCATCGACGTTTCGTGAGCGATCGAACCGGCGTCATATACGAATTTTACGGCGCCGATCATATCCTTGATATCCGCGTCAACGTCAGCCGATTCAAGTATTTTCCTTATTGTTTCGTCGGAAACCGGCGTTATCTGTACGTCACCGCCTTCGTATTTTACGGTCAGCGCTTCTATGCCGGCGATAGCGGAGCAGTCGAGTTCGAGCTCCGATATCGGGGTTTTGGCGTCCGCTTCGTCGGTTTGTTCTCCCTGCTCGTCCGGTCTGCGCCTTACCGTGATATAAAACGTTTTTTCGTAATCTCCTTCAGCGACGCCGTTTTTTACGGTCGCTTTCAGCGTTACCGTACCCGGCTCGTATGCGGTGACCGTTCTGCCGTTGAGTACAGCCATGCATCCGCCGTCGTTCAGTATGCTCCACACGATCGACGTGTTCGTAGCGTTAGACGGATATATGTCTGCGTGAAGTATGCCGCTCTGACCTGCGGTCAGCGTTTCGGTGGAAAGTTCAACGTCGGACACGGGTACGAACGGCTCGTTGACGACGATCCTCAGCCTTGAAGAAGATACGCCGCCGCAGATGCAGTAAACGAAAAACTCTCCGGCTTTATCAGTCGGTATCTCGCATCTGTCGGTTTTCGACGATTCGATCCTTACGCCTTCATCGCTTGAGGATGACGCGACGAACCATTCGAAATCGGTAAGATTTATATCTATCAGCGATGCAGTGACGGTAAGCTTCTCGCCGCGCAGAACGCTGAATTTTTCGGCGGTGAGAAATACGATGGAAGAAGAATTGTCTATCTGCGCGGTAAGGTATTTCGTCGTTAAGCTGACGTCGCCTTTTCCGATCTCCGCAACGTATGAGAAGCTTCCGGCGGGCGCGTCGGGCAAAAGCGCGGATTTCCGTACTGCCGGTACGACGTTATCGACTATCACGTCCTTGACGGTGACGCCGTAATCCGAATACCTGCCGAAATACGACAAAAGATAGTTGCGTATGGACTCCGGATCGTTTCCGAGATCCATATGTATTGCGAAATTAAGAGATTCTATTTCGTTTTTCACAGCGACAGCCGTCGCAAGATCCGGATCGTTCGGCGTCAGCCTTATTGTTACCGATGTGCTCCCGGCTTCGTTATAAGCCGTCAGCTTGATTATATGCTCAGATCCGCCGGACAGGCCTGTCAGCGTGTATCCGCTGCTTTCCGGATCGATCGTTATCGTTTTTACCGTAACGTCGGGCGAAGCGGACAGAGCGTATGAGATTTCGTACTTTGTTATATCTGATCCGTTTCCCTTGCCGGACCAGGTCAGATACGCGGAGTAGTCGCCGGGATTACCTGAAAACTCGAGCGCGGGCGCGCCTGCTGCTATTTTAACGGGCGCCGTCGTCACGGAAGTGCCGTTGACGGTGACTGAAGCCGTGATCGTTTTTCCGAGCATTTCAGCCGTCACCTTCAGAGTGTCGGCCGTATCCGGAAGCGCGGCTCCGTCCGCGTACCACGTTATATAGCCGCCTGTCATATCCTCATCAGTATTAACGCTGAGCACGTCGTTAAGCGACGCGCGTTCCGTTTCGCCGTTCTGATTCGATATATAGGCTCCGTCGGCGCGGCACGCAAAAGACAGAAGGACGGCTGTTATGAAAACGAATATCAAAACGGTCGTTTTTTTCAATACGGATTTCCCTCCTTTACAGAAGCAGTCTGAACGTATGGACTCCGGAACCGAGCTCAAGCATACCGTCGACGGGGACGGACGTTCTGCCCTCGGCGACGTACAGTTTTTCGTCCGGCAGTACCACGGCGACGGAATTGACGGGGACGGTGAGCTTCATATCGAAGCAATGACCGTTGAACTTCCATTCGGAAACGATCTTTCCGCAAGCTCCGTCATAAGAGCCCGAAGCGTATCCTATGCGCTTGTCGGGATAAGGCTTGTACAAAAATCTTCCGAAGCCGGCGGATACCGGTTTGATGCCGAGCATATATTCATACATCCATTCGCTGCAGCTGCCGAGCGAATAGTGGTTGAACGAATTCATCGAAACGCTGCCGAAGCCTTCCTCCTGCGTATAGCTGTTCCATCTCTCCCAAACGGTAGTCGCGCCGTTTCTGACGGAATACAGCCATGACGGATAAGTTGTCCGGCAAAGAATATCGTATGCAACGTCGGCGTGACCGGCGTCGCAAAGCACGGGCAGAAGGTAGCCGACGCCGACGAATCCGGTGCTGAGATGGCAGTCCGCGTCATTTATTTTCCTCAAAAGATGAGAAACCGCGCGGTCCTTCGCTTCGCCTTTTACAAGTCCGAATTTAAGCGCGAGCAGATAGCAGCACTGTGTGTCTCCCTTGATCTTATCGTCGTCGTAAAGATATGATTCTCTCCACTCGCAGGCGATCTTGTCGTACATTGATTTATAATATTCCGATCTCTCACGCATACCGAGGATCTCGGATATATACGACATCACGTACGCGTCGTACGCGAAAAACGCCGTTGCGAGCACGTCCTTCGGGGTATCGGCTCCGACCGAAAGCCAGTCGCCGTAGCCGGCGTCGGGACGAAGCAGCCCGTTTGTTGTTGAAAGAAGGTACGAAAAATAAGCCTCTGCTTGGGGATAGTTATCGGAAAGGACGCGTTTGTCTCCGTAGAATCTGTACACGTGATAAGGGATGGTGAAGATCGCATCTCCCCACGCGGCGTTTCCGTTGCCGGTGAGGTCATATCCCTGCTTGGTCCGGATCATCGGCGCGATATCGGTGACAGAACCGTTCGGTTTCTGATCGTCGGTCACGTCACGCAGATATTTTTTATAAAACTCCGCGCAGTCCATCGCGTAATTCGCCGATTTGCAGTAGACCTGAGCGTCGCCGGTCCACCCGAGCCGCTCGTCTCTCTGCGGACAGTCCGTCGGCAGGCTGAAGAAATTGCCCTTCTGTCCTCTCAGAATATTTGAAATCAGCTTGTTGATATCGGAATCTCCGGTCGTTACGGAACCTGTCGCGCGGCAGGCGGAATACATAACGTGACCGAGGATATCATCGAGGCTCGGTTCATAAGGCAGACCGCTTATCTGTAAATATCTGAACCCGTGAAACGTGAAATGAGGGATATACATATCGTCGTATCCGCGGCAGATATACGTGTCCTTTGCCTCGGCGGTCCTCAGATTGGCTGTATAAACGGTGCCCTTATCGCCGTCGCATCCTCTTACTCCCTTATCCGAGTCGTTAAGCATTTCTCCGTGGCGTATGACTATACGCGTTCCCGCGTCGCATCTGAGCTTTACCGACGCGACGCCGACCATGTTGACTCCCATGTCGACAACATAATCGTCGCCCGCCCGGCTGACAGATACGGGCTTTATGATCTCGTTTACTTTTACCGCGGGACCGGTCGCCGGCACGAGCTTCGTTCCGTGAATGAACGGCGGACGGTAACGGCACGCCGCCGCCCATCCGTAATCGTTATGACCGGGCTCGAATCTGCCGGCGCGCTCAAGTCTGCTGTCGTAGTACTCGCCGTTCTGATTGTCGGTGTAAATATAAGCGCCGGACGCGCATTCCCATTTATCGTCGGTAAAGAATTCATCATACGATCCGTCGTCGTATATTGCGTAAAAATATGCCGAAAAAGCGCTCCTGTCGCCGAAAACGTCGCGTCCGACGGAGCTGAGATTCGATCTGTACCAACCGTCGCCAACGACTGCGCCGACCGTGTTCTGTCCGTTCCTGAAAAAACGCGTAACGTCAAAGAATCTGTATTGCAGCGTTTTGTGATAATCGGTGAATCCCGGATCGAAATGCGTGTCGCCCACGCGTTCTCCGTTAATAAACATTTCGAATATACCGAGGGCGGTGACGTACGCGTAAACAGACACAGGCTTTCTGTCAAGCTTGAAGTCGCGTCTGAAATACGGTGCCGGCGCACCGCCGTGACCGGCAGATTCAGTCGATGGGACAAGATGACCCTCCGGCGCAGTTATAAAATGATCGGCAAGCCTGCCGGTGACTCCGATTCCTGTGGCGAAAACGCCGGTCTGGCTTTTCAGCGCGGTCTTTCCGACCATCACGTACGCTTTAAAATAATATATGCTTCGAGGCAAAAGCTCTTTTCCCGCGTACGGAATATCGAATATATCCGATCCCTGTACGGTGCCCGTATTGTACATATCGCCTACGCCGTCGGCGCAAAGCTCTGCCGATGAGCTTACGATAAGCTTATAAGATCGCACCGCGGCGTCCGCTTCGATCCCGTCTGTTTTAAACGAGAAATGCGGCTCGTTTGTGTTTATGCAGTATACGTCCGGGCTGCCCGCCGAATGCACAGCGGGCATATGTTCGCACTGAAGGTCTGTGATTTTCATGTCTTTTACCGTTCCTGTCTTATTCAAATCCGAGTATACCATATAAAAAATGAAAAAACAAGTCTTTTTTTTAAATAGAGGCTTACGTGTTAACATATGGGCGGTTGACAATTTCATACGTATATGATATGATAGATACGCATCACGGCTAAACTGACCGTATGAAAGGATACTTATAATGCTGCAGATAAGAAATATAACAAAAACCTACGGAAAAGGAAAACTCGCCGTAAAGGCTCTTTGCGGGATATCGATAGACTTTCCGCAGACCGGCATGGTAATGATACTCGGAAAATCCGGGTGCGGAAAATCAACGCTTTTGAATATTCTCGGCGGCCTTGACAAGCCGACCTCAGGCGACGTTATAATCAACGGCGTTCCTTTTTCATCATTCAATTCAAGAAAATTCGACGATTACAGAAACACGTACGTCGGGTTCGTTTTTCAGAACTTCAATATAATCGAAAACAGGACGGTATACGAAAACATAGAGCTTGCGCTCCGTCTTCAGAACGGAAATACCGATATAGAAAGCATCGACGAAGCGTTATCAGCCGTCGGCTTGTCGGGTCTCGGATACAGAAAGCCCTCAGAGCTGTCGGGCGGTCAGAGACAGCGCGTCGCGATCGCACGCGCGCTCGTAAAGCGTCCCGAGGTTATCTTAGCCGACGAGCCGTCGGGATCTCTTGATTCGGTGACCGGCGACGATCTTTTCGTCTCGCTGAAAAAAATAAGCAAATCGCGCCTTGTCATCGTCGTCACGCATGACAGAGAAATAGCGTACAAATACGGCGACAGGATAATCTTCATGCAGGACGGCGTCATAACCGGAGATATTGACAGGATCAGGCATTCCGCCGACGCCGATACGAAATTCATAAGAGACAATATAATGTTCGTAAAGGCCGGGCACAGGCTTACAATGGAGGAAGCCGAATCAACGCTGCGCGAGAACGAGGACAACTACCTCACCTTTGAGACCGATAAACAGCACGTTGTGCTCGCGTATCCGGACACGATAGACGAAATAGACGAGGGCTACAGCCCGGGCGATTTCGCTCCTCATACGGAGACCGCACCGCAGCCGACGGAGCCGCCCGTGTTCAAGCACGCTTCGATGAGCTTCAGAAACTGCCTCGGTCAGGCGGGCGCGAACGTGAAAAAGCGCAAGGCGAGATTCATCGTAACGCTTATCGTATCCCTCATATGCATGACCATACTCAATATCGGTTTATCTATGTCGCTCACAAACGAAAGAAAGATAATATCGAATACCGTAAACAAATACGGTCTCGATTTCATCAACGTGGAAAGAACTTACGGAAGCGACATGGACCCATCACAGATCGCCGCAGAGTTTTCTTCGCACAGACCGGCGCTTCATTACAGGACCGCCATAACATATCTTCCCGTCAATGATATGAAGATGAATCGCGAGTTCAATATTGCCGACTGGCAGTCGTATATCGACGATATGAACTCCGCGTCCGGATTCTCCGGCATTCTTGAATATGAAGACGCCGCAAACTCCGGTCTCCGCCTTATCTGCGGAAGATTTCCCGAAGGCAGTGACGAAGCCGCGTTGACCGACGTTTCAGCCACGGAGCTTTTATCATGCGGATTCGTATCCGAGGACGATCACGGCGCGTATTATCTTGCAAAGCCGGAAACGTTCGAGGATATGATCGGCAAAAAGATACTAATAGGCGTATCGGATGAAAACATAGCCGTGAGGATTACCGGCATCATAAAGACAAACGCCGAGAAGCTTTCGGGCAATACAGGCGTCGAGGATCTGATCACCATGCTTGTTTCCGGCGCGAACAGAGGCGTTAAAGACGTTTACAAGCTTCTTATCTCAAACAAGGGCTTCTCTTCCGCCGTTTCCGCATACATCAACATGAACGGGAGAAACGAATTCTCCTATAACGTTTATTTGCCGGAAGATGAATCGGGTCAGAACAACCTTTACAGCTCATGGGGCGCCTTTTCGTATGACAAACAGTCCGTTATGGCTGACGCGTATTATCCGGACGGACGTCCGTTTGACCGGGAACTTTCGAAAAACGAGATAATCGTTCCGAAATCCGTATATTACGAGCTTGAAAAAGCGGTGTCTGAGGAAAAAAAGGGCAAAGGTCAGGAATTCACAGGTCTTTACGATACGGATCTTATTTTTGAGATCTATATTGAACCGTATGGATACGTCAATTATTCATGGGAAAATCCGTATTCCTCCGAAAAACAGGTCATGCGCGTAGCGGGTTATCATGACGAAGATGAAACGTACGTGCTGAGCCGGGATTCAATGCCGGAAGACGCCGGCGCGGCTCTTACGCCCGATTCGGTCTATCTCACGGCATACAACATGAATACGGCAGAAGTCACAAAGCTTGCGCGCAAGCACGAGCTTGATATCAGCTCCGTCCTGTTTGACAGCGTCATTGATCGTGTGGATACCATGCATGAGGTCAGCGTGTTCCTGCTCGTATTATCCGCGGTCGTCGCCGTATTCCTGTTCATTATAATTCTTAATTTCCTTCTTCTGCTTGTCAAAGAGCGCAGTAAAGAGCTCGGGATCATGCGTGCGCTCGGAACGAGCGGCTTTGTAACGGCAAAGGTATTTTATATCGAACTCGGCATTCTTGATCTGCTCGTGTCCGTGATCGCCGCGTTGATCGCCGGCAGGGCAGTTTCCGCCATAAACGATCTTATCGGCAGCATCATGATGCAGAAGATCGCGTGGGTCTCGTTCGGAATACCGGAATTTCTTTTGTCGCTGTTCATATTCACGCTGTTTCTTACCGTGATCGCCTTCCCGATACTGCGCGGCGTCATAAAGAAGCAGCCGATCGACGTTATCAGATCGATTTAAGGAGACAGAACGATGTTAGAACTTCGAAATATATCAAAAACGTACAGAACGAAAAACGGAGTGACTCAGCGCGCTCTGAACGACGTATCGCTCTCTTTTCCCGATAAAGGTCTCGTATTCATCGTAGGACGGTCGGGCGGCGGTAAATCAACGCTGTTGAACATGATCGCAGCTCTCGACACGCCGGACCGCGGAGAGATCTTCCTTTTCGGCAACAGCTTTTCGAATTTCAGCCGTTCACAGCTGGATTCGTACAGAAACACGTACGTCGGCGTAGTGTTTCAGGATTACAACCTACTCCCGACGCTCAACGTTAAACAGAATATAGCGCTTGCGCTCGGTCTGCAAAGCAAGACGGACGACAAGCGACTGCAGGAGGTGATCTCATACCTCGGGCTTGACGAGATCAGCGACAGAAAGCCGAATGAGATCTCCGGAGGTCAGGCGCAGCGCGCCGCTATAGCGCGCGCTCTTGTCAAGGACCCGAAAATGATCGTAGCCGACGAGCCGACGGGAAACCTCGACTCAAAAACAGGGCGCGAGATGTTCTCTGTTTTCAAGGATCTTTCCAAAACAAAGCTCGTCATCATCGTCACGCACGACAGAGATATCGCCGACGAGATCGGCGACCGTGTCATTGAGATTAAGGACGGAAGAGTCCACAAGGATCTCGTCAGGACTACGGATCTGTACGAACCGGCGATCGACACCGTGGGCGACAGACTTGTCCGCGTGCCTGCGGGAAAGAAGCTGGACGAGCCCGCGCTCGACGAAATAAACGCGGTGCTTGCGCGTTCGGAACGCGATACGTATATAATAAACGAATCCGATACGGCGAAAGTGAAATCGATGAACATTCACGTCAAAAACGCCGTAGAGCTGCGCCAGGAGGGCAATTCAAGCTATTACTTCCCTTACAGACCCGAGCCGGAGACCGAGGCGCCGATATCGTTGATCGGAGCGAGGATGCCGTTATCTGTCGGTCTGAAGCTTTCGTTATCCATGCTCAAGCATAAGAAATTCAGACTTGTGATGACAGTTATCATGCTCGTTCTCGCGCTGTTTCTGTCTGCCGTCGTGGGAGTATTCAGGTTTTATGATTCAGACCGAGCCATGGCAAAAACGATAAACTCGGACAAAAGGCAGCAGCTGCTCGTTTGCAAAGACGGGGAATATCTTTCGGACACAGAGTTTTCGGATGACGATATAGACTATCTCAAATCCGTATCCGACACCGTTTCACCCGTTTATTACGGTATCGATACGCCCGTGTTCATCGACGGAGATTCGGGGAGAACACCCGGCGCCGACAGCCCCTTCCGTTATTTCTACGGACTTTTGCAGTGCGGAAATGACGTGCTGACGGAGGACGATCTCGAAGAAGGAGCTCTGCCGGAGAAGCAGGAGGACGCCGTTATATCGTCCGTCGCCGCGCAGTATCTGCTCGACCGCGTAGTATACAAGGGAGTGAATTCATACGCGGATCTGATAGGAAAAACGTTTAAGTATTCCGGCGACACGCTGAGGATCTGCGGGATAAAGAAAGCAGACCTTTCGCTGTATTATAAAGCGGATCTGCGGATCAAAACATACGGCGACAGCTACTCCGCGCTGCCGGATGAATACAAAGACAGACTTTCGACGGGCGACGGGTTCGTGTACGTGACTGCCGATCACGTTGGCGTGCGTATAGAAAACACCCGTCTTATGACAGCCGTTCTCGAAAGCGTCGGCGATGCAAGAGCCTTCAGAATATCCGCGGTTTCCGCGCGTACGCCGTCCGACGCCGTTATTTACGACGACGGACAGAACGGATACGCAATAGACGAAGCGGTGTACAGAAAGCTTTTCAACACCGAGCCTTCGTCCGGATCCGAGATCAAAGCTTCGCTTGAAAAATTCAACCGGGAAGCAAACGATTACATTATTAAGCAGAAAAAATCCGAATCCGTAGGCTCGGGCGACAAGACGAGCATAGCGATAAACGATATGCATATATCAGCCGTAATCAAAGGCGATTCAAGCGTTTTGTATCTCGATCAGCAGCAGTTCCGTCAGTTCGTTGACGATTCTCTGCCCGTATACGGTGTGTCTGTCGACAAAAGAGGCTCGGTCGGCGCGAATATCAGGCTGCTGCGCCAGCTCAGAGTAATCGGAGCGCATCCGGATACTCTGTTTTATTCGGATTACGCCGGTTATATGTCCACGCTCGGCGTACTGGCGCAGACTCTGACGCGGACGCTTATCATGCTTTCCGCAGTCGCCGCTCTGCTTCTCTTCTCGTTCATTTCGGCGTCAGTAAAGCTCGAAAGCAGACAGATCGGGATCCTGCGCGGCATGGGCGCGCGCGGTATTGACACGTTCAAGGCGTTCGGTATCGAAGGCGCGATTATAACCGGATCTGCGCTTGTAATATCGCTTATACTTGTCCTGATACTTTTCCCGGTGATAAACGCCGGCATTTCTTCAAACTATTCTTATCACTTCTATTCACTCGTTATAAATCCGGGAACGCTTCTGATGATGGCGATAACCGCGATAATCATTACTGCTGTCGCGATCTCGATACCGCTGATAAGACTTGCGTCTATGGCGCCCGTTTCGGCGATGAATAAAAACGAAACTCAAAGATGAGGAAACCAAGATGAAAAAAGTACTGTCGATCATTCTTTGTATTTTGCTCGTCCTGCCGCTTGCCGCCGGATGTAACGGCGACGTGAACGATACGGAGGCGGCGCCGACGGATACCGTCACCTCGCAGGAGACCGTTGACGACGTACCCGTCCCCGGCGAAGGAATAGCGGTATCCGGATTGCGCGTCAATTATGAAAAAGAGCCCTCATGCGTTGAGGGCGCCCCGTATTTTTCGTGGGTTATACTGTCCGAAAAGCGCGGAACGACGCAGAGATCGTACAGGATCCGTGTCGCAAGCGACGAATCCAAGCTTGACGGTACTGATCTTGTATGGGATTCGGGCGAGGTAAACGACGCAAAAAACACGCTTGTCGAATGCGGCGGATCTCTTTCCGAGGCGGTAAGATATTACTGGAACGTCACGGTAACCGACAACAACGGCAACTCCGCGACGTCCGAACCGTCGTATTTTACTACCGCTCTTGACGGTATGACCGGCGCTGAATGGATCACGGAGAGCGTGTCCGACATAGACACGATCAACTTTTCCGGAGCGAACTGGATATGGCTTTTAGACGGCGATACTCAGGGTACCGTTCCGCCGAAGACGGAGTATTTCAGACACGTTTTCAATGTCGGCAAAAAAGTTGCCTCCGTTTACGCGGCTTATACCGCGGACGACTACGGCGATCTGTACGTCAACGGCAATAAAGTCCTGACCGTTACCCGCGAAAGCGGCTGGCAGAACGCTGTCGTAAAAGATATAACAGAGTATATAGAAGAAGGCGAAAACACGATAGCCTGCAGCGCCGTAAACGGCGAAGCGGGTTACGGCGGCGTTCTTGTGAAGATCCTTATCAAATATGAGGACGGCACCGAAAAGACGGTCGTTTCAAACGGCGCCTGGCTCTGTTCGGACAAACAGGTCAGCGGCTGGTATTCGAAAAACGGCGCAGACGGATTCAAAAAAGTCAATTCCGTCACGGAATACGGCGCTCATCCGTGGATGTCGAACGTAAAAACAGGAAAGACCGCGGGAAGCGCTCCCATGCTCAGAGTTGAGTTTGACGCGAAGGACAATATTTCACGCGCTCTGCTCTTCGCCTCCGCCGGAGGTCTGTACGAAGCTTATCTGAACGGCGAACGCGCCAACGACAGCGTTCTCGATCCGGGCAGATCAGAGTATAACGTGAGAATAATGTATCAGTGTCACGACGTGACAAACCTCGTAAGATCCGGTAAAAACGCGCTCGGCGCAGTACTCGGAAGAGGCTGGTACATCGGCGCTTATTCGCCTTACGGAGCAACTGTCCCCGCGTTTATCTGCAAGCTCGTAATCGACTACAAAGACGGAACGAGACAGACCGTCGTATCGGACGGCAGCTGGAAATCGTTTACCGACGGTCCCGTAACTTACAACGATATTTTCAACGGCGAGACTTATGACGCGAGAAAAGAGTGCGACGGCTGGTCCGAGGCGGGATACGATGCGTCGGCATGGGTCCCGGCATCCGTCTCCGATGCGAAAACGCTCGGCCTCGGAGAGCTTGTTCCGCAGCTTTCCGGTACAGTCAGGGTAATGGACAGGATCACCGCCGTATCTGTCAACAAAATCGCAGACAGAACGTTTATATACGATTTCGGTCAGAATCTTGCCGGCGTCGTTTCGCTGAACCTCAAAGGTGAGAAAGGTACGGCTGTAAGGCTTCGTCACGCTGAAATGCTGAACGACGGCAGCAACGGCTCCGACGGCGCGCCCGGAACACTGTACACGCGGAATCTCAGAACGGCCGCGGCGACTGACAATTATATCCTCAAAGGCGCACCAAACGGTGAAAACTATACACCGCATTTCACTTTCCACGGATTCCGCTATATCGAAATATACGGGCTTGACGAGGCGCCCGCACTCGAGGACGTCGTCGCTCTTGTAGAATACTCGGATATGGAGGATACGGGCAGCGTCACAACGTCGGACACGCTTCTGAACGCGCTTATATCGAATACTTACTGGGGTCAGCGCGGTAATTTCCTTTCAACTCCGACCGACTGTCCTCAGCGTGACGAAAGAATGGGATGGTCCGGCGACGCACAGATATTCTGCGGGACCGCGGCGTACAACATGAACGTCAAACAGTTCTTTGATAAGTATATAACCGATCTTAACGACTGTCAGCGTGTTGACGGAGCTTACCCGGACGTCGCTCCACAGACGTCACGCTCGATGTACGGTGGCTCCGGCAACAACGCCTGGGGCGACGCCGGCGTGATAATCCCGTGGACGATGTATATCAGATACGGCGACGTCTCGTACCTTGAAAAATACTATTCAAATATGAAACACTACGCAAGGTACCTGATGGCATCAAGCGCAGGTCATATAAGAAACGTGAGCGCTTACGGCGACTGGCTTTCGATCGGCGAATCGACGCCCGTCGAGGTCACCGATACCGCTTATACGATATACGTTATGGATCTGATGGTAAAGATCGCAAATCTGATCGGTAAGACCTCCGACGCCGCGCGTTTTGCGGACGAGGCCGACAAATACCGTAAAGCATGGCTTTCGAAGTACGTCGTATCGGAAGGTAAACTCAGATACGACACGCAGACGGCGTATCTTGTAGGTCTTGCGTTCGATATAATCCCGGATGATCAGAAGCAGGCGTTCGCCGACAGACTCAACGAAAAGATCAAAAGAAATAAAAACAGACTGACTACCGGATTCATCGGCTGTCCCCTTCTTCTTCCGACGCTTTGCCGCTACGGCCACACGGATACTGCGTTCGCGCTGCTTCAGCAGGAGGAATATCCTTCCTGGAAATATCCGATACTTCAGGGCGCTACGACCATCTGGGAGCGCTGGAACAGTTATACAAAAGATCACGGCTTCGGCGACGCCGGAATGAACTCCTTCAACCATTACTCCTACGGTTCCGTTACTGAATGGATCTATTCGTCACTTGTCGGTATTTCACCGGATGAGGCGGCTCCCGGATTCACGCATTTTTTCCTCAGACCGACCTGCGGCGGCGGTTTGACGGAGGTATCCGGAAGCTACGAATCGATGCAGGGACTGATCCGAAGCGCATGGAGCGCGTCGGACGACGTTATGAAGGACTATTCGTGCACGGTCCCGGCGAATACGACTGCTACTCTGTATCTGCCCGCACAGTCGTCTTCATCCGTTACGGAGAGCGGAAAGCCTCTTGCGGATTCCGAAGGCGTAAAGATCGAAAGCGAAGGCGACGGTGTCGTCGTAATATCGCTTCAAAGCGGCGAGTACAGCTTTGAGATCAAATAAAAATCAAACAAAAAAAGAACGGATGCGGTTACCCGTTCTTTTTTTGCTCATTTGCGGAAAATAAAGTTTACTGCCCTCGGCACGACGGATACGTTCACTTCACCGCACCGTTCTATCTCGCCGTCGGCGCATATATTATTCATACCTCTGATTTTGATCTCTCTGCATTTGCGGTATATCATGATATCCTTGAATTTGTCGATTATCTCACCGGTCTCGTCGTCGAAATGCTCACCTTTTTTATACTTGCCGATGATCGACGGGATCCTTGTTTTCGGGACTTTTCTGACGAGAAGCATATCGACAAGTCCGTCGGTAACGTCAGCCTTCGGAGCGGGCATGAAGCCGCCTCCGTAGTATCTTGCGTTAGCGGCGACGCAGAGCATCAGATCTTCTTCAAATTCTTCCTCTATCCCGTTTTCGTCAACGGATCTGACGTTCATTCTGACGCCGAGATCTCCGCTCAGCGTATTGAGCACGCCGAGAATATAAGCGAAGCTTCCGTTCACGAGAGGCTTTGTTTTATACTGCGCCGTTCGTTCAACGACAGTACAGTCAAAGCCGATGTTGAGTATATTTATGAAATACCTGTCGTTGTATCTGATAACGTCGCATTTTACGGGACCCTTGACTTCCGGATCGTATTTAATGAAATCGTTGCCTGTGCCGTCGCCTATCGCGGAAAGAACCGCGGTTTCGGACGCGCCGGACGCCATAACGCCGTTTACGGCTTCGTTGATCGTACCGTCGCCTCCGCAGATTATAAAATGCGTCTCCGGTTCCTTTATCATAGTCCTTTTGACGAATGCCTCGACGTCGCCGATACCCTTGCTTACGTAGTACTTGCAATCATCGTTTATCTCACGCACCGCTTTTCCTTTTCCGGCGGCGGGATTTATGATCTTTACGGTATTCATATCACTTTACGATCCTGTCGAGAAGATCTTCATTGTACGTGACGGTAATTTCCGAATACACGTTTTCGGCAAGCTCGGCAAATTTTGTTTCACGCATAGAGGACTCGCACAGATAGTGCCAGAGCTCGTCGCCGAAGCCGTCAAGGTACATGACGTGATATCCGTACGACGTTCTGACTATATCGGTATCGCCCTCTTTTCTTTCGCTGTCAAAGCACCAGTCGTTGAATTCCGTGACCATATCGCCGGGCTTGACGTTTTCGTAAATGCCGCCGTTCGTGCTCGAGCCGGGATCCTCGGAAAACTCTGCGGCAAGGCTGACGACAGTCGAAATCTTATCCTCTGAGGAGTTTATCTTTTCAAGAAGCTCTTTCGCCTTCGCTTCCGCCTCCACCTCGCTGCTGTACTTGTTGGAGGTGAGAAGGATGTGCCTTACGTTGACCGTCTTTTTGGTGTTTTTGTAAGGAAGCTTAACGACCTGTATTACGGTCGCGTCGCCGTTATCGTCATAGCTTATCTCGACCTGACCCGCCGCTGCTCCGTCTTTGTATATGAACGCGTACTTTTCTGACGAATCATACGGCGCGCCTACCGTCAGATAATTTTTGACGGAGGCGTTTTCCTGTTCTTCTTCGGAATCACCTGTTTCAGTATCGGTGGACGCGGGAGCGTCCTGCACCGTGGATTCCGTCGCTTTTGCGTAAGCTTCAGCAAACGTCATACCGTCTTCTTCAATATATTTTTTGACAAGCTCCGCCGTGCTTTTTGCCGCTTCTTTTGCCGCAGCTATCTCTTCTTCACCGTCAGTCTCGTCGTAAAGCGCTTCGATTTTGACCTCATTGTAATCGACAAGAGAATACTTGCCGGCGCCGTTTTTGTATTCCGCGTCGATCTCCGCGTCGGTAAACGTTATGCTTTCGTTGAGCTTGAGATAGTATTTATAGCCGAGCTGAGATAATTCGATGGCTTTCTTAATCATCTCTCTCGTCATGCCCTCGCCCATATAATCAGCCATATATTCATCAAAAGTCGAACCCGAGCTTTCGGCGGCCTGATCGATGGTAACGAGATACGCCTCGATCTCAGCGTTATCCGCCTCGTCAAGAGACATACCTTCTTCAAGCGCTTTTTCAGCGAATTTCGCATACTGCTCAAAGGCGCTCTTCCCGTTGTCGAGGAACACCTGATACCACGAAGTGTTCTCCTCTGCGGAATACTCCTGGTCGTGGAGCGGGATATTGAGATCAAGTCCGTAATACGACAGGTAGTAGTAATACTGATTCAAAAAAGAGTTGTAATTATCCATGAAAAAGTATTTGAAGGTCGACACGGGTATGCTCTGGAGCTTTGTAGTCGCTATGATCTCGTCAAGCGGCGCCTCGACCATATCCGAGTGAGCGTAAGTCTCGACGGGTTCCGTTTCGGTCACCTGACCGTCGGTCGTCGTCGGTGTGTTTATTATAACGTTGCACGACGTTATAAGAAGCAGTATCGCTGTAAATACCGCTGCTGCGGACAGTTTTTTCATTATTTTTACCTTTCAATCCAGATACGGTGCATTATTCTATATAATGCATTTTATCATATTTTTTGCCCGGTTGCAATATCATAATTTGAACAATATAAAAAAACAAATCGCACGGTACGGTGAAAAAGATTGAAACTGCTGAAAAAATTCATATTTAACGGTCTGATACTGACGGCGACGTCTGTCATCACAAGACTTCTCACGATAGCATTCAACGTTTACATAACGGATATGATCGGCGCGGCAGGCGTCGGCACGTTTTCTCTTATCATGTCCGTTTATACGTTCGCTGTAACTTTTGCGACCTCCGGGATATATTTATCGGCTACGCGCATCGTTTCACAGCAGCTTGTCAGAAGTTCCGGCGAAGGGGTGCGCTCCGCGATGAAAAGGTGTATGCTTTACGCCGTTTTTTTCGGCGTGGCAGGTATGATTATACTTTACGCTCTGTCGGACAGGATAGCCGTCGTTTGGCTCGGTGACGTACGTACAAGGTCTTCTTTACGCATACTTGCACTAAGTCTTCCGCCGCTTGCGCTGTCAAACGCGCTGTCCGGATATTTTTCCGCGGTACGCAGAGTTGCAAAAAACTCGGTGACAGTGATCGCCGAACAGCTTCTCCGTATCGTTTTAACTGCGGTACTTCTGTCGGCGAACGCCGGAAAAGGACTTGAAGCGGCGTCCGTCTGCATAGTGACCGGGATCGTGTTTTCCGAAGCGCTGTCTTTTACGGTGTCGTTTATACTGTACGCGTCAGACTTGAAGAAAGTCTCAACTCTTGCCGCGCCTCCGTCCCGGGGACTTACGGGAGAACTATTGCGAATGGCGTTGCCGATAGCGGTAAGCTCATACGTCAGAAGCGCGCTTGTGACGCTCGAACATCTGCTTATACCGAAAGGACTTCTCAAGCACGGAGCGTCAAATGAAGAGGCGCTGTCGTCGTACGGCGTGATTTCCGGCATGGTCTTCCCCGTGATATTTTTCCCCATGGCTTTTCTTTCCGCGTTCACCGGTCTGATAGTTCCCGAAGTAACAAGATATAAGGAATCGGGAAACGACCGTGCGATCGAATACGTTACGGGAAGGATACTTAAAATGACAGTGATCTTTTCCGTATGCATCGCCGGTGTTTTAGCTTGTTTTTCAGACGTTCTGGCGTCGGCGCTGTATAAAAACGAGGAAGCCGGAGTTTATATACGTATCTTTGCGCTTCTGATCCCTGTGATGTATGTGGATAACGCGACGGACGCCGTGCTCAAAGGTCTCGGCGAGCAGTTCGCGTCTATGCGTTACAACATTATTGACGCGCTTGTCTCCGTGCTTCTCGTGTTCTTTCTTCTGCCGCCGTTCGGGATAAAGGGTTATATTGCCGCGGTGTACGTTTGCGAGATACTGAACGCCGTGCTGAGCCTGTCGAAGCTGTTCAGATGCGTGAATGTCAAGGTTGGCATTATTTCATCCACCGCAGTCACGTCTGCCTGCGTCGCGTCGGCGGCGGGCGTAACCTCGGCGTTATTCAGATGGTTCGGGATAAGCTACGGCGAGCCCGTTTTGACGTTCACGGTCGGCGGCGTTGTCATTACCGTTATCTACTCCGCTTTTCTGCTGACTGTCGGATTCATCTCCGATGACGAAAAAAAATGGTTTATGCGCATATTCTCGAAACGTGAAAAAAATTCCGACTTTTTTGCGAAAACCTCTTGACATTTCAAATGATATGTGGTATATTACATAAGCAATCGGCCCGTTGGTCAAGCGGCCAAGACGCTAGCCTCTCACGCTGGAAACGGGG
>CACWOQ010000009.1 GCA_902762505.1 uncultured Ruminococcus sp. | reverse complement strand
CCGTTGAATTCGAATTTCTTCATTAGCGAAGCGTCTTCATTTCTTCATTAGCCCGCTTGCGGGCGTCTTCATTTTCGGCGCGGCAAAGTTTATACAAAACACTTCCTTATCACGCCGCGCCGAATGCAGCCGGCGTTTTTTGACGTGTAATATCAAAACATCATACGCTCCGTGTATTCCCGAACGAAAACGGGATTCGCCGCAAGCTCAACGAGCTTAATTTTCCGGCAGACGGACTCGTATTCTTTTCTCTTCGGTTCGCACAGAAGCATAAGCGAGGCGCCGGAAAGAGCGGCATTGCCGAGGACCGTTACCTTCGGCGCAAGCTCCGGCGGTATAAGTCCGATTTTCCCGGCGTTGCCGACGTCGAGATAACTGCCGAAGCCGCCCGCGATATAAAGCGTGCCGACCTCGCTGCATCCGACGCCCGCCGTGCAGAGGAGCGTTCTTATGCCGGCGTGTATCGCACTTTTCGCAAGCTGCGCGGCGCGCACGTCCTTCTGAGTTATCACGACCGGCGGCGACAGCGTTACGGGGTCGTCCTCCATGAAGCCCGTCTCGTCGATCGCCCCCGTGTCGATGAACGACGCGAGCGCGTCGACAATGCCGCTTCCGCATATGCCGGCGGACGGTATCCCGCCTATGACGCTGACGGAGTACGTTCCGTCGGGATTTGCAGTCACGCGGTCTATCGCGCCGGGCGAGCCGCCCATGCCCATTTCTATCCCGGCTCCTTCGAACGCCGGACCCGCCGCCGTAGAGCAGGCGAGGATACCTCCGCCGTATCTGAGCGCCGTTTCTCCGTTCGTGCCGATATCCGTCAGCACCGCGACGCCGTTGCCCTTGTCGAATTCCGACGCGGCTATCGCCGTCACCGTGTCCGCTCCGACGAAAGCCGAAACGCACGGCGGCAGATATACCCCGGTGTCCGCCGGCAAAGCATCTATGCCGAGGTCTTTTGCGGAAACCGTCTCGCCGAAAAGCCGCCTCGCCTCAAAAGGCGCGTGAGTGAGCGGCTCCGGGTCCGTTTTTGTGAGCAGATGCAGCATGACGGTGTTTCCCGTGACGACCGCGCCGTCGATATCGGAAGGTGAGATCCCGGCGTCACGCGCAAGCCCGTTTATCAATCCGGAAAGAGAGCCGCCTATCAGCGCGGCAAGCTCCGCGGCTTTGCCTGAAAGCGCCGCTTCCATACGCGAGATCACGTCGGCGCCGAACGCTCTCTGAGGGTTCAGCGCGCTTTTTGAAGAGAGAAGGGAGCCGTCCGCTCCGTACAGCCTGACGGCGACGGTGGTCGTGCCAACGTCGGCGGCGACGCCGTACCGTGAAAAGCACGGCCGGTGTTCGTGCGGGGGAAGATCGCCGTCGCCTCTGATCCGCGCCGCACCGTCCGTCTCCGTCGTTACCGTGCAATTGCCCTCCGCGTACGTTCTGCAAAGCAGTCGGACGCCTTCCTTGAGCTTTTCGCCGAGTATCCGCTCCTCAAGCCCGGTCGGAGCCGAGACGGCGCCCGATACGGTACCGCGGCATTTTCCGCATTTTCCGTGTCCGCCGCAGATCATGGCGACGGCGCCCTCGCGCGCCGCGAGCTGCCCGAGGCATATCCCGGGCTCGGTTTTGTATTCTTTTCCGTTAAGGGTTACAGTTATCATACCGTTAAATATCGAACAGAACGGCGGCGAAATACGTCACCGTGTTCTGACCGTTTATGTATTTCATCCCGGCGGCAGGCGCAAGCTTCGAGACGTTAACGCCGTAAGTTTCAAGTGAAGGCGTCATCAGATCCGGGTGCCTGCACGGCTCGCCGGTGCGCTTCGCGCAGACCTCACAGACGGAGCAGCCGCCCGCGCCGAGGCAGAGATACCGTGAAAACGGCTCGCCCGGACAGAAAGCGCGTGCTTCGTTTATCGTCTTTGTGTGAAGCTTTCCCGCTTCGACCATGCCCTCGAAATCGTAACTGTCCTCGAGGGTGCCGACGGTCTGCCATACAAGGATGTATTCGTACGAGCGAAGCTCCGCGATAAGCTCCGTTATCCCGCCGGCGTCCGGCGGGCAAGCCCAGTTTTTGCCGTAGTTTCCGCAAACGTTCTGCTCGCACAGACGTCGGAAGGATTCGTCCGTTTCAACGTCCGATACCGGTATCACCCGGGCTTTGTAAGCCCCGTATGATATCATCCGGTCGGCGAGATGATCGAAAAATTCGTTTTTATCCATTTAATCCACCGTTACGAACACGCCTTCGGCGTTGTCAAGCGATAACGTGTAAACGCCGTTTACGGGCAGAAGCTCCGACTTCTGACCCGAAGCCCATACTTGTACCGATCTTGCGCTGCCGAGTCTGAAGCTCACCGCGGCTGCATTTTTCGTTTTTCCCGGCTCCGCCATGTTCACGACGGTGAAGGCGTATCCGTCGCCGTCCTTTTCCTTGAAACAGCCGAAAAGAAGCGGATCGGACGACTGTATATCCGTAAGATCCGTAAGACCGTCGTACTGACCGTCAAACTGCGCGTATCTGTATTTTGATTTTTCGCAGTTGACGTTGAAGGCTCCGACGTTTTCGTATCTGCCGTAATCGTCTGAGAAGGCGAGCAGCTCGTGATTCGCCTTTTTTGCGGCGTCGTATATCTCGGTCGTTTTCCCGGCGTCCACCAGGGCGTGATGATTGTTGTAGTTGTAAAGGTAATGCAAGAACGTCTTGACGCCGAACGAGGCGCCGATATAAAGCTGCCATCTGATATCGGAATAATCCGGCGCCCATTTTCCGCCGTCATAGTCCGTTGACTGTATGAACAGCCAGAAATCGCGGTCATATTTGCGGCAGGCGTCCGCGAATATCGCAAGATTTTTAAGATATTCCGTGTATACGGTCTTCTTGCTTCCGTTCGAGCGGTACGGGTATACGTCCACGCACATGTAATCCCCGGGGACGGTCCCGGCGTACGCGGAGACGTATTTTTTATACAGATCCGGATCCGGGTCGTAATAGTCGATCCTCGCGGCGCTGGCGCCGTATTTGAGCTGCGCGGCATTCGCGTACATGGGAAGCAGATTATAGTAACACAGCTTGCCCGGCAGGGCTTTTCCGTAATACCCGGCGATATCAGCCATCATGGAGAAGCTGTCCGAACCCGGCTCGTCGAATATCAGATTGCCGTAATATGAATCGAAATCGTAATACTCGCAGCAGAGTGAAGGTATCGGATCCGGATCCGACGCCTTGAATTTCGACGGGCTGTAATTGGTTCTCAGCACCCTGACGCCGTATTTTCCGGCGCTTTGCATCACGGTGTCGATCACTCCGCGCTGTTCGATGCTGCCGAGATCTATCAGAAGAGAAAGCCCGGCGTCCGCAAATGTCTTTAACGTTTCATCCGTAACGTCGAAGTTGAAATTCGACCATGCGCCGATGACGATGCCGGCGTTTTCCTTGATATTTGAAAGCAATACCGGCTGACCGAGCACGGCTTTAACAAAGCGCACAAGGATCGACGCCAGCTCTTCGCCCGTTACGGCGCCCGGTGATAAGTCGGTGACGATGCCGGAGCATATCGCGAGACTCAGATCCTCTCTGCCTTTGATCTCAAGAGCAGGGTCGGTGTACGGAGTTATGTTCAGCAATCTCAGATAATTGCTTATCAGCCACGCCGCGTCCTCCGTGTTCGCCGCTCTGCTGAAATCGGGAGCGGGAACGCCCGGCTTGCCGAGGGCGTTAAACAGAAGCTCGCCGATCCGGAATACCGAAAACGACGACGCGGCAACGTCCTCCTCCGTCATTATCCCGCGCGAAATCACGAAATCCGCGTCCGTCACCGCGGCTTTATCCGGGTATACGAGCGTGTATTCACCCGCCTGTCCGGCAAGGTAGGAGACGAAGCCGACGGAGTTGACGTATTGCACGGGTACGATCTTCTGTACACCGTCGACGGTCACCGCGACGAGCGGAGAGATCCCGTTCTTTATCTCTGCGGGAGAATCGAGCTTCAGCAGATAATCGGAGCTATCGTAGCCGGCTTTCAGCGTGCCGCCGGGGACGACCGCTTTGGCAAAGCCCTTTGAAAACGATACGGATTCTGAATAATCCGGCTCCTTCGCGCATGACAGAAAGTCGCGTGCGTCCTGCTCGGTCTTGAAGAATCCGATCCGGTCGAGCAGGATCACGGCTTTTTTGTCGTGGCTGCCCGAGTTTATCGGGTCGACTCTGAAAGAGGTGATCGTACCCTCCCAGAAAGCGTTTTTGCTCATGTCGGTGACGTTGTCCGTCCATTTTCCGTCGTTTTTCACGTTGATCCACGTAAGCCCCGAATCGCTGAAATCGGGATGATCCTCGGATCCGACGAAGAAAACGCCCTGATTGATCGACGACGTGACGTTGTATCTGTAAGCGACGAAACGGTATTCCTGCGAATCGAACCGCTCGCTCTCGTCAAAGGTACAGTAGATCATCGGGTCGTGGTCGGTGGGGATCATTTTCAGCACGTTGAATTCACGGCTGATCTCCGCACCGCGGCTTACCCATTTCGTCTTTTTGTCGTTTGACGCGAAGATATAAGCGTGCGTGTCGTCGTAGGGCGGAGGCTCGGGAGCCGCGGTCATCTTCTCCCCGGTTTCCGTGACGGGCTCCGTGTCAGTCTCTCTGTCCGTCGCCGTTGAAGGCTCCGTATCCGTGACGGTCTCCGTTTCAATGCTTCCCGTGCACGCCGACAGGACGAACAGGGCAGACAGAAAAAGCGATAAGGCCGATACCGTTCTTTTTTTCATATGTTTTTATCCTTCTCCGTAATATCCGTCAAGCGCTTCCGGTAAAGTATCCGCCCGGATGATCAGGCCATGGAGGCGCAGAATTCCGCCGCGGCGTCTGCGGCGGAAGCGGCGTCGGGCGTGTATTTGTCGGCGCCGATCTTTTCGCAGAACGCCTCGTCTACCGGGGCTCCGCCTATCATTATCTTCACCTTGTCCCTGATGCCCGCCTCGACTGCTTTTTTCACGACCTCCTCCATAACGCCCATCGTGGTCGTGAGCAGAGCGGAGCAGCAGATGATCTGACAGTTCTGTTCTATCGCCGTCTGAATGAACGTTTCCGGCGCGACGTCCGTGCCGAGGTCGACGACCTCAAGTCCCTTGCCCTCCATCATCATTTTGACAAGGTTCTTGCCTATGTCGTGCAGGTCTCCCTGCACGGTGCCGATGCAGACCTTGCCGGCCGCCTTGACGCCGGCTTTTTCAAGATAGGGCTTCAACACCTGCGCACCCGTGTTCATCGCTCTCGCGGCGACGAGCACTTCGGGCACGTAGACCTCGTTGTTCTTGAATTTCTCGCCTATGACGCTCATACCGGGGAGAAGTCCCTCACGAAGCACCGTCTCCGGATCGATACCGGAATCGACCGCGTTCTGTACGAGCTCTTTTACGATCTTGGCTTTGCCTTTTTGCAGATTTTCGGAAATTTCTTCAAGTACGCTCATGATATTCTCCTTTTTTTATCCGGTGCGCTGCCCGAATGTATTATATCGGTTATTTTTCTGTGCCATTCGATATCGTACCAGAGAGTGGGGAACTGCGGCCCGCAGAAATTGTTTGACGCCATAGCCGCCCATCTGCCCGTCGCCGACGCCGTTCTTACCCCGATCTCACATAATTGCTTTATCCAGCTCCAGTCGGTCCCAGGTCTGTCCATGCAGTCGATTATGCCCCAGCATTCCGTTGTTATGAGCGGCAGCCCCGTTCTTTCGGAAAACGCGGCAAAATATCTTATCTGTTCGGTAAGAACGCTGTCCCAGTACGCTTTGCTTTTTAAGTAAAGCTCCTTTTGCTGTTCTATTGTTTCGCCGGGCGTGCCGGGCCTTTTCACTTTTGCAAACGCGGCGGTAAATCTGCCGTCACCATCTCCGTTCATCCATATATGAGGTTCGTAAAGGCCGTAATCCGAAAGATCCTCGCGCTCTATACGGTCAAATTCCGTGGATACGGAAAACGTAAGCGGTATTTCGGGGTACGCTTTTTTGTATTCCCGCATCGCACCGTGTATCCAGTACTGTCCGAGTTTTCCGTCGCGGAACGGGACGGAGCCGTCTTCGTTCCGCACAAAGTCCGCCCAGTGAGCGAATTCGTTGCAGAAATCGACGTACAATATCTCGCCCCCGGCGGCAAGCACGACGTCCGTCGCCCGTATGAACATTTTCGCAAGCGTTTCCGGCGTGTCTATCGTCTTTACGACCGATCTCGTTTCATCGTCGCGGAACCACGTGGAAAGCCCGAGCTTTACACCGTGTGCCGCGCAGATCTTCACAAATTCCGTGAGCTGTTTTTCAACGTCTTTGATATATACCGTCTCTTTCGCCCCCCAGGACGCGTAATCCGGCGGCCATACGGGATTCAGACGGAATTCCCCGTGCGGATTCCTGTACAGCATATGCGGATAAACGTCGAGCCTTATCGCGTCGTATCCGCGCTCCGTAAGCTCCGCAACGGCCTTATCCCAGTTTTCGTAGCCGCCGCCCTCAAAACATCGTTCAAGCCACGAAAAATCCCACATCGTTATTGCCAACGGGCGCTTAAGATCCAAAAGATCCATCATTTCATACCACCGGTTTTAAAGCATTTTTTTGATCTCTTTTATATATTCCGCGTCGGAGCCGCAGCAGCCGCCTATGTAGCTGACGTATTGAAGCGCCGGCTTTACATCCTCCGCAAACCGCTTTGCCGTGTAAGGCGAGACCGCTTCTCCGTCGGCGGAGAGGATCGGCTTTCCGGCGTTCGGCTTGAACAGAAGCGGCAGATCTGTCTTTTCGGAAAACTCCTTTATGATCGGCAGCGCGAGATCCGGACCGAGCGAGCAGTTCAGCCCTATCGCCTCTATGCCGAGAGGGGAAAGCGTGTCTATCGTGTCCTGCACGGAGTTGCCGAACATCGTTTTGCCGTTTTTTTCAAACGTCATCGAGCACATGACGGGCAGACCGTATTTTTTCGCCTCGACCGTCGCCACGCGCATCATTTCAAGATCCATGAACGTCTGTATGAGTATCATATCGGCGCCCGCGCCGACGCCCGCGTCAAGCATCTCGTCGTATATCGCGGCGCATTCCTCCTCTTCAAGGTCGCCGTACGGCTCAAGCAGCTGCGTGAGCGGACCTATCGACAGACAGAGCCTGACGTTTGTGCCTTCAAGAGCCTTTTTCGCCGCTCTGACGCCGCCTTCGATGACTTCGGCGACCGTGTACGGCGACGAACGCTTTACGGCGGGACCGTTTGCGCCGAAGGTGTTCGCAAGCACTATTTCGCACCCCGCGTCGACGTATCTTTTCACAAGCTCCGTGATGAATTCAGGGTGCTCCACGTTGTATTTCCATACAGGCTCTTTTTTTACGCCGTTTGCCTCGGCTATGCTCCAGAGCGTCGTTCCGACGGCTCCGTCCATCAGAGTTATCTTTCTTTCCATATTTGCCCCCGTTTTTTATATCAGTATTTTCCGAGCCTGTGTATACAGTCGGATATGGCTTTGAAATTATCGAAGCTGACGGTATTCGGTATCGAATGATCGGATGAGAATAAGCAGCCGCCGCCCTCCTTCAGCGCAGGGATGACTCTTTCAAGCTCTGCGATTATGGCTTCTCTGTCGTTCCACAGCACGGCGTTGACGCCTCCGCGTACCGGCGCCGCAGCGTGCCCGCCCACGGTTCGTCTGTCATGACTATACGGTCAGTCTCCTTGTGCTGAAAAGTCCGTATGAATCTTTCTCTGCCTGTGAGCTCCATACCGTACCTCTTTTTATCTGCACGGGACCACGTTACGCGGCGCTCCTCCCGTTATTTTATAACGCGTTATTCTTCCGTTTTCCCAGTATATATCCACTTTTGCCCCGCCGTTTGCGCGAAGACCTGTCACAAAGCCGGTTTTCCAGCTCCGCGGAAGAGCGGGCAGCAGTTTTATCGTCTCCCCGTCGCTTTGCATGAGCATTTCCGCTATGCCCGCCGCGGCGCCGAAATTGCCGTCTATCTGAAACGGCGGGTGCGCGTCGAACATGTTCGGGTAAACGCCGCCGACGGAACCGACGGCGGGCCTGAGCATCATGTTCACGAGGTCGAGCGCGCGGTCGCCGTCGTAAAGCCTCGCTCTGAGATTTATCTTCCATCCGAGGCTCCATCCGGTCCCCTCGTCTCCGCGGGCGTCAAGCGACTTTTTCGCCGCCTCCGCGAGCTTTGGCGTTTTTTCCGGCGTAATGAGCCTGCCGGGGTACAGCCCGTATAAATGCGACGGATGCCGGTGCCCCGGCTCCGCCTCCGGCAGCTCGCGGTACCATTCGTTGATCCTGCCGTCGCCGCCGACTTTGATCGGCAAAAGCTCTTCGAGCGACGTCTTTATTCCGTCAAGCTCCGGATCGGCTGCGCCTATGATCTTTGCGGCGTTGAGCGTATTTTCAAAAAGCTCTCTTATTATGCTCATCGTCATCGTGCTCGTTACGTCGATCGAGCACACGCCGCCCTCATACAGGTATACGTTCTCGGGCGAGGTCGACGGGCAGAATATCAGATATCCGTCTTTGTCACGTATCAGAAGATCGAGGAAGAACCTGCACGCTTCGAGCATTACGGGATAGGCGGTATCCCTGAGAAAACCGACGTCGTTCGAGTATTCGTATTCGTCGAACAGGTGCCGGCAGAGCCATCCTCCCGCAAGCGGCCAGAAAAGCCAGACCGCGCGCTCGCTGACTGGCTGCGTCGCACGCCACAGATCCGTGTTGTGATGAACGCAGAAGCCGTGAGCGCCGTAGTATTTCTCAGCCGTTTCCCGCCCTCTTTCGCAGAGCTGCGTTATCATCCTGTCAAGCGGCTTCTGAGTCTCGCGCAGATCGCACGTCAGCGCCGGCCAGTAATTCATCTCCGTGTTTATGTTCACGGTGTAATCGCTGCGCCACGGCGGAGACAGCTGCTCGTTCCATATGCCCTGAAGGTTGAGAGGCTGACCGTTCTCTGCAGAACCGCAGATAAGGAGATATCTGCCGAAATCGAAAAGCAGCCTGTATAATCCGACGTCGCTTTTATCCGTCTGAAAACGTTCGAGCCTTTCGGCGGTCGCAAGCTCACTTCTGTCGCAGCCGTCAATGCCGAAGCTTACGCGGCTGTAAAGTCCGCGGAACGCTCTTACGTGCCCGGCGTATATTTCATCGAAGCCGGAGCCCGTTACGGACGCGAGCTTTTCCTTTACCGCGTTTTTATATTCCTTGCCGTCGAGGAACGGGTGTCTGTCGTATCCGTTGAAGCTGCTTTCGATCGCCGCGGCTACCGTCACGCAGTCTGCTCCGCTTACCGTTACGCCGCCGTCCTCATATACGACCGAGCCGCCGTCCGATAAGACCGTTACCTCCGTGCGGAAAAGGATCCCGCGTTCGGCGTCGCCGTCGCGGCGCGGAACCTTGTCGTTTGAAGAATCGGGGGCGCATTCACAGTCGAGACAGCACGTTGAATCCGTGTGCCCCGCGCCGCGTTTCAGCGGACTTTCAAGAGTCAGATGAAATCCGACGGACGCTTTTTTATCCGATTTTATCCGTATTACAAGGCAGTCGCGCCCGTACGGCGTGAAATACGTATTGTCATAACGGACGCCTCCGGCTTCGTACGATACGTCCGCCGTCGCGGTATCCAGATAAAGCGTTCTTGAATAACCGGCCGCTTTGTCCGCGGAGCGTTCTATTATTATGTTCCCTGCGGGCTGGTACGATTGAACGTCGGCGCCGGCTATGCGCCGTTCTATCAGCTTTTCCGCCTCGCCCGGTCTGCCATCGAGCGTAAGTCTCTGCGCCTCTCTGAAGTATTCCGCGCACTCTTTGTTTTCATCGCGCGGATGACCCGTCCATAATTCACAGTAGTTGAGGCTTATTTTTTCCCGCCCGACGCCGCCGTATATCATGGCGCCGAGCCTTCCGGAGCCGAGCGGCAGCGCTTCTTCAAACGCCGAGGCGGGCTTGTACGACCGTATGACGGAGCCGGATCCCGCGCTTTTCACGGTCTGATCTCCTTGATCTTTTCGGCGTAATACTGAACGAGCTCGAATTTAGTGCCGGGCATCAGTCTGTGATCGGGGCAGGGGATGAAGCCGCCGAGAGACGACAGCCGTTTCATCCGCTCTATCTCGCGGTCGACCGCAGCCTTATCCTCGCGCAGCGCCGTTTTGTCCATACCGCCGACGCCGAGCACCTCACGCCCGAATTTCTTTCTCGCCGGCTCGAACTGGTCGCCCCAGACGCCGACTTCGATCGGGAACATCGTGTTCACGCCGTTTTCCACCCATGTGGGCAGAAGCTTGTCGGTCACGCCGTCGCAGTCGAGCGAGATTATGTCGATTCCGTATTTGTGACAGAGATCGTTGCGCTTCTTATAGTGCTTCGCGCACAGCTCGTCGAAGATATCGGGCGAGAGCAGCGGACCGTTCTTGAAGCAGATGTCCTCCCAGTAATGCGCGAAATCGAATTTCGCGCCGGTCTGCAGTATCGCTTCGGCGCACTTGTACTGCATATCGGCGTAAGTGTCGACAATGTCGGCGAAAAGCTCCTCGTCCTCGTCGTAAATGAGATAGCTCATGCCGACGACCGTCGTTATGTTTCTGATGTTGCCCATAACGGAGCCGAGATGGAGCCCGACGGGCACGTCGTAAGGGCGGTTTTCGTTGAAATGACGGTAGAATTCAAGGTCGACGCGCTCCGGCGCATACTGCATTCTCGGCTTGTAAAGCGTCTCGAATGCCTCTCTGTCCTTCAGAAGATAATCGTCCTCGGACGGGATCGACGTGATGCCCGGCTTTACGCGTTCGATATTTCCGTCCGCGTTCTGAACGCGGCGCGTTCCGTCGGGCAGAGTCTCTATCACCTTCGTTTCAAATCCGGGGATCAGATGGTTCGCCGAGCCGTACGTCCTGTACCAGTTGAAATCCCAGCCTATCAGTTTATCAAGCTCGGCTTCCTTCGGCGAGCCGTCGTAGTTGCCGGAGGCGAGGTCAGCCGGGATCTTGCCCTGCGCCGCCCATTCGTCAAGCAGCTCCTGCCAGTAACCGAAATGCACCGCCGGCATCCTGTCCGCCGGCTTGAAGTGCAGTATGTTCATCGCTCTTTCTCTGTTTGTCATTTTTCCCTCACAGCTCTTTCTCCGTATTCGCGGAGCATATCAACGTATTCATGATATCTTTCAAGCGGACAGTCGGGCGGCGTCTGATGGTCAACGCTCGGGATGAATCCGCCGGTCTTCATTACGGGCAGAAGCCGTTCGAATTCACCGCGCATGGCGTCGCGGCTCTGCCTCATCGTCATTTTGTCGAACGCTCCGATGAACAGAAAGTCCGGGTGAGCCTCGCGCAGCGCCGCAACGTCCACGCCCGCCTTGCGCTCGAGCGGGAGCACGCCTTCGATCCCGGCGCGCTTCAGCCACGGAATCATGCGGCTTACGTCGCCGTCGCTGTCTATTATGACCTTCGTGCCGTGTTCTTTTATGTAAGGCACGACCTTGTTATAGTACGGGAGCAGGAATTCGTCGAAGGAATCCTCCGAGATCATCGGCCCGTTGTTGTAGCTCATATCCTCGCCGAACGTCATGAATTCAGGCGTCAGTATTTCATAGATCTTCTCCATCTGCTTCAACTGATATTCCGCGAGATCGTCGAGGATCCTGTGATAAAGCTCCGGCTCGTCGTAGAACGAGTAAAGATGCGGTTCTATGCCGAAAAGCGTGCGCGGAAACCAGAAACCGCCGTCAAGCGAAAACCATACGGGGAATTCGCCCGCGTCGTGGCGCGGCTTCAGCTGACGCATCATCTCAAGCTGACCGTCCGCTCCGTGTTCGGGATAAAGGAACGGGAGGATCTTTTCGTACCCCTCCTCGCCCTCCATGATCGGTCCGCCGTTGTACGCGGGGACGGGGCAGTCCGCCGTTTTATGCGGCAGCCAGAACTGATAATGCTGGTCGAGCCCGAGATAAGGCGCGACCTCGTGGAAGGTCATCTGCGGAAGCCCCTGCTTCTGCCATTCGACGATCGTCCTGTCCCACCACCAGGATGCCCATTCTATCATCGGAAGTCTGTCGTCCGGCATCTCGAACGACAGAACCGCTCTGAACCTGTCTCTGTTTGTCATATCGCGCCTCTCAAGCATTTTTATTTTTATTATAAATCCGCATCGTCGAATTGTCAAGAGTTTTATCTTTCAAGCGGTCGAATATATTGACTTTTCATAAAACGAGGGTATAATGGTATTTGAAAACCGTAGTGAACGGAGGAAAACATGAAAAAACTACTGCTTTTGTACCTCGCCTGCGTCTTGTCGCTTTCCGCCTGCGAAAAAAACACGGCGGACGCGGGTGAAGAAACCGGATACAGACAGATAAGCCAGGCGGAGGCGGCGGAGATGATGCAAAAAGACGACGGGCACGTCGTACTCGACGTCAGACGCCCGGATGAATTCGACGCGGGACACATACCCGGCGCCGTATGCATCCCGAACGAGACGATAACGGATACGCGCCCGGAACAGCTGCCCGATACGGATCAGATAATACTTGTCTATTGCAGAAGCGGCAGACGGAGTAAGGAGGCGGCGCAGAAGCTTGCCGGTATGGGATACAAAAACGTATACGAATTCGGCGGCATAATCACGTGGGAAGGTGAAACGGAGAAGGTTAAACAATAAATACCGTGACGATCAGGCTCCGGGGCGGAATAAACAGATTGTCAAAATCAAAACAGGCTGAGTGACGTTAAGCGCTCAGTCTGTTTTGCGGCTTTATAACGAACGCAGATATTCTTCAAGCGTCCGTTTCGTCGTGATCCTGTCACTCCCGTACCGCTCGCGGACGCGTTCCGCGTACGCGACAAACGCGCGGCAGAGATCCGGATGGTCGAACCGTATCGTGATATACGGAGCCGTGAGCCGCGTAACGGCGGCGGTCCTGCCGGATATCAGAAGTTTTACGCCGTCGAACGGCGCCTCCGGTATCACGTAAAAGCGGTAGTCAGCGTATACGTCGGAAAGCTCGGCTATGCGGCGGATATGGTCGGCGTATTCCTTTGGCGTATAGCGGAGATCGAGCCCCGCCGTGTCCATCGGTACGCCCGCGCGCAGCTCTTCCGCCGCGGCAAGCGGCACGAATTCGTGAACGAACCCGGATTTTACTTTTTGCATGAGCAGGGCGAGCCGCTGCTTTCTCACGTCAAGGATGCGCTGCTTTTCCGCATCGTCCGCGTCGGATCGCTCAAGAGCAGACAGAAGCGTCTTTTCCGGTACGGTGGCGAGCGACAGCGTTCCTCCGAACACCGACAACTCCGTTACGTCCGGGTCGCCGAGCCTGTCGGTCACGTCCGCGGCGCAGACCTGCGCAAGCTCGCCCGAGCGGCTCAACAATTCCCTGTACGCGCGCCCGTGAGCCTTCAGAAGCTCCGGATCCGTGTCGAACCTGTACGTTCCGCCCGTATCCTCGGCGCCGCGTACGCTGCAGCCGGATATACAAGCGTAACCGGGGCAGAGAAACAGAGTCGTCGAAAACCGTTCGCCGGCTTTTACCTTGCAGTAATACGATCTTATCATCCCGGACGGATAAAGCGGGAGCCACGAGCCTATCGCCTCCGTCATTTCAGGCAGTCCGCGGTCGACGTTGTGTATTATCGTTATCCTGACGCCGCCCGTCACGCACATCGTCATGAGCGACGCCCAGCAGGCTCTGAACGCCCGGTCCGAGACCATCCAGTCCATATTCTGATCAGAATATAAAAACAGCTCTTTTTCCCGCCGCTGTATCACGTTCCCGAGAAAACGTATCACCGCGCGCCGTATGCCGTCGATCCCGTAATAAACGGGTGAAGCGTCAGTCAGACAACCGCCCGCCGTCGCCTCTTCGAACGACAGCGGCGGTTTTTTTATATCCGCGGAAAACGATCCGATCCGGTCGATCAGCCCTTCGACGAACGGCGCCGGATCCGCGCTCTCCGTGTTGTAAAGCCAGGCGTATATCGCAGTCGCCGCGCTTTCCCTGTCGGCGTCTTCCGGCGCGGCGCCTGTAAGAGAGGAAAGCTCCGCCGCTTTTTCTCTCGATATTATCCGGTCAGCGAGAACGGCGCATATACCGTTCATAATCTTCGGGTTGGCTTTAGGCGAGCGGAAGCCGCTGCGGAACCGGCTTATGTACGAGGGGTCGATGCTCAGATATCTTCCGAGGCGGACGTTTGACAGCCCGGCAAGCTCCATGAGGGCGCCGAGCCTTTCGCCGAACGCCCTGTGCGGCGCCGCGTTCTTTGACGGCGCGGCTTGCGCGGATCCGCCCGGCTCGCTGTCGAACAGCCATGATTCAAGCGCGGCCTTTACGCCGTCGGCGGAGCTCTGATCGTCACAGCCGGTAAGCTCGCACAAAGCGCCGACCGCGCCCTTTTCGTCCGCGCAGCGATAAACGCCGTCGACGATGCGCCGCGCGCCCTTGCCGCCGCTCTTCGGCGTTTTAGCGCCGCTTGTCATACGGCTTATATATGATTTGTCACAATCCGCGTAACGTGAAAAATCGGTCACGGTCACACGGAGCAGTCCGAGTACGGATCTCAGTTTCCCGCTGAACATTTTTCGCCCCTCCGTTTTGGTCTTTCGTACATTTTATCATCATACGTTGAAAAAATCAATGAGGTGACTGTAAATTTGTCAATGACAGATAGAGGTCAACTATTGAGTAAGCCGCCTTCGCCGTAGTATAATGGATGCGAACGCAATCAACTCGTAAGGAGGCATATATATGTACTGCCCGAAATGCGGCAGCCTTCTGCCGGACGACGCGAATTTCTGCGATAACTGCGGAAACAGGGTCGGCGGCGAGCTGCAAAACGCGGCGGATACGCCGCAAAGCTTTGATTTCACGGCGCAGGGATCCGCGGGAGAAGCCGCGCTCGGCACGCTCGGAGCCGTTGAAAGCGGCGCGCCAGCGCCCGAAGGACCCGTCAGGGTCGTAGGATCCGGCTTCAAATCGCTGTTCACCTCGATCGGCGCGGCTTTCAAAAATCCGAAAAAGCTGATACCGGCTTTTATCCTCGCGGGCGTGTGGCTCACGCTCAATATTTTACGCGCCTTCGGAATAGAACCGCTGCCGACAAGGATGCTGTCGTTTCTGACCTTTGCAAACGCCGGCACGTCCGGCGGGATAGCCGGCGCGGTCGGCGGGATCGTCGGCAAGGGCGTGTTCGCGTACGCGCTCGTTTCGCTGATCGGACTCTTTACGCGCAAGGGCGGTGAAAAGCGCCGATTCGCCGATACCTTGAAAGGCGCCTTCGGCGTGACGCTTGAAACGCTGTGGGCGTACCTGTGCGGCATCGGCGCGGCGATGCTGTTGTATCTTTTCATCTCCGGCGGCGCGACACGGGTATCCTTTATGGGCGGTATCGCGGCGTCGTTTCTCGCGGCGAAAGCGGCGCTGAATACCGGATTTATTCGGCGGCTTCTCGGATCGTTCACGAAAAGCAAAAGTCCGTCGCACCCGAACGTAAGCGGGCTCATCCGCGGTCTGTCCGTCGGCTTTGGGGCGGCGGCGCTGATCGGACTGTCGGGCGTAAATCTCATACTCGTCATCACAGGCTCTGTGCTGCTTGTCGGCGGTATCGTGATGATGATCCTACAGGCGACCGGCGTCGTCAAACTCGGAAAGGAGGCGAAGGTACAATGAAAAAAAGATTACTGAGGTTATTGTGCGGCATATTCGCCGCGTGTCTGATCGCCTCGAACTTCGCATTCGTCTCTTTTGCGGCGGATATATTCAATTACGATAAATTTATAAACGATCCGAGATACGAAGTCAGGGTTGAAACACGCAACAACTTTGAACTGGACTTCTACTGGGGCGACGCGTACCCGGACAAGGTAACGGATACGGGCGAAAAGCTTTTGCTTTACTATCTGTTCAACTCGCGCGACGCCAAGGAAAACGCGGGATTCCGCCTGTTTGAACAAAAGGTCCACCTGCTCTACAAGATCCCCTCCGTGTATACGAGTCTGTATACGCCGGGCCGCAAGTACCGATACTACGTTGCGGACTTCTCGGCCGGACGCAATGACGTCAAGGATAACATGTACGACGAAAATATTGAGGAATTTGAGTATCAATACTACTACGAGGATTTCAACAAGTCTGGCAGCACCGGCGTTCAGCCGGGGGAAACGGAAGCGTATATTTACGGCTACGTGGTGGCACATCAGCCGCATATCACCCTCTATCATATGAAATACGGCAATACCCCCACAATGGAGGATGCGGCGCAGGAACAGTACGAAAAATGGAATAAGGAAAAAGAGGGCAATACAGACGAGAGAAAAACCATAACCGTGGAGCGCCGGGGCGGCGGAGACAATATCCTTGTCGCCTACCACAGCTTATGGGACGATTCACCCAAGGAAACCTATAAAACATTCAAGTACCACGAAGGCGGTTCTACGCTGATCGAGGAATTGAAGTACGAATCGATCCAGGAAACCTACGAATACTACTACTATACCCGTATCCCCGGGATTTCGGACGCATATACTGTAAATCATCTGCTGATCAACAGGCTGGTCGGCTACAAGATCGGCCTGGTAAGCCCGAAAAAGGAAGCGGTCGATCTGTACAACGATCTGCAGGCGAAATGGCAGGCGACTGTTGCCATGGCGCCGGCTCTGTACAGTATGATGCCGGAGGTCATAGCGGACGAACCCGTCACGTACGGCGGTTTTGAGCTTGCAGGCGTGACCAAGCGCGCCGAGACTAACCCCGGCGAGGACGGCGGCGTATCCGTCCCCGCGGCGATCGTGATCGGCGTTTTGGGCGGGGGCGCGGCGATAGCCGGCGCGGCTGCCGCGGCATCTGACGGATCAGCCGGCGACAGAAAGAAAAAATCGTACAAAATGTACGTTCAGAAGGATTTCGGCGACGCGATACGGCGCGGAGGCGACAAGCCCGTCAGGATCCGCGCGAGAATGGCGGAGATCGACGGAACGGTCGAGCGCGACAGAAACGATCTGACAGCGTGCATCGGCGTCTCCGCCGACGGCATGACGGTACATTCCGCCGCGCTCGCCGGGCGGTACTGCGAGGCGACGGTCAGCGTGCCGGAGAACAATCAGAACGATACGGCGAATATCACCTTCAGCTTCACGGGCGAGGGCGGCGTCTTTACCAACACGGTCGTATTCCGCGTAGTGGACGGTCCGTCGCTGAAATTCATCGACGAGCGTGATGGAACGCTGTATCACGAAAACTGCGGCATCGACGCCATCCCGGGCGACGGCTTTACCTACACGGAGCGCTTTGCGATTATCGACGCGCCGACGCCTCCGAAGCTTTCCGATATAACGGCGGTGAATACCGGCAGGTTTGACGTGGAATTCGCGCTGACGGATCAGCCCGCCGTATATAAGATGACTGTGAAAAACAACACGCCGCCCGAGCCCGATCACGATATATTCGCCCGGGCAAAGGACGAGCGGTTTGAGATATACGTCTCGGTCGAAGGAGAAAAAGAACCCGTCAAGGGTTACGTTACGGTGAGCCTGTATCCGGAGGGACTGACGGTGTCGTCCCGCGACGAGGGAAAGAAGAACAACGTAAAATACGTCCGCGTTCAGGCGTACGAAAAGGAATACGCCGGCGACCTCGATCGCAAGTGGCAGGTCAGCGAGATGCAGTTCACCCTCGCCGTCAAAGGCGAGGATAAGGCGGTCATCGATCCGAAGGAAGCCGAATACAGATTTGAGAAGCTCAAAGGCGCGGGCGGTCTCGGTATGCGCGCCGACAAGGAGCAGAATCTTGCGGAAAAGTACGAGTACAAAGAATCGTGGGGCGACTGGAACGATAAATTCACCTATACGTTTGAGCCGAATGCCGACCTCGCAGAGCCGGAGGACGGCACGTTCATGATGGTGCTTTTGCCGGCGTCCTGCGAATACGACGGCAAAAAGTACGAGGCGGAGATACCTCTGCGTCTGCGCGGTAAGGATCCCGATCCGATGGGAGACTGGGAGAAGGAATACAAAGAGCTTCAGCGCCGCATCCTGCAATACTCACTGCCGGAAAACATGGATCACTGGATCGCACAGCTGAAGGAGTGCGCGACGGAGCCGCGCGCTTCGGTCGAAGAGATGCGTCTCGTCGGCAAGTGGATCCTGCGCGAGTATATGGAATACTGGACGACGCAGCAGAAGAGGGATCAGACCGAAGCGACGATGTACAACGTCATAGTCAACGTGCTCGAATGGACGAAATTCGCCGGCGACTGCGCGTTCTCGTTCCTTGTCAACGCATACGCGGGTCCGGTCGCCGACGCTCTGATCTCTCCCGCCAAGGACTTCATCACCGGCGCGATAGGCGAGGTGATCGCCGCCCGCAGCTACGGTGAAGCGGTGGACGTGGACAAATTCGAATTCTCCAAAAACCTCGCGGCGGCGGGCGATAATCTTGTTTCCAACAGTATAGATCTGAAGAACTGGAAGAAAGCGGCGGCGACGCTCGGCGGCTACTTCTGCTACTGCGCTATCAAGAACTATCTGCTGAAGCTCAACGAAAAAGGCGAGTCGGATATCTGGGGCTCGCTCTGCGACGCTTTCAAGGACATGACCGCGGCGGCGCTGAAATCAAAGGCGGGCGATCTTATCGGCAAGTGGCTCAAGGAAAGCAAAAAATTCCAGGAGAAGATCGGGCCGTATATCACAAAATACTTCAAGGAGTCGAATTTCGACACGCTCCAGAAAAAACTCAACGATTCGCTCGGACTTGAAGGCGAGCTGCGGAAGCTTGCGGGCTACGCGAACGACAAGGTCTTTGAGACGAAGGTCGCCGACGTTGTGGAACAATACATCAGCGGTCTTGCCGGAGCGGGCTTTGACAAGCTGCGCGAGGTGTACGACGGGTCAAAGTTCGAGATCGAAAACGGCTGCGTTTACTATTGCTTCAATATCGATCTGTTTGACGCCTTCCACTACGGTATCAAACTGAATCTGACAAGGACGCTGCAGGCGATGAGCGGTGATTTCTTCGGATGGTTCTATGATTTCTTCTTCGCGGGCGTTCCCGCCGCGGAGAGCGTTATCGAAAAGCCGAAGGATCCGCCGCTTCCGCCGGCACGATGAAAGGTTTGAAATGGAATACGGATATTCGATACTGATGGGAATCTTTTCGGCGGCGATACTTATTTACGCCGGACTTATGGCGCTGACAAAGGACTATGAAATGCTCCCTGTCCGCGCAAGGCAGTCCGTAAAACCCGAGGATCCGAAAAAATATACGGCGCAGCTGTCAAAGGTTATCGCCCTGGTCGCCGCGTCTCCCGCGCTCAGCGCGCTTACGGGACTGTGGAACATGATCGCCGCCGTTGTCGTTCTGATCGTCACAATGATCGTATTCATATGGATCGGAGTGAGGATCATGAGGGATGTGAAATAAGCGCCGCCGGCGCGGTAAAAGCCGGATATAAGAAAAGGATATTGAGATCCGGTCTCAATATCCTTTTTCTTTCCGGGGAAGCCCGGTATCGTTTTTGCGTCACGCGCGGGCTTTTCTGCGCTTGAGGATCAGGATCACTGCGGCGGCAGCGGCTATAACGACAGCCGCGCATACGGCGACGGGGATTATCACCTTCGCCGTGCTGTTTCCGCCGGCTTCGGCGGGCGCCGTTTCCGTCTCCGGCAGAGCGGCTGACGTCCCGGGCTCCGTGACGGCGTCCGTATTTTGCTCCGTATCTGTCGCCCCGGTCGTTTCCGCGGGCTTTGCAAACGTGAATTTTATATCGTACGTAGCAGTTGAAAAGCTGCCGGCAAGCTCCGGGGAAGTCACGGTCCTGTATACGCATCTGTAGGGCGCGGCATCGTCTCCGTTGCCGTTCAGATAACAGACTATCGCGTCCGTGAAGGCGTCCTCGGCTTTATAATCGAACTTGCTCAGCACGCGGGTGCGGTATTTCCCGGTCTTCGCGTTGAGGACGGGACGGTCGGAGAGGGTCAGCCATTCCCATCTGATCAGAGCCTCCACGGTATAACCGTGATCCGTCATTTTGTATTCGCAGACGGCGCCGTCCTCGAACTGTCCGACCTGGTCGCCGTCGAATCTGTTGTGACGCTTCATGAGTATTTTTTCTCCGTCGAGCCAGAAGGTGAAGAAAAGACCTTCAAGCGCGTCGCCGTCGGGGATGAGTCCGCCGGGGTTGAAAGCCACCTCGAAGCAGTCGTGCATGTTCACCGTGTCGACGTCGTTGTCGTATATATCGGCGCCGACGTAAATGCCCTCGTCTCCGTAAAAGAAATAGGCGCAGAGCGGCAGGCGGCTGTTTTCATCGTAGAAATTCGCCCACATGCCGGTGTTTTCTTTTTCAAGCGAGACGACGGCGGCGCCGTCCCATTCGCCATCTGAAAGCACGCCGTCGATCTTTAAGGATCCGGGCGCCGTTTTGAGCTCGTACCCGCTCTGCGCGGAAAATACGAAGGACGACAGAACAAATGATAATACAAGTACCGATAAAGCGAATTTTTTCATATTCCCTCGATTTTTCTTTTATTATACATAGGCGGCAGGCGGATCACCGCGTACCGGCGTAATATTTCATGGCGTCGGACTCGTATTTTTTGAAATACTTCGGACGCTCGTTTATGAATTCGTATATCCCGTCAAAGGACGAGCTCCACGATCTGTAAGTATAACCGGAAAAGATCTTTCCCGCCGCCTTCCACGTGCTTATGTGACGCTTCATACCGTCCGACGTCATCTCCGACAGCTTTTTCGTCAGCTCCGTCATGTATTCCGCCTCGGCGTCCGACGAGATCACGGCGGAAATACGCTCGAACTCACGGCGGAACTCCGCGGATCTGAGCAGAAAATCGAACAGCCCCTGAAGCTTCATTTCGTCGCCGTAGTATCCGGTCGACGGATCGTATGAGTATCCCTTGCCGTCGCGGTAGAATATGAGGAGACGGGTGAAGGTATCGGTGTCAGCCATAGTGTACGTGGTGTTCGACACGCGGGAGGGCGCGTCGTGCAGGGCGAAGCAGAGGTCCATGTCACGTATAACGAACCGCCATTTCCCGTCCGAATACTCCCCGTCGCCGGGCTTGCCGGTGTACCGCCATACCATGGCGTTGTTCTGCGGCCAGTCGGTGTTGCACAGATACAGCATCACGCACAGATACGCGGCGGCGTTTCTGACGTCGAGACGGTCGGAAACGTATTTGTACGCCTGCGAAAAGTCATCCGATAAGGCGTTGTCTATCGCGTAACCGCACAGCGAAAGCCATTCGTCAAGCTCGGACTGACTGCCCGATTCAAGCTGATAATACAGCTTTTTGCCCTTTATGACCGTTATGCGGTCCCTGTCGAGACCGAAGCGTTCCGACAGAAGCCTTTCGTCAAGATCCTCCTTCAGTATGGATACGCCGTAGTATTCTCCGTTGAGATAAACGTTCACGGGAACGCATCTCTGCGCGAAGACCGGTACGCCCGTGCGCAGGGACAGTCCGGCGCAGTATTCGTTGCTTATGCAGTCGCGCAGAAGATTCATGCGCAGGAAATTCTCGCGCGCCTGGTACGGTGAATCGTTTCCGCCGTTGCGCAGAAGCAGACGGTCGTAAGAGCTGAACCCGTCGCCGAAAAGATCGGCGTTGAATTTTCCGCCGCCGTTGTATTTCAGACCGGCGCCGTCGAATCTGTCCGGCTTTCGGGCGATCAGCCTGAACGACGCCGGATCGAACGATCTTGAACCGGAACCGGCGAGCCTTATCCCCGCGTCCTGACGGATCAGCGTCTCTCCGTTTACACCGTAGATCTCAACGCTGACAGGCCGCTCCCATTCGGAGCCGGAGCCGTCTCTGTTCGCCATGATGCCGGACTCCCGGGAATAAAGATCGTCGGGATCCGCCGTCAGCGCTGCGGTCATGAGCCCCGCCGCGCCGTCTGTGACGTACGTCTGCGTGACTATCCTGCCGAGCCGCTCGCCCCGGTCGGAGAAAAGCGAGGCGCGTACGCTCACAGTCCCCGTAACGCTTATCCCGTCCCGGTATCTTTCGGATCCCGGCCCCGGTTCTTTTCCGTTCGTCGTGTACGTTATATACGCGCCGTCCTGGGCGTTATCCGGCACGGCGAGCGTGAGCGTGAAACCTTCGCCGTACAGTCCACCCTGATGCGAGAATACGGGTACAGATCCGGGCTCCTCCGGCGCCTCCGTCACGGAAGGTGCGGTGACCGGTGAGGAAGACTCAGACTCTTCGGCGCCGGGATCCGTCCGCGTGCACCCGGACGAAAGCAGTACGGCGGCGCAGAGCAGGGCGGAAACGCACGCCCGCGCCGCGGACGTATGCCGCGGCGGGACGAACGGTTTATTTTTCATATTCCGACATTATTTCAAGCGCGCGGCAGCTTGCGAACATGCAGTTGAACCAGAAGTTTTTCTCCGCGTCCTCCGTGTTCATCCAGTGCGTCGGGATCTTTCCGTCTTCATGCTGAACGACGGTGAGCTGATCGGTAAGAGCGCGCGCCTTAGCGAGATAAAGCTCGCCGCAGCCGGCCTTGTACAGCTCGAGGAAGCCCATGGCGACGCAGGCGGTCGACGCGTCTATCGGCACGTGCCAGCCGTACTGTTCAAGCGCGGCGGGCGTGTGCCACAGCGAGGTGTCGTAAGACGGCAGATTGTCCGGCGCGGGATGACGCCACGGATTCGGACGGTGCCATACGACGAACTGATCCTCGACGAATCTCATAAGCTCCTTTGCGAGCTCAAGAGACGCGGGATCGTCCGCGTGATATTTCGCAAGATATGACGACAGCGCCGTCGGCGCGTAATGAGTGAGGTTTATATAATTCGCGGAAGGCGGGGTGTCCTCGAACTGCCCCTCCCAGTTGTACGTCGGAAGCTGCGTCTTCATGACGTAGGCGACGGCGCGCTCGCCCGTCTCCCTGAATACCGGGTCTCCGGTGCGCTCGTACAGCGCCATCATGAACGGAACGAGGTCGTCCATGGGCGAGATGAAGTTGTCCGTCAGCCTCTCTCCGGTTTTGCAGGAGCGGACGAGATACCAGCTCCCGTTCGGCTCTATCGTGTCGACGTAATATCTGCCGATGCGCAGCGCCTCGTCAAGATATTTTTTGTCGCCGGTCGCCTGCTCGAGCTGCAGATACATCCTTGCGGCGCGGGAGGGGTATATCATCATCATCGTGCCGTTGTGAGCCTGAGCCGCGTGCCAGTTGGGCGAGATAACGCCGTATTTTTCCGGATCGGGGCAGAAATCAAGGTAATACGTGGGCGGCAGATCCGCAAGCGGCACGTCGCCGCGCGGGGTGATGCGGATAAGATAATCCGCGGCGCTGACGGCGACCTTCATTGCGTCGGCTGAATCCTCCGGGCAAATGCGGGCGTAAGACAGCATCGCCTCGACGAGCGCGCCGATCATCTTGCTCGGATAGGAGTTGAGATCGTACGTCGGATCGGGCTCGCCGTATTTGAGCCAGTGCTTGACAAAGCTCTGCGACATCGCATAGCGGTACGCCATGACCGCGCTTTCACGGTACGGACGGGCGGCGGGCGGCGTATCCGCCGGGAACGGCGCAAGACGGAAAAACGTGCGTGCGCCGACGGTCGCGTATTCGCTGCCGTCCGGGTTGAGCGCCGCTACTCTGAGACGGACGACGCCCTCCGGCAGATCAGCCCATATCGGAGTCAAAAGCGAGCAGCAGTCGCCCGATTCGAACGTGTGGACCTTGCCGGTCTCGTCAGTCGCCTCGTATCTGTACCTGTAAAAGCCGCGTATCGCGGTGAAGTGGAACGCCGGAACGTACATAAACTGAAGCGATTCGACGTTCCAGAACGGAGCGCCGCGCTTCACGCCGTAACGTACGGTCGTTTCCTGAGAAGAGCATTCTTCAAAAGCCTGTTTTGCAAGTTCAATTCTGTTCATAACAACCTCCGGAACCGCGTTGCGCGGCTTTTTTCCGTATGTCATCATATCATACAAATATGACAAAATCAAGAAATCGCGCGTGTATGACCGCATTTTTTGAATTTTTCATAAATATTCCGGATTTGTATTGACACGGTGTCAATAACGTGATATAATACGCACGCTGACACAATGTCAATAAGTGAAAGGAGAACTTCGTTATGATAAAAGGTACGCCGGAGCTTATCGCGGACAGGCGCGAACAGATCGTTAACGCGTGCGGGAAGCTTTACATGACCATGAGCTTCAGGGACATAACGCTGAAAGAGATAGGGAATGAGGTCCCGTTCTCGCGCCCCACGATATACAACTATTTTCAGAACAAGGAGGAGATATTCCTCGCGTTGTTCAAGCGCGAATACGACCTCTGGAACAGTGACCTATGCAGGATACTCACGGAAAACGAAACGCTTGAAAAGGACAGGGCTGCCGCGCTTATCGCTCGCTCGCTTGAAAAAAGACCTCAGCTTCTGAAGCTTTTGTCCATGAACAACTTCGATATGGAAGCCGCGAGCCGAAGGGAGGCTTTGACGTCGTTCAAACGGTCTTACGGCGAGTCGCTCGCAAACGTCCGGATGATAATCGAAAGATCCTGCCCGGAGTTTACGGAAAAACGCGTATCGGATACGGTCTATACCTTTTTCCCGTTCATGTTCGGGATATATCCGTACACGGCGGTGACGGATAAACAGCGCGCCGCCATGGAGGAAGCCGGCGTCGGTTACAGTTATATGAGCGTATACGAGATCGTTTACGCGTGTCTTTCAAGACTGCTCGGCGCGGAAACGGGAGAAGCCGCTATATGAAATACGTGAAACTCGGGAATTCGCCCGTCGTCGGCGCGACGAAGCTCCGCCATATCGAGGGCGCGTGCAAAGCGGTCGAGCTTAATCCGGATACCGACGAGATCGCATATCTCGAGGAGCCGTACGTTCCGCACGCGCTCGTCGGAGTAATGGCGCAGAACAACCGGTAAAAAAATGATCTTACATATAAACTGAAAACGGAGGAAACGGAGAATGAAAGAAAAAATAACTCAGACGGCGGGCAGGACTCAGCTCGGGGATTTTGCGCCGTCATTCGCGCATCTGAACGATGACGTGCTTTTCGGAGAGGTGTGGAACGAAGAGGCGATCGACGTAAAAACAAAATGCATCATAACCGTGGTGTCTCTGATGGCGTCGGGCATAACGGATTCGTCTTTGCTGTATCATCTGCAGAACGCGAAGGCTCACGGCGTGACGAAGGAGGAGATCGCGGCGATAGTCACCCACGCGACGATGTACGTCGGCTGGCCGAAGGGCTGGGCTGTGTTCCGCCTTGCGAAACAGGTCTGGGACGAAGAAAGCGAAGCGGCAACGGAAAAGGAGAGATATCAGAATACGATATTCTTCCCGATAGGCGAACCGAACCCTTACGGGAAATATTTCACGGGTCAGAGCTATCTTGCGCCCGTATCGCTTGAACAGGTGCCCGTCTTCAACGTCACGTTTGAGCCGGGCTGCCGCAACAACTGGCATATACATCACGCAAAAAGCGGCGGAGGACAGATGCTCATATGCGTCGGCGGCAGAGGCTATTACCGCGAATGGGGAAAGGAAGCCGTGGAGCTGACGCCCGGCAGCGTTGTCAATATCCCCGCGAACGTAAAGCACTGGCACGGCGCGGCGCCGGGCGAATGGTTCTCCCACCTTGCGATAGAGGTCGCGGGAGAGGAGACGTCGACGGAATGGCTGGAGCGTGTTGAAGACGAAGAATATAACGCCCTCGATTGAATGAACGGAGGTATTATATGAAGAACGTATTTATCAGGGCAGCGGCGCTTTTCTGCGCGCTCGCAGCGCTTTGCGTTTTCTGCTCCTGCGGAGGAAACGGAAACGCGGCAGGCACCGCGACGGAGACGGGAACGCCGTCCGTGACGACGGGTAAGGAGGCGACGGAGTCCGTCACTGAAAAAGAGACGGAAAACAACGTGACGGAGCAGCCCGGCACCGAGGCTGACACAGTATCTGAGACGGAGGAGCGCAGCACGGAGGCAGACCCTGAGCCCGCGCACAAAAAAGTCCTCGTCGTATACTTCTCGGCGACGGGCACGACGAAGCGCGTCGCGGAAATGATAGCGGAAATAGAGGACGCGGAGATATACGAAATAAAAGCCGCGCGGGAATATACAGCCGACGACCTCAACTGGCACGACAGCAACAGCCGCTCCACAAAGGAGCAGAACGACAGATCCGCCCGTCCCGCGATCGGCGGAGAGGACGTATCGCTTGAAGGCTATGAGAGGATATACGTAGGTTATCCCATTTGGTGGGGAGAAGAACCGAGGATAATGGACACGTTCGTCGAAGGCCATGATTTCGGCAGCATCACGGTGATACCGTTCTGCACCTCGTCAAGCAGCGGCATCGGCAGAAGCGGCAAAAACCTTGCCGAAAACGCAAAAAGCGGAACCTGGCTCGACGGCAGACGCTTCCCGGGGAGCGTTTCGGAAGCCGATCTTCGCACCTGGATCGACGGACTGAAATAAAAGATGAAAGCGAAGCAAACAAACGCGATCAAAAAGACTGTCGACGCCGTGATGACCGCGGCGCTCCTGTGCCTGATGGCGTATCAGGTGACGGGAGAGACTCTGCACGAATGGCTCGGCGTCGGGATGACGGTACTGCTTATCATCCATCACGTCCTCAACTTCAGATGGTATAAATCGCTTTTCAGGGGCAAATACAACGTCTATCGCGCCGTAACCGTCGCCGTTAACACGCTGCTGCTTTTGTCGATCGCGCTGACGGCGCTCTGCGGCATGGCGATGAGCACGCACGCGGTACCCTTCCTGTACGGTATGCTCCCCGTATCGTTCGCGCGGCGCTTCCACCTCGCCGTGTCCTTTTGGTCGTTCATACTTATGGGCTTCCATCTCGGACTTCATATCCCGGCGATGACCGCGGGGCTCAGGTTGAACGGAAAAATAAAAACCGCAGCCGCATCGGTTTTTGCGGTAATTGCGGGCGTCGGCTTCTGGCTGTTCGTTAAAAACGGCATCCCCGATTACGTTTTCTTCCGCACGCCCTTCGCGTTCCTCGACTACGATAAAGCGGCGGCGCTCGTATTTCTTGAAAATCTTTCGATCCTGACGGCTTTCGCGTTTCTCGGCGCGGAAACGGCGTCGTTCATCAAAGCGGCGCACGGCAAAGGTGAAAGCACTAAAACGAACAGGTTAATACCCGTCGTTCTTGTGATGCTGTCGCTTTTGATCGGCGCAGCGCTGATAATAACCACCGGAGGATACGCCGTCAACTTCAGCGTACGTCTTTGAAATAACGCCCGTTCGCGCCGCCGGACGGTCATTACAGCAATTATTTAACACCAAAGGGCAATTATTGTTATTGAGTTTTTCCTGATTTTGAGTTACAATCAAAAACAGAGATGCGGAGGTGCCGTCAAGGACCTGAAGATCCGCGTTTCACGGTGAGACAGACGAAGTATTTCATTTTACAAAAAATAAATCTGTAAGGAGGAAGAACAAAAATGAAAAAGCTTTTGGCAGCAGCCGTAATAACCGTAATGATGTTTGCGCTCTGTCTGAGTGCATCCGCGACCGTAAATATCGACAGGCTGAGCATCAACAAAAACACACTCGGCGAAATGGCGGGCAACGATATCGTTGATGATACGCTGACGATCGCAAAGGGAGACAAGGTCTACATTCTCGGATGGGTGTTCAACGCGGAGTCGAACCTCAAAGAGGTCGTTTACACGCTGGACGGCGTTACGAAAAAATGCGAAGACAACTACATGGACAGACCGGGTCTTGCTGCCGCCATCGGACACGCGGGACTTGAAAATCTCGAAGCTCACGCCGGCATAGGCACAAACGAAGCGGCCATGGAGATACTCGGACTTGACACGCTTGACGACGGAACGTACGCGATGTCCATAAAAGCGATATACGAGGACGGCTCCGAGGAGCTTTACAAGGAATTCACACTCGTCGTCGGTACGGGCGTAAAGGCAGAGGATCCCGCACCAGCCGAGCCCGAACCTGAAAACCCCTCCACCGCTGACGCTTCCGTCATAGCGGTCGCCGCAGTCTGCTGCATCGCTCTGGCAGGGATCGCCGCTGCGAAAAAGATAAAATAATCACGTAAGAATGGCGCCGCAGAGAACGCTCTTCGCGGCGCCGTTTTTATATCCGCGTGTAAAAACCGCGCGTTCAGACGGGACGCGATTGTATAAAATTGCTTTTCTTTGACAGTATATCGTTTATTTTGAAGATCCGTCTTTACTTTTTGCAAAAACCAATTTATAATAGGTATCGGAGGGGATCTGATCATGCTGGAATACAACCTTGATATAGGCAGCGATTCATACTGGCACATACAGACGCCGGACAGCACCGCCGGACTGTTCCCGTTTTACATAACGGAGTGCGGATATTTTTCCGCTGGGGAAGGTTATTATACAAAAAGAAGCGCTCTGAACAGCTATTTGCTTATGGTCACCGTTTCCGGCTCCGGATGGATGAAATGGAAGGACAAACGGGTGACTCTGAACGAAGGCGACGCGGTCGTGATAGATTGCGGCGCGTATCAGGAATACGCGACGAATCCCGGCAAAAGATGGTGCTTCTATTTTCTTCATTTCAACGGCTTGACGGACGGCTTCAAAGGCACGCTGTTCCAGACGCTCTCGCCTGTCAGGCTGCGTTCGCTTGAAGCCGTGCTTTCACGTATCAACACGGTAGACGGTCTGATATCTCAGACTAGCATTAAGGCATACGCGAATCAGAGCCACGCCGTATCCGGGATACTGACGGAGCTGATCAATTCCACAGGCAAAGATCCGGACGGCGGCACGCGCGGAAAAAGACCGGAAATAGAAAAGCTTGCGGCGTTTATCCGCGATCACTGCACGGAAGAGCTTCACATCGACGATTTTACCGAATTCACAAGATTCTCAAAGCATCATCTTATACGCATGTTCAAGCAGCAGATCGGCATAACGCCGTACAAATATATGCATAAATGCCGGATAAATCTCGCGCAGGAGCTTCTGCGCCGGTCGGATATATCGGTAAGCGACGTCGCTTTCTCTGTCGGATACGACGAGCCGGTGATGTTTATACGTCACTTCAAGTCTTTTGTCGGCGTCACACCGAACGAATACAGAAGCGGCAATATGATCTTATAACAACGGAGACAGAATGAAAAAACTGAAAATCGGACTATACAGCGCGGGGCTCCGCGCATACTGGGCGCAGTTTGAAGGCCTCAGGGACAGGATCGCCGGCTACAACCGCTTTATCGAAAAGCGGCTCTTTCAATACGGTGAGGTGTACGATTTCGGCATCGTGGACAACGCGGACGTGTCGGAGGACGCATCTGACTATTTCAGATCGAATTGCGTCGACGTCATTTTTCTGCACAGCGCGACGTATTTCACCTCGGATATGGTCGTACCCGTGCACCGCGCGGTGAAGGTGCCGTGCGTCGTCCTTAATCTTCAGCCGTCGCCGCGGATAGATTACGACAGAACGGATACGGGCGAATGGCTCGCAAACTGCGGCGCCTGCCCCGTACCGGAGACGTCGAACGCCTTCGAGCGCGCCGGTATACCCTTCCGCTGCGTGAACGGTCTTCTCGGGCTCGATGAAACTCCCTGCGGCGCCATGTCGGACGAGAAAACAAGCGGCAGAAAAGAGGCGCTGCGCGCGTGGCGGCAGATAGAGGAATGGTGTCTTGCGGCGTACGTCAAAAAGAATCTCGAAAACGCGAATTTCGGTTATCTCGGCGGCAATTACTCCGGCATGCTCGATCTTTACAGCGATTTTACGATGCTCACGGCGCAGGCGGGGATCCGCGTGCAGATCCTTGAAATGTGCGATCTGAACGACTGCCTTGAAAAGGTGACGGAGAGCGAGGTCAAAGAAAAGCTTGACGAGATAGGCAGAATGTTTGAAATCGAAGGCGAAAACTCAGCCGACCGGCGCGTAAGAAAGCCGGACGCAAAGGAGCTTGAATGGTCAGCGAAGGTCGCGGCGGCGCAGTACAGACTTGTGAGGAGCAAAAAGCTCGACGGGCTCTCATACTATTACCACTCAACGGACGGCAACCCGTACGAGGCTCTGCAAAGCGGCTTCATCGTAGGTCACTCGCTTCTCACCGCGTCGGGCGTACCGTGCGCCGGAGAGGCTGATATGAAGACCTGCCTTGCTATGAAAATATGCGATCTGCTTGGAGCCGGCGGCAGCTTTTCGGAGATAGTCGTCACGGATTACGACGAGGGCACGATACTTATAGGGCACGACGGACCGTTCCATATAAAGATCGCCGACGGCAAGCCGCTTTTGCGCGGGATGGGCGTATATCACGGCAAAAAGGGCAGCGGCGTCTCCGTTGAGGCGAAGGTGAGAAGCGGACCCGTCACGCTGTTCGGCGTATCGCAGACGCGCGACGGGAAGCTGAAATGGATCGTAAGCGAAGCCGAGGCGACAAAAGCGCCGATCATGAAGATAGGCAACACGCAGACGCACGTGAGATTCGATTGCGCCCCGGACGAATATATGGACAAATGGTTTGCCGAGGCGCCGACGCATCACTGCGCCATGGCTGTCGGACACGTGGCGTCCGTGATCGAAAAGCTCGGCGAGCTCATGGATATAAAAACCGTGAGGATCTGACGGAGAATGAATAAAAATGAAATTGAAAGCAACAACACGTTATCACGGAACACCGGTCAGCGGTAAGCTGACTTCAAACTTCATAGAGCTTTCGTTCGGATTTCAGGAATCGGGGCTCGGCGCGGAGATGTTTTTCAACCGCAGCTTCGAGCCTACGGTCCCGTACCGCACGATACATAAAATGTGCTCATATATGCTGTCAGAGGATGAAAACCCCGGCTCGTCGTACGAGCCGGACTGGAGACGGCTCGAATGGTATCATTCCGGCTACGAGCACAACGCGTGGTTCGCTTTTCCGGGCGTCGCCGGGTATCAGCCCGTTTACGACGACGCGACGTTCGTCATAAACGACTCGCCGGATGCCGCCGTTCATATAGAGCAGATAAAGGACTGCTGCCACGGCGAATACGCCATGCGCGTCGTCAACAAAAGCGGCGGTTTCGGAGGGCTCGCGCAGGACGGAAAATACTGTACCGCCGGCGTTGAATACAGGTTCCGCGGAAAGATCAGAAAAGTATCCGGCGCAGGCAGCCTGCACGCCGCGCTGTATAAAGAAGGCACGACCGAAGAGCCCGTGTGCGTAAAGGAAATACCCGGGACGGGGAGCGCGTATGAGGAGGTCAGAGCCTCGCTTTCCGTAAAAGAAGACGGAAGATACACGTTCGTTCTGCTTATACCGTCCGGATCCGAATACGTATGCGACGACTTTACGCTTATGCCCGCCGACGCCGTGCACGGCTTCAAAAAAAGCGCGGTGGATATCGGAAAATTCATCTCCCCGAAGGTAATGCGCTGGCCGGGCGGCTGCTTCGGGTCGTTCTATGACTGGCGCGACGGCGTCGGAAAAACGCGCAAACCGGGATATTCGTATTTCTGGGGCGGCTTTCAGTATAACGACGTCGGCACGGACGAGCTTGCGTCCTATGCAGAGGAGATCGGCGGCGAGTCGATGATCTGTATCAATATGTATCATCCTTTCAAACGGTATTTTGATTACGTGCCCCGGGAATCGCTTGACGGCGACCCGAACGATAAAACGCTTTACGCCTCGCCGCACGGTCACGATCTGCCGCAATTCGCGGATATAAAGCAGGGCGCGCTCGACGCCGCGGCGTGGGTCGAATACTGTAACGGAGATCTTACCACCGAGGGCGGCAGACAACGTGCTGAAAACGGCAGGGAAAAGCCGTATAACGTCAAATACTGGGAGATGGACAACGAGGTCTTCAGATGGTATAAGGCTGAGGAGTACGCGGAAGCCGTCGTCCTGTATTCAAAGGCGATGAAGGCGGTCGACCCGTCGATAAAGATCGGTATGGAGTCGTACGCGTATACTTACGACGAGCTGAAGAAAATGACGGAGATCGCCGGCGGACACATAGACTTTTTCGCCGACAGAGGGATAGACGAATCCGAGCTTGAGAGCAAGCTCGCGATAATAAAGGAATACAACGGCAGACACGGGACGAATATAAAATACTGCAACACGGAATGGGTCCCGATGAACGGCGCGGATCTGTACAATTTCATACCGAGATCTGATCGGATGAAGAGCAGATGCATCATCTTCAACAAGTGGTCCTACGCGCTTGAAACGGCGGAAAACCTGATGACGTGGCAAAGATACGGAGAGGACGTTGATTTCGTCTGCTTCAGCGCGTACGCCAACAACCATTCGCAGGCGGCGCTCGAGACGCCGAAGGAGGGCGTATACGCGAATCCGTCCGGGCTGATACTGCATAAGTTCGCGCATACGGAGGCTTACAGAACGCTCGTTATCGAAGACTACAAGCCGAAAAGAAACGATCCCGTAACGGTACAGCTTTCTGAGAACAGAAACGGCGACGCGCTCGTGCTGAACGTGCTGAACAAATCCGAGAATGAGGAGAGCCTTGAGCTCGATCTTTCCGCGTTTCCCGTGACGGACGGGGAATACGGCGGATATATCATGTACGCCGACAGCCTAACGGCGACGAACGAGCCCGGTAAAGAACAGATACGTGAAACAAAGGATACGGTGCCGGTCGACGGCAAAACCGTAAAAGCGACTGTCAGAGGTCTGTCTTTTGCGGAATACGTTATCCCGCTCAAATGACGGCGGCGAAACGGTAACAGGAGAAAAAAATGAAAAAGCTCATAACGAAGATATTGTGCGTGACGCTTGCGGCCGTTCTTCTCGCCGGATGCCAAACGAACGGCGGCGAAGGCGGGGACATCAGTAAACAGGATCAGACGACGGACGCGGCGACGGAGACGGAGCCAGTCGATGAAGACGACCCCGGCTTTACGATAGACGAAGAGGTCGAAGCGAAGAAAAACGGGTTCAAGGGAGAGACGCTGCGGATCCTTGCGAACACCGGCTTCTGGCCGGCGGACGATATATACAGGGAGGAGGATTCGTCCGAACCCGTGGACTCCGCGATCTATCAGCGTAATCTCGCGTTGTCAGAAAAATACGGATACGGTATCGATTTTATCGGCAGTGCGAACGTTAACAAGGATATAAAGGACGCGTATAAAGCCGGTATAAAGGATTACGACGTCGTGGTTTACTGCGCGTATGAGGCGTGCCCGGCGGCGTCCTCAAACATATTCCTCGATCTGACGACCGTCCCGAACCTGAATCTCGGCAAACGTTACTGGGATCAGGGCCTTTTCGAGGGCTTATCGATCGACGGCAAGCTGTTTTACGTGACGGGCGATATATCCACGAAAGCCAATTCCGGAACGTTTCTGTGCATGTTCAATAAAAAGGTGGCGGCGGATCACGACGTTGAGGACCTTTATGCCGCGGTACGTAACGGAACGTGGACGATGGACAAGATGTATTCGATATCCAAGGAGATCGGATACCGTGACGACGGCGATTCCAAAGTCGGCGTCGAGGACTTCTTCCCGCTCGCGATACAGTATGAGATATATCTCGCGCTGTTCTACGGTCAGGGCGGCAGGATCTCACAGAAGGATGAAAACGATCTTCCCGTCCTGTGCGTCGGCGACGAGAGGAACGTCGCTGTCATAGACAAGATATATAAACAGACGCTTACGGATAATCTCGCGATAGACGCGCACGATTATCTGCCGTACGCGGATCAGCACGGCATATTCGCCAGCACCGCCGCGTTCATGGACGACAGAGCGCTGTTCTATTTCACCAACGCCGGCAATATCCCGGGACTGCGTGAGATGAAGAGCGACTTCGGCGTTCTGCCGAACCCCAAATACGACGAAAACCAGAAGGATTATTACTCATACGTGTACCACGGAGTTTCGATGTATATGATACCCGTGCTCGCAAAGGACAGAGCTGATTTCATAGGCTACGCCCTTGAAACGATGGCTTACGAGTCGCACAATACCTTGACGCCCGCGTACTACGACGTGACGCTGCTCAACAAGTCCCAGCGCGATCCCGATTCGTACGAGATGATGGACATCGCGTTCAGGAACAGGATATGGGACCTCGGATATTTCGCAAAATGGGGAAGCCTTGACGAGCAGATTTCCGGACAGATAAAGAAGGGAACGGGATCTTACGCCAATTTTGTGAAGAGAGTTACGAGATCCGCCGAAAAGGCGATAAAGAAATACATAGATGCGTATAAGGATTCGACGTCAAAATAAAAAAGATAAACGCTGCCGTCTTCATCCGAAAACCGGAGGAGTGCATTTCGTTCACTTCCTCACCGGATCTTGAAGCGTAATTTCGTCAAAATTACCATTTGACATTTTCCGCCAAACGTGCTATAATACGTGTGTTGAGCGGCATAAATGCGTAAGTCCGAACCGGGCTTGCGCATTATTTTTTTGCTTTTCGGAGGTTCATATGGAAGTAACACAGAATTATCTCGCCGTGGAAAAGCCCGGCAAACTCATGCGCAAATACTCTGTTCCGTGCATCATTTCGCTGCTCGTCGGCGCACTTTATAATATCGTCGACCAGATCTTCATTGCAAACGCCGGTTATCTCGGCTCAAACGGAAACGCGGCGAATACCGTCGTCTTCCCGCTGACGGTGATAGCCCTCGCCGTCGCGGTATGCATCGGCGACGGATGCTGTGCGGCTGTAAGCGGACTGCTCGGGGAGGGAAGACCTGATAAGGCACGCCGATCCTTCGGCAGCGTGATCCTTATGACCGTCATTTCAAGCGCGGTCATCACCGCGGTCTATCTTATTTTCAGCGAAGGACTGATCACGCTGTTCGGCGGACGCGTGAACGCGGAAACGTTTGAAAGATCAAAAGAGTATTTCTTCTGGATCACGCTCGGGATACCGTTTTATATGTTCGGGCAGGCGATGAACCCGGTCATCCGCGCGGACGGCAGCCCTCGATTTGCGATGATATCAACTCTATCCGGCGCGGCGCTTAATATCATCCTCGATCCGGTATTCATCTTCGCTTTCAAATGGGGGATGACCGGCGCCGCCGCTGCGACCGTGATCGGACAGATCGTAACGGCGATCCTTGCCGTTTGGTACGTTTGCCATCTCAAAAGCGTTAAGCTCGACCGCGGCTCGTTCAAGCTCAAAGGCAAAGTGATCGGCAGGATCGTTTCGCTCGGACTATGCAGCTTCCTGTCGCAGATTTCACTCGTCGCGGCGATGGCGGCAATAAATAATATGGTGCGCAAATACGGTGCGCTCGACCCGGTATTCGGGCTGGAGCAGTACGCTCAGATCCCGATGGCGGTCGTAGGGATCGTGATGAAATTCTTTCAGATCGTTATTTCCGTCGTTGTAGGTATGGCGGCGGGATGCATCCCGATCGTCGGCTTCAATATGGGCGCGAAACGCCCGGATCGCGTGAAAAAACTCTTCACGCTGCTTCTTATATGTGAAGCGGCGGTCGGAGCAGTCGCGCTTGTCATAGCGGAACTGTTCCCGAACGCGCTGATAAACGTCTTCGGCGCCGCGAACGAAAGCGTATATTACACCGAATTCGCCGTGAAAGCTTTCCGCATCTATCTGTGTATGACGGTCTTCGCCTGCGTCAATAAAGCGACGTTCATTTTCCTTCAGGCTATGGGAAAAGCGGTGTCGTCGACATTGCTGTCAATGACCCGTGAGATCGTTTTCGGCGTCGGCTTCGCGCTCCTGCTCCCCCTCTTCTTCGGACTTGACGGCGTGCTTTATTCAATGCCCGCGTCAGACCTTCTGACCGCCGTCATCAGCGCTGTCATAATCACGGCAACGTACAGACAACTGTCCGCACAAAGCAGAACGTGAAATATCGGGCTTGACTTGTTTATATATTTGTGCTATGATTACAGTCGGACGCGGGTACGGATGCGGCGCATGTTTTGCGTGGGGTCCGGAAATACCGCAGCGCGTCCGGTGGAGGAGGATCCGTCTGACGTGTTTATGAAAAACGGTGATGCTGTAAAGAAAAGGGCTGGATATGTCATTTAAGATAATACGGAACGATATCACGAAGGTCAGGGCTGACGCGATCGTGAACACGGCGAATCCGGAGCCGGTGACGGGAAGCGGTACCGACGGCGCGATATACAAAGCGGCGGGCGAAGACCTGCTTCTGGAGGCGCGAAAGAAGATCGGCAGGATAGAGCCCGGAGAAGCGGCGTACACGCCGGCGTTCGGGCTTGACGCCGATTACATAATCCACACGGTCGGGCCCGTGTGGAGAGGCGGCGGATACGGCGAGGAGAGCATTCTGCGCTCCTGCTATGAAAATTCTCTTTCGCTTTCGGAGAAGCTCGGATGCAAAAGCGCGGCGTTCCCCTTGATTGCGACCGGCGTTTACGGATTTCCGAAGGAGCTTGCGCTTGATATCGCCATGTCCTGCATAGGCAAATTCCTGCTTACCCATGATATGAAAATTACCGTGGTCGTGTTTGACAGAAGCTCTTACGCGCTTTCTTCGTCGCTTGTAAACGGCATAGAGCAGTATATCGACGATCACGGAGCCGACGTCGCTTTTCACGAAGAATACGGCGAGGATCATTTCCGCCGCATGACCGCCGCGGAAGAGGCGCGGAGAATAGAAAAAATACGAAAAAAAGAGCTTTCCGATAACGGAATACCGGACCTGAGCGGAAAAACGCTTGAAGAGACCGTCGGTCTCAAGGGAGAATCGTTCGCCGAGAGGCTTTTCAAGCTTATAGACGAAAGCGGTATGGACGACGTGACGGTTTACAAAAAAGCGAACGTCGACCGCAAGGTCTTTTCGAGCATCCGATGCAAAAAGAACTATAAGCCGAAAAAAACGACAGCCGTTGCGTTTGCGATAGCTCTTGAGCTCGATCTTCCGGCATTGAAGGACCTGCTCGCGACGGCGGGGATCGCCTTTACGTCGAGCAATACCTTCGATCTTATCATATCGTATTTTGTCACGGTAAAGAACTACAATATATTCGATATAAACGGAGCTCTTTTCAGATACGGTCAGCCTCAGCTCTCAACCGAGGAATAAAATGTCGTTTGTCGTTCGATAAACGACCATTTCCATTTCGGTTTGCGGTATAATACCGTCAGAACAGAAAAGGAGAAACAGAAAATGTACGGAGCGATACTCGGAGATATTATAGGCTCGCCCTATGAATTTGACAAAGGCGATAAAACAAAGGATTTTCCGCTCATCGGCGGATCGTCACATTTTACGGACGACAGCGTGATGACCGTGGCTGTTGCTGAGGCGCTTATGAACGGGATAGGAAAGAGCGACGGCGTTATCGCGGCTGAGCTTGTCCGTTCGATGCGTAAATGGGGACTGCGTTATCCGGACGCCGGATACGGAAGAAGATTCAGGATATGGCTGCGTTCGCCTGATCCTGAGCCTTACGGAAGCTTCGGCAACGGCTCGGCGATGCGCGTCTCGTCAGCCGGCTGGCTTTATGACACGTTAGAGGAAACAAGGCGTATCGCGGCGATCACCGCCTCGGTCACGCATAACCACAAGGAGGGCGTCAAAGGCGCCGAGGCGACTGCGGGCGCGATATTCCTCGCAAGGACCGGACACACGAAGGATGAGATCAGGGAGTATATCACAAAGAAATTCAACTACGATCTTTCGCGCACCTGCGATGAGATCCGTCCGTCTTATCACCATGACGAATCGTGTCAGAGAACGGTCCCGGAGGCGATAACGGCTTTCCTTGAAGGCGAAAGCTTTGAGGACGTTATAAGGACCGCCGTTTCTCTCGGAGGCGACTGTGACACGCTTGCCTGTATCGCCGGAAGCATCGCGGAGGCGTATTACGGCGTTCCGGAGAAGCTTGAAGCAGAGTGTAAAAACCGGATCACGCGTGAAATGAGATCGGTACTTGAAAGATTCGATATCGCGCGCAAAAGGATCCCCGAAAGCGAGACCTCACGCCCGGACGGGACCGCGCAGGCAAATACGTCGGAAAGCGGTGCGGGTCAAACCGAATCAGAGAAGACGGTAAAACCGAAGAACCGGATCGTTTTAAACGTCGGCGACATCACGAAACTAAAGGTCGACGCCGTAGTGAACGCCGCAAATCACTCGCTTCTCGGCGGTGGCGGCGTTGACGGCGCGATCCACCGTGCGGCGGGCCCCGGGCTGCTTGAAGAATGCAGAAGGCTCAACGGATGCGGTACGGGCGAAGCAAAGCTGACCGGCGGATACGGACTGCCGGCAAAATACGTCATCCATACGGTGGGACCCGTTTACAGACGCGGAGACGAAAACTGCCGCAGACTGCTCGAAAACTGTTATTACAATACGCTCGAGCTCGCCGCAAAGCACGGCGTCCGTACGATCGCTTTCCCCGCGATATCAACGGGCGTCTACGGTTATCCGAAACACGAAGCCGCACGGATCGCGCTTGCTGCGGTGTCGAGGTGGCTGTCGGATAACGCGGATTACGGAATGACGGTCATCATGAGCTGCTTTGACGACGAAATGAAACGGATATATCTGGACGCCATCGATCAGATGCATAACGGCAACGCGTGATCACCCGAATACACTGTCATCATCTTCGTAAAAAAAACGCCGGTACCGGGCTTTCATACGCCCGATACCGGCGTTTTGGACGCAGATATCGATTACAGGCTTGAAAAATCGAATTTTACCGTAATCGAACCAATGTTCATGCGCAAAACCACCCGATTCTGCCCGTTTTTGACGGCCCATATCTCGCGGCGGAGCTGCTTGTCGATATCATCCTCTTTGGGACCGTGCTTTTGTAGTTGTTAGAAAAAAGCACGAGCAAGGCTTCCGACAAAGCACGCAGCTGTGCGCAGAGCATTCCATGTAAGGTTTGTGACATGTATTTTGGTGTTTATTGAATCAGTTATTATAACACCACATTTGCTGTTTATTTGGCTTATCTTATTTGTATGAATGTATCCCCAATCTCGCCATGGAAAAGGTGGCGGCAGAATAAAAAAGCGTCGGTATCGGGCTATCAAATCCCGATACCGGCGTATTTTTGTGTTGTGCAGCCGTTTTAGATCGGATTTGGCAAAAAGCCGATCTTTTAAGGCCGTTCGCTGTTTGTCAAATACGTTCGCGGAAATGATCGTATGCCGGGTATTATGGGTGTTTGCGTCTTCTCCGAAGCGCCGGATATAAATGCCCGCATAAGAAGTGAATACACGTTAAAGAGATCCGGTCGTTTCTTCCGGTTAATGACAGCGCCGTTATTGACCGAGCTTGCCTTTGAATTTTTTGATCTGCTCGCACAAAAGGTCATAGTAGAAAGTGCCGTGTATGACAGACGGCTCAAGGTCTTTCGATATCTCGGGGGACGGCTGTTCGCCCTTGGTCCACTCGTTCCAGGACACAAGGATCACCATACCCGCTCCGAGATCGTTGGCGCGCTGGAACTGCTTTTTGAGCGTCAGACCGTTTGATCTTTCGTACGCCGGTATGTAGCCGCTGTCGCCTTCTTTTCCCTGTGAACGGCTCGACGCGGTACACGTTACGCACTCGACCCTGCCGTCAAGAACGGAGTACGTCTGAAGACCGCGCTCCTCCCAGCTCCACCAGTTGTTGCGTGAAGCCTTTGTTTTTGAGCTGTACAGTCCGTCCTGCTGTCCGACGTAACCGGTGACCCAGCGGATCGTGAAGCGATCGTCCTTCCACGAAGGCTTCTGACCGTACTGATTCGGCGTTGCGCCGTAGCACATCAGAAGAGGTTTGCCTTCATAGTTGAAATACATATCCGGATATTTCTCAACGTAAGAGGAATATATCTGATCGACCTTTTTCTGATGTTTGCCGTTTTTGACGTTCTGCTCACCGGAATGACCGGGACCGGCGAAAATACATATCTTCGGCGCGCCTTCGATACCCGACCAGATCTCGAACAGCAGATCGGTCGCCTCCTCGATCATACGGAAATCCGAAAGCTGCTCGCGCATCGTTGCGGGGTCGTATGTCGTATTGTTTGTCCAGTCGACGAAAATGAAATCCACTCCGGCGTCGCGCAGAAGCTCGGCGTGCTTTGCGATCATATCGCGGTCGTCGGAGAAATAATTGCCGTAAAGCGGAGTATCCCAGGTGTTTTTGCCCCAGGTGATGATCTTCGGGCAGAGCCACGTCGAGTAGGCGAGACCGACGAGGCGGTCTTCATAAGGAGTGGGCTGATACTTGCCGACGCCGGTCTTTTCGATCTCGACGTCTCCGTGATCAAAGATCACTTCGTTGTAAAGCTTGTACAGTTCGTCCATTTCATTCTTCCTTTCTTCGGAAAACGCCTCCTCCGACGCGGTCATATAAACCGAATCACCGTCACGTGTCACGGTATAACCGAGCCAGCGAGCCAGATGATCGGCGGCTATGAGCAGCGATCCGCCGCGTTGTATCGGCATGGGACAGGGATATAGGGTACCGTTGAGCTCGACATATTCGGCGCCCGCTCTGTACGCAAGAGACGCGTCGTCGCGGCTCAGCGTGGCCCTTGAGCCGTCATCGGAGAAAACGCAGTCAAATCCGAACAGATCAGCGACGGAAGCGGCGTCCGCCAGCGTTTTTTCATCGTAAAACTCCATCGGATCCCGTGTGCGTATCATGGTCCTGTCACAGAGCAGATAGGAGTATCCGTCCCGGAGCTCGGCAAAGACGTCTTCCGGAGCGTAAGGGCTGACCGATCCCGTCTGCAGACTCATCGAGACCGTGGATGAATCAGCAAAATGAGACATCGTGCGAACGTAGCCCATCGTGTCGCCATGAGCGATACGGGCAAGATCCGGCGTACGCGCGATCTCTACGCCGTCGGCGCCGTACAGGACGAGCGCCTCGCCTTCGATCACGGCTTCCGCGATTTTCGTGTCTTTGACGAGACAAGTGATCCTTTCACCGTCGTCGGTAAGCGTGACGTCGACGCCGTCTTTGGCGTCAAAGCCGAAATCGCTTCCGATCAATACCGTGAAACCGTTCTTGACAACGGCAAAGACGGAGCTGCCCGAGAACGTGAACCACAGACCGCTGTCGATGTACAGATGGTCGGCACGGGTTATTCGGGCGCCGAACATGATCGAACGGACGTTGTTTACCGCGCCGCGGTTTATGAGCGACGCTTCCGCGGTATACGGTTCCGTCAGGGTAAGGGAAAAGCCGACGCTGTTCCATCCGTCGTCGGTGATCGTAAGACCGTTTTTGTCGACTTTGTAATCCTTGTTTGACGTAAAAACAAGGTTAGTGTCGGAACGGAGGGCACTGTATTTATATCCGGCAAAATCATACCGCACCGTTTTGCGGCTGTCGTCTCCCGCCAAAAGATCCGTCAAACCTATATCTTCAGGATAAAATATCTTATCCTCGGTCATTTCATATGTCATTTCTTCGGTATCCGTATTTTCCGCCGTTGTATCGTGATCGGTCCCGCCGGTGCACGCCGCACACGACAGAAGCATGACCGAAACAAGCAGTAAGCATAAAACTCTCTTCATTTGTTTTTTACGCGTCAAAAAGCGCCGCTCCTCCTTTTTATGTCATTTTCATATTATCACAAAAACACCGGAAAATCAAGACGCTCACCGCAGAAAACATAAGGATTTCAACGTTACAAATCAAGCATACATTCTTTTTTTTAAAGTTTCCTGTTTTAGTTTAGTCATACCGCATATGGATACGAGAATTTGCTTCCTTTTATTGTTTGTAATTGTAAAAAACCGCTTTGTATATCTTTGAAAGCCGGTATATTTTTGTCATCAGACAGTTCAATTTAGTCATTTTGACGTAAAATGATAAAATTAAATTCTTGACAAACGGGAAAACCTGTGGTATAATTTAAATGCATCATTTTGAGGTCAGATGATCAAATTGAAAGAGGACTATGATGAGATTATTCTATCCCAAAGAAGAATACAAAAAAATACTCACACCGGAAATTGTCTCACTTCTTACAAAGATACATGAATATCGCGGAAAGCAGGGTCTTTTCGGTACTGCCAATCCTGAAATATTGAGTCAGCTTCCGGAGATAGCCAAAATTCAGAGCACCGCCGCGTCAAATCAGATCGAGGGGATTGTTACGACGAAAGATCGGCTTAAAAAACTTGTTCTTCAGAAAACCATGCCCCGGAACAGAAGCGAAAAAGAGATCGCCGGCTACAGAGACGTTCTTTCCATAATACACGAAAGTTATGACTATATTCCGCTGAGGCCGAACCTTATCCTTCAGTTGCATCGCGATCTGTATAAATTTACCGGTTCGTCTGTCGGCGGGACTTATAAAACAGCCGATAACGTGATCGCAGAGACCGACGTCAACGGAAATGAGCATGTTTGCTTCCGCCCTGTTCCTGCGTGGGAAACACCGGACTCGCTGAAAAACCTTTGTGACGCCTATGACGCCGCAAGCGCGGATCCGGAGATCGACAAGCTTATCCTTCTTCCGATGGTTATTCTTGATTTTCTCTGCATTCACCCGTTCAGCGACGGCAACGGAAGAATGAGCAGACTTCTCACACTCCTTCTGCTTTACCGTTCGGGTTACACGGTCGGAAAGTATATCAGTCTTGAAAGGCTTGTTTCCGACAGCAAGAAGACATATTACGAAACACTTCAGGCGAGTTCCGAAGGCTGGCACGAAAACGAGAACGATTACCTTCCTTTTGTGAGGTATCTGCTCGGGATAATCGTGGCGGCATACAGAGAGTTTGCCGAGAGAGTGGAATCTGTTGTAACGGAAAAGCCGAGCAAAGCCGACAGGGTCCGGGATATTATCAGGCAGCATACCGGGCAGATCACAAAGTCCGAAGTCATGGAAGCGTGCCCGGACATTAGCCAGGTGACTGTCCAAAGGTCTTTGGCGGAACTGCTTGACCGCGGAGACATAATCAAAATCGGCGGAGGACGCTACACAAAATACATTCGGAATTACGACAAGGAGAACTGATCATGATCACAGGAGAACTGAAAAACAAAATAGACAGCCTCTGGGAGATCTTCTGGACGGGCGGACTCACAAACCCACTGGACGTGATCGAGCAGATCACGTATCTTATGTTCATTCACGATCTTGACGACAGCGACAATCTTCGCGCCAAAGAGAGCGCCATGCTCGGACTGCCGTATAAGAGCATTTTTGCCGACGAGGTGACGATCGGCGACCGCAAGATCGACGGAAGCCAGCTCAAATGGAGCGTGTTTCACGATTTTCCCGCCGGACGGATGTATTCCGTCATGCAGGAGTGGGTCTTCCCGTTCATCAAGAACCTGCACGGCGACAAGAACAGCGCGTATTCCAAATATATGGACGATGCGATCTTCAAACTGCCCACGCCGCTTATGCTTTCCAAAGTGGTGGACGCGCTTGACGAGATCTATAAACTGATGAACGAAACGCAGTCCGCCGACGTGCGCGGAGACGTTTACGAATATCTGCTTGCCAAGATCGCCACGGCGGGGGTCAACGGTCAGTTCCGCACACCGCGCCACATCATCAAAATGATGGTTGAACTGATGGACCCGAAAGCGGACGACGTGATCGCCGACCCCGCCTGCGGGACGTCCGGCTTTCTTGTATCGGCGGCGGAATATCTGAAAGAACACCGGAAAGAAGAGATCTTTTATAACAAGGTCAAAAAAGACCACTATATGAACCATATGTTCTATGGCTACGATATGGACCGCACCATGCTCCGCATCGGTGCCATGAATATGATGACGCACGGTATCGATAATCCGTTCATCGAATATCGCGACAGCCTTTCGGATCAGAACCCCGACAAGGACAAGTATTCGTTGATCCTTGCCAATCCGCCTTTCAAGGGGAGTCTCGACGCGGATACGGTTTCTACTGATCTGTTGAAAGTCTGCAAAACGAAAAAGACCGAACTGCTGTTTTTGGCGTTGTTCCTGCGGATGCTCCGCGTCGGCGGACGTTGCGCCTGCATCGTTCCGGACGGCGTGCTGTTTGGCTCATCAACGGCTCATAAAGACATCCGCAAAGCACTTATCGAGGATAACCGCCTCGAAGCCGTGATTTCCATGCCCTCAGGCGTATTCAAGCCGTACGCCGGAGTTTCCACGGGAATTCTGATTTTCACCAAGACCGGACACGGCGGCACGGACAAGGTATGGTTCTACGATATGCAGGCGGACGGCTTTTCGCTCGACGACAAGCGTTCCCCCGTCACCGAGAACGATATTCCCGATATTATCGCCCGCTTCCGTAATCCGGCGGGAGAAGCCGACCGCAAGCGTACCGAGAAATCGTTTTTCGTCCCGAAGGACGAGATCGTCGGCAACGACTACGATCTGAGCATCAACAAATACAAGCAGACGGAGTACAAACCCGTAGAATACCCGCCCACGAGCGAGATCATGGCGGAACTGCGGAAAATCGAGATCGAGATCGCCACGGCAATGGACGAGCTTGATAAATTACTATGAACGGAGAAATAGCAATGGATATCAATGACGTAATCGAACTGTTGAAAGCAAATAAGTTTTCTATCGTTGAACAAAAAAGAACCGGAAATGATTTGGGTACAGTATTAAAACTTAATAATGGTTGTATCGTTAATTGCTGGGATTCTGGCAAGATAAATTGTCAGGGGAAAAACTGTGCAGAAGTTGACGCAATAATTCATGGAGAAATATCCGTTGAAAGCAATCGGAAGGTGTTTGTTGTATATGGTCACGATGGCAATGCGAGAACCCAGCTTGAAGCAATGCTCCGTAGATGGGATCTTGAGCCAGTTATTATTGATCAGTTGGTTTCTTCCGGTGCGACAATCATTGAAAAACTTGAAGAACATACTAACGAGGTTAGTTTTGGAATTGTACTTGCGACCCCGGATGATATCGGATACGCAAAAAACAATGAGGACAAAAAGAGATATCGTGCTCGACAAAATGTGGTTTTAGAGTTGGGGATGCTGTTGGCGAAAATCGGGCGTTCCAAAGTCGCCATTCTTCTCTCCCAGGCAGAAGATATGGAAAAGCCGTCTGACATTGACGGTTTGATCTATATACCATTCAAAGATAATGTTGAGGAGACAAAGCTCTCATTAGCCAAAGAGATGCAGAGCAATGGATACTCTTTGGATATTTCAAAGCTATAAATTTGGATTTGTAGGGATGAATATGAAAACTGTAAGACTTGGAGATGTCTGCAATATAGTTTCGGGAGGAACGCCTTCTCGGTCAAAAACTGAGTATTGGCAGGATGGGACCATACCTTGGATTAAGATCGGAAATATTAAGGGCAAATATGTATTTGAGGCGGATGAGTATATTACACAAGCAGGGATGGATAGTTCTTCTGCAAAAATGTTGCCAAAAGGAACAATACTCTATACTATTTTTGCAACATTGGGTGAGGTTGGTATCTTAGATTTTGAGGCATGTACAAATCAAGCAATTGCTGGCATTTCAATACGAGATTCATCAGAACTTCAACCGGACTATTTATACTATTGTTTAAAATCCAAAAAGAATTATGCAAATGGAATCGGTCGTGGTGTTGCCCAAAACAACATAAACATGTCAATCTTGCGTGATTATATGGTTCCGTTGCCTACAATCGAGCATCAGAATGAAATTGTTTCAATTCTTGACAAAGCATCGACAGTTATTACACTGCATCAGCAGCAGCTTGCTAGACTTGACAACCTCATCAAAGCCCGATTTGTCGAGATGTTTGGGGATCCGATCAGTAATGAAAAAGGTTGGAACACAAGGCCACTTCTTAGCATGGGGTCTTGTAAGAACGGAATGAATTTTCATTATGATGATTTCGGAGTAGAGATTAATTGCCTTGGTGTAGGTGATTTCAAAGACTACTCCATTATCGCCGATACAGCGTTATTGTCTACAGTTTCATTGAAAGAGATGCCTTCTCCAGAGTACCTTTTACAAGACGATGATATTGTGTTCGTTCGATCAAACGGTAACAAAAAGATGGTAGGTCGAAGTGTTGCCGTCTATCCAGGAGCTGTTCCCACAACATTTAGCGGATTCTGCATCCGATATCGCAGAGATGATGATACGGTGATAACTCCTTATTTATTGAGGGTACTAAAGGCAGAATCTATGAGGCAAAAGATGTATGGACGAGGTGCAAATATCCAGAATTTGAATCAACAGACTCTATCGTCCTTGGATATTCCTGTACCACCGAAGGCAATGCAGGAACAGTTTGCCGCCTTCATCGCTCAGATCGACAAATCAAAATTTGCCGTGCAGAAGGCTCTTGAAAAGGCACAGCTGCTGTTTGACAGTCTGATGCAGCAGTATTTTGGATAAGAATTATGAAGATTGATAAAAATAAACCTCTTCCGGACCATACAAAGCTAAAATATGATGAATGTTGTGCAAAGCTTATCCTTGAGGAGTTATTCCTTGATCGATACAAAAATCTTCTTTTAGCAGACAAGCCTGATCTTCAAGGAATCAATGTCGGTATAGAAGTTACTACTGCAGACGATCACAATAAACAAGAATCTATGAGTAATTGGGTCAAAGCATATAATTGTCAAGACGAAAAAGCAAGGAATAATAAAATTGAAAGACTGGCTCAATTGGGTGTTAAGTATACCGGCGGCGTGCAAAGTTGGCCGGGATTCATTCCTTCCTTTGACCTTACAAAAAAAGCTGTAGAATCAAAAATTGTAAAACTTAAAAATGGTAATTATAAACACTTTGAGAGATACGAATTATTCATTTTTACAGACACATGGTACCACGAAAATATTGTTGATGCTGCAAGAATATACCTTTTTGGTGATTCAGTAAACGAGAATTATAAAACCGTATATGTTTTGTCACAAGACTTTGATTTACATATATTTGAAACTGATACCGAATCATATCAAAATATAAAAATTGACACTTCCGAGCAAACGGATCGAAATATCCGTGCAAGGCAAATGGTTGAAAATGCAGAAGATAATGTGAGATCATGAAAACGAATGAATTCAAAAAGGATTTAGTCAAAGATGCTGAAATTAACGTTGTTAATGCATCTATTAGTTTTGAAAAAATCACCTTTTATCCCAAAGAGGCCGATTTTTCTGATAACGAATTTGTGAAAATTATCGCCAGTAATGCGGTAAATACCGCAAACGGCTATTACGATTTAATAAAGAAGAATTTTAGCGCGAATAAAGCGGATCTTTCCCCGGAAGCTCATATAGAGATGTACTTGGCGCTCGCCGGTTTAACATGTGAAATATATCTTAAAAGTATTATTTATAATGAATTTAAGCATAATGGAAAAAAGTACATCGAGCATAATCTTAAAAATCTGTTTGACAAGCTGCCGGATATTCACAAAAGCAGAATAACAAATAAAATCCCAAACATTCTCGAGGATCTTCAAACAGTTAGCAAGGTATTTGAGGAGTTAAGGTATGATTTTGAGCTAAATCATATTGACGGGAACTACTTTGTGCTATTCGATCTTATGGAAGAGTTAAGTGTTATAAGCAACAATTATCCTAAGCAAAGCGTTAGTTCGTTGAGATATGCAAATGGTGTTTTACGCATAGAATAATAAGGTGATAAAAATGACAAACTTCGATTTCTTAAAAAAAGACAAAGGCTTTGACGCCTTCGCCGACGTGGCGATAGCCGCGGAGAAACTGGTGCGTATCGATATTGATTCCTGCGTGCTGAACTGCCGCCGGGCTATGGAATTTGCGATCAAGTGGATGTACTCCGTTGACCGCGATCTTACCATGCCGTATCAGGACACGCTCGTGTCTCTTATGAACGACGAGAAATTCCGCGATATCGTAGGCGATGATATATGGAAGCGAATGGATTTCATACGCAAAGTCGGCAATAACGCCGCCCATTCGGGCAGAAAGGTGTCGAAAGAACAGGCGGAACTCTGCATAGAAAACCTGTTCTACGTTCTCGACGAGATCGCGTATTTCTACGCGGACAACTATGAACAGCAGACGTTCGATCCCTCGCTTCTGTCCGTGTCTTCGGAAGAAGCGTCAGCCCTCGTTCCGGAATCCGATATAGATCTGGCGAAGCTGATAGAAGAGAACAAGGCTTTAAAAGAAGAACTGTCCGCGCGGCGCGCGGAACAAGCGCAGACCTACGTTCCGAAGCCGCTTGAACTTTCCGAATACAAGACCCGGAAGATCTATATCGACACCATGCTTCAGGACGCCGGCTGGACGGAGGGCAAAGACTGGCTGAACGAAGTCGAGCTTTACGGCATGCCGAATCAGGCTGGCGTCGGATACGCGGATTACGTTCTTTACGGCGAAGACGGACGTCCGCTTGCCGTGGTTGAAGCCAAACGTACCTGTGTCGACGTGGCGAAGGGGCGCCAGCAGGCGAAGCTTTACGCGGATATCCTTGAGAAAAAATATCACCGCCGCCCGGTCGTATTCCTGACAAACGGCTTTGAAACGCACATTCAGGACAACCTTTACCCGGAAAGAAAAGTCGCGTCGGTTTATTCCAAGCGCGACCTTGAAAAACTGTTCAATCTGCAAACGATGCGGACAAGTCTGAAAAACGTGATGGTGAACAAAAACATCGCCGGACGGTACTATCAGGAAGCCGCTATCAAAGCAGTCTGTGACGCTTTCGGCAATAAAAACCGCCGCAAAGCTCTGCTCGTCATGGCGACCGGATCGGGAAAAACAAGGACGGTTATCGGACTCTGCGACGTTCTTCTTCAGCACGGTTGGGTGAAAAACATTCTGTTTCTCGCCGATCGCAATTCGCTAGTCACGCAGGCAAAGCGCGCTTTTGTGAATCTGCTGCCGGATCTGTCCGTTACAAATCTCTGCGAGGAGAAGGACAATTATACGGCGCACTGCGTTTTTTCGACTTATCAGACGATGATGAACGTGATCGACACGGCGAAGGACGACAAGGGCAAGCTGTTCACCACAGGACATTTCGATCTTGTAATCTGTGACGAGGCGCACCGTTCGATTTATAACAAGTACAAGGACATATTTACGTATTTTGACGCGCCGCTCGTCGGCTTGACCGCCACGCCGAAGGACGAGATCGACAAAAATACCTACGAGGTCTTTGAGCTGGAAAACGGCGTCCCTACTTACGGTTATGAGCTCGCGCAGGCGGTAAAAGACGGCTATCTTGTTGATTTCGTGTCTGTCGAAACACGACTGAAATTTATTGAGCAGGGGATCGTTTACGATGAGCTTTCCGACGAAGACAAAGAGGCGTATGAAGCCACGTTCGAGGACGAGAACGGCGAACTGCCCGAGAGCATCGCTTCTTCCGCGCTGAACGAGTGGATCTTCAATGAAGACACGATACGCGAGGTTCTACACGTTGTAATGGAGAACGGAATAAAGATCGATTACGGCGCAAAGCTCGGAAAAACGATCATCTTTGCAAAGAATCATACGCACGCCGAAAAGATCTATGAGGTGTTCAATAAGGAATATCCTCAATATCCCGGATTTGCAAAAGTTATCGACAATTATATGACCTACGCGCAAAGCGCGATAGACGAGTTCTCCGATCCGAAAAAACTGCCGCAGATCGCTATTTCCGTGGATATGCTCGATACCGGTATCGACGTGCCGGAAGTGTTGAACCTCGTTTTCTTCAAAAAGGTGATGAGCAAGGCAAAATTCTGGCAGATGATCGGACGCGGAACCCGCCTTTGCCCCACTCTGCTTGACGGCAAAGATAAAGAAAAATTCTATATCTTCGACTTCTGCGGAAATTTTGAGTTCTTCCGCATGAACAAAGGCAGACCGACCGCAAACATGATTGCTCTTTCCGGAGCTATATTCCACCTTAAGTCTGAGATCATATATAAATTGCAGGATCTGGCATATCAGACAGAATATCTTATAGCGTTCCGAAAAACGCTTGTAGGCGAAATGGTTGAAAAAGTCCATGAACTCAATCGAGATAATTTTGCCGTTCGTCAGCATCTGAAATACGTTGATCAATACTCTGATCCCGATAATTACAAGACGATCACATATGAGGATACACTTCTGATTTGGCAGGAACTTGCCCCACTGATTATGCCGGATTCAGACGATCCGAAGGCGCTTCGCTTTGACGCTCTGATTTACGGCATAGAGGTCGCATATCTTGCCGGAAAGAAGTACAGCAGAGCAAGGAGCGATCTCATGAGAAAGGTTTTGGCAGTCGCGTCAGTTGCGAATATACCGGAAATAATGGCTCAGGCGGATCTTATCAATACAATTCTGCATACGGATTATGTGGAAAACGCAGGCATAAACGAATTCGAGAATATCAGAGAGAATCTACGTGATCTTATCAAATATATTCCTCCAAGGAAAAACAGATATGATACTGATTTCGATGATGAAATCCTTTCCGTTGACTGGAAGGATTCTGAACTTGAAAACGATGACCTAAAGAATTATAAGATAAAGGCAGAGTACTATATTCGTAATCATCAGGACAATGGAGTTATCGCAAAACTGCGCGGAAACATCCCGCTTACAAAAGACGATGTTGGTGAGCTGGAGCGAATTCTTTGGAGCGAGGTCGGTACACAACAGGATTACGAAAATGAGTACGGTAAAAAGCCTCTCGGAGAACTTGTCCGTGAAATAGTCGGTATGGATATGAGTGCGGCAAAAGAGGCGTTTTCGGAATATCTGGATAACGCCAATCTTGACAGCAGACAGATCTATTTTGTCAACCAAATCGTAGAGTATATCGTACACAACGGCGTTATGAAAGATCTTTCCGTACTTCAGGAGCCGCCGTTCACCGACCAGGGCAGCGTAGTTGAGGTTTTCACAGACCTTTCCGTATGGCATGGAATCAGGCGCATTATAGAAAAAGTCAACGCAAACGCTGTTGCTGCATAGTTCAGTCCATAGGTTCTCCATTTATTTTTCACCAGTGAATGCAGTGATGGAGCGTCAATAAAAACTGATTATGTTTATATTCGCTTATGGCAAAACAAGCACATAGATTTGTGATAAGTTGCCAAAATGATCCGTAATAATTTGGCAGTGTTGTATATGACAAACACGGTTTATTTCATATATAATATAAATTTGCAGGCGGTTATTTTATCGATAACTAATGGAAAAATGCCTTAG